>NZ_WJIE01000006.1:300000-600000 GCF_009649845.1 Polyangium spumosum
GCGGCGGGTACGACCTCAAGGCCGAGCTCGGCGAGCGCGTGAGCCAGACCGAGCTCGGCGTCGAGATCGAGCGGGCCGCGCAGAAACAAGTGAAGCTCGTCCTCGGCCCGGGCCGGCGGATCACGGTGACGGTCACCGACGGCGAGGGCGAGAACGCGCCACCCGTGAAAGAGGCGAGCGTCGTGCTCGTCGAGGAGGGGCTGAGCCCGTTCCCGATCCACGGCCGCACCGACGCAAAAGGCGTCGTCGTGCTCGGGCCGATCACGCTCGGCTACGCCACCGTCAGCGCGCGCGCGCCGGGCTTCGTGCCTCGCAGCGCCGTGCCCGTGGACGATGAGGCCACCGAGGTGCGCGTCTCGCTCCTGCGCGGCGGCGCGCTCGTCGGCGAGGTCGTTGATGATCGAGGCTTCCCCGTCGGCGGCGCGACGATCGAGGTCGTCGGCGTGGACATCGAGGGCATGCCGATCGACGAGACCAGCGCGATGGCCGAGTTCCGCGAGGATCACTTCGACCTCGCTTTGCCCGGCCCGCTGCCGCTCCTGCCCATCGGCGAGCTCGGCGTGATGCCGGGCCCCATCCCCGACCTGCCACGCGCCGGCGGCTTCGCCGCGACCTCCCTCGGCAGTGGCGGCGACCCCTGGGTGACGCGATCCGACGGCGAGTTCCGCGCCGAGCCCATCCCGCCCGGCCGCGTACACGCCATCGTCCGCCACCCCGATTACGTCGAGGCCGAGAGCGAGACCGTCACCATCGTCTCTGGCGGCGAGGCGCGCGTGAAGGTCGTGCTGCATCAAGGCGGCTCGCTCGAAGGCCGCGTCGTCGACGCCGATCACCGCCCCGTCTCGGGCGCGCGGGTCGAGCTCGCCGCGGCCGTGGGCACGCTCGAGCGCGTCACGTACACCGACGACAGCGGCACCTTCGCGTTTGGCGCCGTCCCGGACGAGGTCCTGATCAGCGTGGCGCGGCCCGAGACGCCGTCCGACGTCGCGGCGCGGCTCATCGTCGAGATCCCCGACAACGAGCGCAAGGAGGTCGAGATCGTCCTGCCGCGCCAGCGCGACGCCGTCCTCGTGCACGTCACCGACGATCGCGGTTATGCGCTCGATCGCGTCGAGGTGCGCGCCGTCTCGCTCGACCCCACGGTCCCGCTCCGGCGCACGCTCTTCACGGACGACGACGGCGACGTGGAGATCCCCGACGCCGCGGGCTTGCCGCTGCGCTTCGTGCTCTCGCGGCCGAGCAAGGCGCCGCTCGTGCAGGAGGTCGAGATCACGCCGGCCAAACTCACGTACGAGCTCGCCGAGGGCATCACGGCGAAGGGCGAGGTCACGGGGCGCGACGGGCGCGAGCGCGTCGAGGGGGCCGAGGTCGTCGTCTACACGGACGCGGGCGTGCGCCGCGCGCGCAGCGACGCCGAGGGCGCGTTCGAGGTGAAGGACCTCGCGCCGGGCCGCGTGCGGATCGTCGCGTCGCACGCGGACTTCGCGACCGGCGAGAAGATCACCACGGTCGCGCCCGCGCCGAGCCGCGAGGTGGATCTCGGGGCGGTGGACCTCGCCGAGGCGGGTGAGGTCGAGGGCACGGTGATCGATCCGAACGACGAACCCGTCGTGGGCGCGCGTGTGGCGTTCGGGATGGTGCCGACGTACCTGCCGCTCGGCCCGCTGCCGCGTGGGGTCGTCAGCACGGATCGCGAGGGCCGGTTCAAGCTCGCGGGTGTGCCGGAGGGCGAGGCGACGATCGAGGCGTATTCGTCGGATCTCGGGCGCGCTGCGACAACGGTGAAAGTGCGCGCGGGCAGGAGCACGTCACGCGTGGACATCACGCTGCCGGGGGAGGGCAGCGCGAGCGGCGAGGCGAAGGGCGCGGGCAGCATCGCGCTGACGCTCGGCGAGCGGACCGAGCGCGGGGCGAAGGTGATCGTGGTCGTGATGGTGCCGCCGAACGGCGAGGCCGAGCTCGCGGGCGTGGAGCCGGGGGACAAGCTGCTCGAGGTGAACGGCAAGCAGGTGCGGACGATCGAGGACGCGCGAAGGCGCATCTCGGGGCCGCTCGCCGAGGACGTGGTGCTGACGCTCGTGCCGGAGGGGGAAGGGGAGAAGCCGCGGAGGCTGCGGGTCCGGCGGGAGCGGGTGCGGCGGTAGCTAGTTCCGCACGGCCTTCACGAGCACGATCTCCCGACCGTCCCCGATCTTCCACCGCATCTGCCCCTCGCCGACGAGCTGCAGCTCCGCCTCGTCGCGCCCGCCCTCCTCGCGGAGGAAGCTCACGAGCACGCGGTCGCCGTTCGCCTCGGTCACGCGGAACGCGCCGGTGCGCGGGGATTCGGCCGGGATCGTCACGGTCACCTTGCTCCCGGCGAACTCGAATGCCGTGCCCTTCACCCAGCCCATGGCCTTGGCGAGGTGCGGCTCCGGCACGTTTTCGATCGACTCTCCGAGCCATCGCCCTTGCAGCCGGTCCTTCGGCGTCTTGCCGCAACCCGACGCAGACAGGGCGACGACCAAAAGGGCGAGGGCCGTCTTCTTGGAAAAACGCATGGGCCTCCGGCCGACGACCCAAAGCCGCGCTCTCCACGCGCGCGCCAGGTCCGCCGGCTGGTCCAAACGTTAAGGGAGCCTGGATCCAGGGGCCAACAAATGTAGGAGATCAGGCGACAATGTGCCGCGCTGAAGGTGCGTCCCTCACGGACACCACCCGAGGGGGCTGGACAAGCGCCCTCGACCTGCGCAAAGGCTACCGCCGGTGGGAGAGCTCTTCACGCATCGCAGGCTCGGTGAGGTCGAACGCAAGCGGCTGCTCCGCGAGGTGCTGGACCGGGTGCGGGATCCGTCCGGGTGCGCGAAGGTCGTCGTCTTCGACCTCGACGGCACGATCATGGACAACCGGCCGCGGGTCGTCGCCATCCTGCACGAGCTCGCCGAGGTCTGGCGCGCGCGGCACCCGAACGAGGCCACCGCGCTCGCCGCCGCCACCGTCGACGACGTGGTCTACGGCATCGTCGACACCATGCGCCGCATCGGCGTGAGCGAACCCACGCTCCACGAAGAGGGCTTCCGCTTCTGGCGCGAGCGCTTCTTCCAGGACCCGCACCTTCGCCACGACACCGAGACCCCCGGGGCGGGCGCCTTCGTGCGCGCCTGTTACGACGCGGGCGCGATCGTCGTGTACCTGACGGGCCGCGACCTGCCCAACATGGCCCTCGGCTCCTTCGCGAGCCTGCGCGACCTCGGCTTCCCCATCGGCGTCGTCGGCGCCGAGCTCGTCGTCAAGCCCGACTTCGATACACCCGACGCCGTCTTCAAGCGAGAGGTCGCGCCTGCGCTCCTTCGGCTCGGCGAGGTCGTCGCGGTCTTCGACAACGAGCCGGCGAACTGTAACCTGTTCCTGGAGATCCACCCCGCGGCGACGGCGGTCTTCGTGGACACGCAATACGCCCCCGATCCGCCGCCGCTCGATCCACGCGTCCACGTGATCCACTCCTTCGAGCTCGAGCCATGAAACTGCCCGTCGCGCTCGCCCTGCTCCTGCCGGCCGCCCTCGTCGCTTGTGAGGCGCCGCCGGGTTCGTCCTCTTCGTCCACGTCCGCGTCCGACGCCGCGAGCCCGAACGCGAGCATCCTGCCCGCGCCGCTCGCCACCGAGGCCGACGAGCCCACGGACGCTGGCCCGCCTGACGGCGCGCCGATCGGCCTTTTGGCCGACCCCTCGGGCCGGCTCATCGTGCCGGACGCGGGCCCGCCGCCGCCGGGGGTCTTGCGCGGCGACGAGGCGATCGCCGCCGAGGCGCCGGCCTCGAAGGACCTCGCGGGCGCCACGCTCGAGGCCGTCTTCCGCCTGCGCGACGTCCCGCCCGCGCCCCGCGCGCCCGAGGTCTCGCAGGACGGCATCAAGGCCGCGGCGGAGCTCACGGCGCCGAAGTGGAAGATCGACCTCACCGACACGGGCCGCATGCGGATCGAGTTCGCCTCGCGGGCGATGCCGCTGCCCAAGCGCTCGGAGATCCGCGCGCGCGCCGATCGGTACGGCCACGTCGTGCTCTGGCCCGACGCGACCGACTACCGCGTCGTGCCGCCCGGGGCGCTTCGTACGGTGCTCGGCGAGCGACGCGTCGACGTCACGCCGCTCTCGCCCGGCGTCGCGCGTCCGCTCGGCGACGGCAAGCGGCTGCAGCTCGCGACGCGCAAGGTGGAGATCACCTCGAGCCTCGGCTCGGTGCGGCTCGAGCTCGGCAAGTCCGCGGAGATCGGCGAGGGCGGCGCGCTTCTCTGCCGCGCGCTCGTGGAGATCGTCGGCGTCGATCCGCGCACGTCGGTTTGTCAGAGCGGCGAGGTGCCGCTCGCGGCGGCGTACACGTGGCAGGACGGCGGCGGCATCGACTTCGAGGTCACGACGTTGACGCGCCGCACGGACATCCCGACGAACGAGACGCTCGTGCCGCCGCCTGGATCGGCGTACCAGGCGAGTGGCCTTCCGACCTCGCCGGGCGGCGTGTTCCTCACGCGCGACGAGGTCGCCGCGTTCCGCACCGGGGTGCCGCAGGGCCTTGGTCCGAGCACGGATCCGCTCGCGCCGGGTGAGGGGTTCATCGCGGTGAACGCGTCCGACATGCTCGCGTACGTGCTCGTGGACGGCGTGCCCGTGGTGGCGGTCCCGCCGAACGATCAGCGTTACGTGATCGGCACGGCGCGGGGCCGCTACGTGATCCAGTGGCGCACGTTCCTCGGTGATCGCATCGGCCCGTCGAGCACGATCGACATGCCGGCGCGGCTCTCGTTCGGCGAGGCGCCGGACGCGGGCGCGCCGGACGCGGGCGGGACCTCGAACTAGACCGTCTCGGGGCTACGAAACACGGCGGCGATCTCGGGCGGCAAGCGCTTCGGCGCGAGCTCGTTGCCCACGCACGCGAGCAGCGTCTCGCCCTCGCAGATCACGTCGGCGCCGCGGACGATGCGGTAGCTGAAGCGCACGGTCACGCGCGAGACCTCGGCGCACGTCGTCTCCACGACGAGCGTCTCGTCGAAGCGCGCGGCCTTGCGGTAGCGGAGCTTGGCCTCGACGACGGGCAGGTGGATGCCCATCTCGACCCACTTCTCGTAGGAGATGCCGCGGCGGTGGAGCCAGTCGACGCGGCCGGCTTCGAAGTAGGTGAGGTAGTTGGCGTGGTGCACGATGCCCATGAGGTCCGTCTCGCAGAAGCGGACGGAGAGGGTCATGCGGCTCGTGAGGTGGGCGGGGGGCGGCTGTTTTTGGTCGGGGGCGGCCATCACAAGACGTTGCCGGCCGGCGGCGGGTGCATGAAGGGTCGCCGGAGGGTGAGAGGGGCGGAGGACGGTACGATGGGAGGGGGCAGGGTGTAAAGGCACGCGCCGCGGCGCCCCGGGGCCTCGCCGGCGGCGGCGAATGCCCATCGTCATCCGGCCGGGAGGCCATCGTCATCCGGCCTGGAGGCCATCGTCATCCGGCCGGGAGGCCATCGGCAAACGCCGTCGTCATCACGTCGGGACGCGGTCGTCATCACGTTGGGACGCCGTCGTCATCACGGAGAGCGGTCTCGTCATCACGTCGGGACGCGGTCGTCATCACGGATGACCGGTCTCGTCATCCCGAAAAAGCCCCGTTGTCACCCGCCCATCGATCCTCGCAACGCCTCCCGGAACGCCCGCACGGCTTGGCTCTGGCTCGGCGATTCGAGGAAGCTCTGGAGTAGCCCGAGATCGAGCTCCGGCAAGAGAACGCTCCGAAGAACCCACCGGGAGCGAGCTCCCCCCACGTCCACCTAGGCGCCCCGCTCTGCCGGTGCTACCTCGCGCCCTCGATGGCCACCAACGTCTCCACGATGATCGACTCCGACCGCATCGCCCAGCGCGTCCGCGAGCTCGGCGCCGAGATCACGCGCGACTACGTCGGGCGCAACCTCGTCCTCGTCTGCGTCCTCAAGGGCAGCTTCGTCTTCACCTCCGACCTCGTGCGCCACATCGATCTGCCGATGCGCGTCGAGTTCCTCGGCGTGCGCAGCTACGGCGAGGACACCAAGTCCTCCGGCGTCGTGCAAATCACCCACGACCTCACCAAGCCCGTCGAGGGCGACGACGTCCTCGTCGTGGAGGACATCGTCGACACGGGCCTCACGATCGCGCACCTGCTCGACCTGCTCCGCACGCGCAAGCCCGCGAGCGTGAAGGTCTGCTCGCTCCTGCACAAGCCCGCGCGCACGCGCATCCAGGTGCCGATCGACTACCTGGGCTTCACGATCGAAGACAAGTTCGTCGTGGGCTACGGGCTCGACTGGGCCGAGCGTTACCGCAACCTGCCGTATATCGGCCTCGTGGAGTCGTCGTCGTGAGCAAGCGCCTCGCGGCCCTGGAGAGCATGATCCAGAAGGGGTCGAAGGATCCCTTCGCCTGGTACGCGCTCGCGCTGGAGTACGCAGGGGCCGATCGGATCGACGATGCGCTCCGCACGTTCACCACGCTGCGCGACATGGATGCCGGCTACGTGCCGCAGTACCTGATGTGCGGGCAGATGCTCGTGAAGGCGGGGCGCGTGGACGCAGGGCGCGAGTGGCTCGAGGAGGGCGTCACGCGGGCGCGCGCCAAGGGTGATTCGCACGCGCTGTCGGAGATTCAGTCGGCTTTGTCGGCGCTCGACGACGACTGAGGCTTCGGTTCGTCAGAGCCGTCTGCGCTCTCTTTCCTCTCGTCGGACGACTCCCTCACCCCCATCCCCTCTCCCTCTCGGGAGAGGGGAGGAGATTGTTGCGCGCGGATCCATCGCACGCGCTCGGCGATCACCTTCTCGTAGCCGCGCTCGGTGGGCTCGTAGAAGCGCGTCCCGGCGATCGCGTCGGGCAGGTACGTCTCGCCCCACGCGACGCCGCCGCTCTCGTCGTGCGCGTGGCGGTATCCCGCGGCGTAACCCTCGCGCTTCATGAGGCCCGTCACCGCGTTGCGCAGCTTCATCGGCACGGGAAGGCTGCCCCGCTCGCGCACGACCTCCTGCGCCGCCTTCCACGCGGCGTTGCACGCGTTCGACTTGGGCGCGCACGCCAGGTAGATCGCCGCCTGCGAGAGGAAGTAGATGCCCTCCGGCATCCCCACCCGCTGGAACGCCGCGTCCGCCGCCACGGCCACGTCGAGCGCGCGCGGGTCGGCGTTGCCCACGTCCTCGCTCGCGAAGATCATCATGCGCCGCAAGAGGAACAGCGGATCGTCGCCCGCCTCGAGCATGCGCATCAACCAGTAGATCGCCGCGTCCGGATCCGAGCCGCGCATCGACTTGATGAACGCGCTGACGACGTTGTAGTGCTCTTCCCCCGCCTTGTCGTAGAGCAGCGTCTTCTGCCCGCTCGTCTGCACCACGTCCTCACGCGTGACACTCGCACGCCCTTCACGCTTCGCCTCGTCGGCCGCGATCTCCAGCGTCGTCAGCGCCCTGCGCGCATCACCACCCGCGAGCTTCGCGATCGCCTCGATCGCCTCCTCGTCGGCGCCGATCGATCCCGCGAGACCCTCCTGCGATTCGAGCGCGCGGCGGAGCAGCTCCGTGATCCCCTTCTCGTCGAGCAGGTTCAGCCGGAAGACGCGGCAGCGCGAGAGCAGCGGCGCGTTCACGGCGAACGAGGGGTTCTCCGTGGTCGCGCCGATCAGCGTGATCGTCCCGTCCTCCACGTGCGGCAAAAACGCGTCCTGCTGCGCGCGGTTGAAGCGGTGGATCTCGTCGACGAAGAGGATCGTCCTCTTGCCCTCGTACGCGCGCGCCTCCTTCGCCGCGGCCATCACGACGCGTAGCTCCGGGATGCCGCCGAGCACCGCGTTGAACGGGACGAACCGCGCGCGCGTCGACTCCGCCACGATCCGCGCGAGCGTCGTCTTGCCCGATCCCGGCGGCCCCCAGAGGATCATCGACGGCACACGATCGGCGGCGATCGCATGCGCGAGCAGCTTGCCCTCGCCGACGAGGTGGGATTGCCCCACGAGGTCCGAGAGCGCGCGTGGTCGCATCCGCTCGGCCAGCGGCACGAGCTCGGCGAGCTTCGGATCACGCTTCAGCGCGGCCTCGAAGAGCGTCGGGCCGGCCTCCTTGTCGCCGCGGCTGCTCCTCCGCGCCGTCATGCTTCACCGGTCCATCAGCGCGATCACCGCGCGCCGGATGCTCGACGGATCACGCCCCACGAAGCGCACCGTGCCCGATCTGTCGACCACGAACGTGATGGGCACGCTCGACACGTCGAACGCGTACTGCAGCCGATGCCCGAAGTCGTAGACGATCGGGAACGACACCCCGAACGCCTCGGCCCCTCGCGCAGCGTCCTCCTCGTGGTCGTCGACGCTCACGCCGACGACCACGAGCCCCTCGGCGCGCCTGTCCTGATACAGCGCCTCGAGCGCGGGCATCGTCTGCTGACACGAGCCGCACCACGACGCCCAGAAGTCGATCACGGTCACGTGTGTGCGGAGCGTGCCCGGCACGTCGACCGAACGCTCGTCGATCGCGGTCTCGTGGAACGGCGGCGACGCCGCGCCGAGCAGCGGATGGCCCATCGACGCAGGCAGGGCCGGCGCGCAACCGAGGAGGCCGATCGCCCCCACGCAAGCGAACACGCGAGGAGCGAACAGGCTGAAATGAAGGCAGCCGCGCATGATGATGGGAGACTCTAGGTCGCCTCTCCGGAGAAGGCTATCGCGCGCCGAAGATGGCCGTCCCCACGCGGACGATCGTCGCGCCCTCCTCGATCGCCACGTGGAAATCGTGGGACATGCCCATCGAGAGCTCGGGCAAGAGCGCGGGGGCCTCGAGCGTGTCGCGCAGCGCGCGCAGCCGCGCGAAGTACGGGCGGACGGCCTCGGGATCTTCGAGGTAGGGCGGGATCGCCATGAGCCCCACGACCCGCAGATGCTCGGCGCGCCGCGCCGCTTCGAGCAGCGCAGGCACGGCCTCGGGCGCGCATCCGGCCTTCGACGCCTCGCCGCCCACGTTCACCTCGAGCAACACGTCGAGCGTCCGCCCGAGCGCGCCCGCGCGTCGATCGAGCTCGGTCGCGAGCTCCTCGCGGTCGACCGTGTGGATCACGCTCGCCACGCTCGCCGCTTGTCTCGCCTTGTTGCGCTGGAGCGCGCCGATGAAGTGAAACCGCAGCTCCGCGAGGTCCGCGAGCAGCGCGGCCTTCTGCGCCATCTCCTGCACGTAGTTCTCGCCGAAGTCGCGTTGACCGGCGGCGTACGCCTCGCGGATCACCTCGGGCGGCTTGGTCTTCGACACCGCGACGAGGCGCACGGCGGTCGGGCTCCGCCCAGCTCGGATCGCTGCTTCGTCGATGCGCGCTCGTACGGCGGCGAGGCGCGTGGAGATCGTGCCGTCTTGCTCGTTCACGGGGCCTCACGATACCGCGCCTCCCGCCCCTCGCGAGCGGCGGACCTGTGCCAGACGCGAGCGCGATCCGGGCGTCCGGGGACGTGCCAGGCTGTGCCGAAATCGAGCCCAGTTCCATCGTGGAAACGACGATCCTCGACGTGGCATGATGGTTGCGGCACAACGTCCTCAGCCATGCGAAAGCTTTTTGTCCTCTTTGTCGTCACGGGCTTCGCCATCTCGGCGTGTACCTTCAACCCGCAGCCGGATCCGCCTGGAGCCAACGAGACCGCAGGCACCGCGGGCGCGGGCGGGGGCAACGCGACGGGCGCAGGCGGCGCGGGCGGCTTCTCGACGGACGGCGGCGACGCAGGTCCGGGCACCGGTGGTGAAGGCGGCGACAGCGGCCTGCCCGGCTCCGGGGGCGGCGGTGAGGGCGGCGGCGCTGGCGGCGAAGGCGGCGGCGGCGGCGAAGGTGGCGCCGGCGGCGCTGGTGGCGGCGGCGGCGCCGGTGGTTTTGGTGGCGCCGGCGGCGGCGAAGGTGGCTCCGGCTCCAAGTAGCGGCGCGTCGTCGAAGCCGAAGGAGCTGGCTCCCGCGCGGGAGTCAGCTCCGGTTTGGCCGCGTGTACTCGTCGATCACGTTCGCCACGAGCTCGGCGAGCAGGTTGTCGCAGACCCGCAGGCGACGCGACATCTCGCGCGCGATGTTGAGCACGAGCAGCGAGTAGGCGCGCAGGTCGCGCCGGTAGAGCGAGTCGAGGTCGTGCGCGGTGATCCGCAAGAGCCTCGAAGGCGCCACGGCGCGCACCGTCGCCGAGCGCGGCAGCACGTCGAGGATCGACATCTCGCCGAACCAGTCGCCGGGCCCGAGCACGGCCACGCGTGTGTCGTGCTTGCGCTTCGAGTGCTTCAAGACCTCCATCTCGCCGTCGAGCAAGACGAACATCTCGCGACCGCTGTCGCCCTCGCGGAACACCACCGATCCAGGCGTGAGCTCGATCATCCCGAGCGAGCCCGAGAGGTCGTTCAAGACCTCGTCGCCGAGCCCGCCGAAGAGGCCGATCTCCCGCAACCGTTCGGTACCCTGGAAGCCGAGATTCAGAGACATACGCCCTAGGTCGTGCTCACGATGACGCGGTCTGGCGAAAGATCAACGAGCGGTGAGCTCCTTCGTGAACACGATCCGCTGTCTGCCCGGGCCGGCGTAGTCCTCGACCTGGGCCTTCGTCCAGCCGAGGGCGTCGTGGAAGCGCACCGAGCCCTCGTTTCCGAGCGTGGTGATCGCCTTCATCATGCGGCAACCCGTCGCTTGGCAGTCGGCCTCGAACGCGGTGTAGAGCAGGCGCGCGACGCCGCGGCGCCGGTAGTCCGGATGGATGCCGACGATGTGCACGTACCCGACCGGCCCGTCGGGCGCGATGAACCCGAACAGGAAGCCCACGAGCTGATCGTCGTGCTCCACCACCCGCGCGAGCTTGCCGAGCTCGTAGAAGAAGATCGGGTGCGCGAGCGCGCTCGTGGGGCCGCCCCACCAGCGGTCGATCACGCGTACGATCTCGTCGTAGTCGGACTTCTTGAGAGGTCTCGTCGTCAGCTCCACGGCGCCTCCTTCATGAGCCCGGCTCGGGCACCCCCAGCCTAGCCGCACTCGACCCGGGGACCCCACATCAAAAACATGCTAGCCGTAGCACCGTGAGCCTCGGCGCGATCCGCATCGCACCCTCGATACTTTCCGCAGATTTCGGTCGCCTCGCCGAGGAGGTCCGCGCCGTCGCGGCCGCCGGCGCCGACTGGATCCACGTCGACGTCATGGACGGGCGGTTCGTGCCAAACATCACGATCGGCCCGCTCGTCGTGCAAGCGGTCCGCGCCGCCACGACGCTGCCGATCGACGTGCACCTCATGATCGTCGAGCCCGAGAAGTACGTCGCGGATTTCGCGAAAGCCGGTGCCGACCTCATCAGCGTGCACGTGGAGGCCTCGCCGCACCTGCACCGCACCCTCCAGCAGATCCGCGCCCTCGGGAAGAAGGCCGGCGTCGTGCTCAACCCGGGCACGTCGGAGGAGGCGATCCGCTACGTGCTGCCCGACTGCGACTTCGTGCTCGTCATGAGCGTGAACCCCGGCTTCGGCGGACAGAAGTTCATCCCGAGCGCCTTGCCCAAGCTCGAAGCGCTGCGCCGCGTGATCGACGAGGAGGGCCTCGCCGTGGACCTCGAGATCGACGGCGGCGTCGCGGTCGGCACCGCGCGTGAGGTCGTCCGCGCAGGCGCGCGGGTGCTCGTCGCCGGCTCGGCCGTCTTCAACGCGGCCGCAGGCGCCGGGGAGCTCTCGTTCGACGAGCGCGTCGCGCGTTACGCCGCGGCCATCCGCGCGCTGCGCGAGGACGCGGAAAAGGGCGCAGGAGCCGCGGCGTGAAGCGCGCTCTGCTCGGCGCTTTTGCCCTCGCGCTCGCCTGTGGCTGCGGCCCCTCGCCTGCGCCTTCCCGCGCGCCAGAACCCGCGCGTTCGAGTCAGCCGCCCCCGAGTCCGCCGCGCGAGATCAACCTGGACGAGGAGAGCCAGGGCCCGCCCGACGCCGAGAGCTCGGCGGCGGTGCAGGTGATGCTCGAGCGGGTCGCGCGCGCGAGAGGCCTGCCGATCAAGCGGGCCGTGCCGGGCAAGGTCCTCGATCGCGACACGATGCTGCGCCGCATTCGCGAGACGGTCGAGGAGGACACGCCAAAGGACGCGCTCGTCGCGCAGGGCGAGTTTCTCGCCGCGCTCGACCTCGTCCCCTCCGATTACGATTTCGTCGCCGGCGCCTTCGCCCTGCTCGGCGGGCGCGTCGCGGGGTTTTACGATCCCGACGACGGCGCGATGTACCTCGCCGACGACCTCGACGAAGCCGAGGCCGCCGAGACGCTCGCCCACGAGCTCGCCCACGCCCTCGCCGATCAGACGTTCCCGCTCGCCCCGATGGTCGATTACGCGCCGGGCAAGGGGGATCGCCTCTCGGCCGTGCATTCGGTGATCGAGGGAGACGCGACGAGCGCGATGCTCGACGTCACGCTCGGCTCGGCCTTCAAGATGACCGAGGACGCGGTGCGGCTCGCGTTCGTCGCCGCCACGGCGATGAGCGACGTCGGCCAGAAGACCCCGCGCGCCATCACCGCCTCGCTCGTCGCGCCTTACATCGACGGCTTCGCCTTCATCCAGGCCCTGCGCCGCCGCGGCGACTGGGCCGCGGTCGACGAGGTCTGGCGGGCGATGCCGGAGACGACGGAGCAATTGTTACACGTGGACAAACTCCTCGCGCGTGAGCCCGCGGAGGACGTGGCGCCGCCGGTGCTCGGCGCGCTCGGGCGGCAGGGGTACAAGCCGCTCGTCGACGACGTGGTGGGCGAGCAGGGGCTGCGGATCCTGCTCGAGGACGTCGGCAGCCGCGCGGAGGCACAACGCGGCGCGGCTGGCTGGGGCGGGGATCGATTCGTGGTGGCCGCGCGCGAGGAGGGGGAGAAGCGGCTCTTCGCCGTGGCCTTCCGGCTCCGCATGGATACCGTGGCGGACGCGGCCGAGGTCGCGGCGCTGTTCGAGCGTAAATATGGCAAGGGTTGCCGCGAGCGTGACACCCTCGGCCCCGCCGCGTGGGACGCGCGCGGCCGGGACATCACGTTCGTCGCGGGCCCGTACGAGAGGAATGGGGGAAAGCCGCGGGCGCGAGGGGGCTGCGCCGATGCACTCGCGTGGTTGGGGGAGGTTTGGCAGGCCGCACCACCGAACGGCGAGGCGGGCAGCACCCGCGCGGGACGATGACGAAGACGCGGACGATCCTCGACGAGATTGGCCATACCCCCATCGTGCCGCTCAGGCGTATCGGCAAGGGCCTGCCCGTGCCGGTGTACGTCAAATGCGAGCACCTGAACCCCGGCGGCAGCATCAAGGACCGCATCGCGCGGGCGATCGTGGAGGACGCCGAGAAGCGCGGCAGCCTCAAGCCCGGCGCGACGCTCGTCGAGGCCACGGCGGGCAACACGGGCATGGGCCTCGCCCTCATGGCGGCCGTGCGGGGCTACGAGCTCGTCTGCGTGATGCCCGAGAAGATGAGCCTCGACAAACGCGCCGCGCTCTCCTCGCTCGGGGCGCGGCTCTTCATCACGCCGAACGACCCGCCGGACAGCCCCGATAATTTCCGGAACGTGGCCGAGCGGCTGGCGAAGACCGAGGGCTGGTTCTTGACCGACCAGTTCCGGAACCCGGCGAACGTCCGGGCGCACGAGGAGACGACGGGCCCGGAGATCCTGGTGTCGATGGGCCGCAAGATCGGCGCATTCGTGGCCGGCGCGGGCACGGGCGGCACGATCACGGGCGTCGGCCGATATTTGAAGCGCCTCGCGCCCGGGGTGAGGGTCGTCCTCGCCGACCCGCGCGGCTCGGTCCTCGCGCATTGGGCGGAGACGGGCGAGATCGGCCCGGACGAACCCTACCGGATGGAGGGCATCGGCGCGAGCCGGCCCCCGGAGCTGCTCGATCGGACGGTGATCGACGAGGCGATCACGGTGAGCGACGAGGACGCGTTCCTCATGACGCGACGATTGATCCGCGAGGAGGGCCTCTTCGTGGGCGCCTCCTCGGGCGCGGCCGTGGTCGCGGCGCTGCGGGTGGCGGCGAGCGGCGATCTGCAGGGCCCGGTGGTCGCGATCCTGGCCGATAGCTGGGACCGTTACTTCACCCGCGAATGGCTGCGTTAACGTAGATTGAACACCCGCCGCGCGTTCTCGCCGAGAAAGTCGGCGCGCGCCTCGTCGTCGAGCCCGAGGGTATCTAGTTTGTCAAGGCAATCCACGGGTGAGAGCATGGGCCAGTTGCTCCCGAAGAGCACCTTGCGCCGGCCGTGCCCGCGCATGAACGAGACGAGCTCGGGGGGATAGCGGCTCGGCTTGTACGCCGAGGTGTCGATGTAGACGTTCGGGTACTTGGTGGCGAGGGCGATCATCTCGTTCGTCCAGGGGTAACCGACGTGCCCGCCGACGATGCGGAGCTCGGGGAAATCGCAGGCGACCTCGTCGAGATAAGGAATGGGCCTTCCAGGCTCGCTGGGCCGGAGCGGCCCGGCGTGGCCGACCTGGAGGCAAAAGGGCACATCGAGCTCGATGCACTCGGCATAGAGGGGGTAATACCGCCTGTCATTCGGGGGCAAGCCCCAGAGCCAGGGCAGGACGCGAAGGGCGCGCATGCCGAGGGAGCGGACGGCGCGCCGGAGCTCGCGCACGGCATCCATGGGCCGAGCGAGGTCGACGGACGCGACACCCACGAGCCGATCCGGATACCGACCGACGAACGCGGCGACAAAATCGTTGTCGAGCATGGCGCCCGAAGGCCCCCACCAGGCCGACACGAGCGCGACCGAGACGGAAGCCGCCTCGAGCGCGCCAAGGGTGAACGCGTCGGGAATGACGTCCGGCACCTGATGCTCGGCGAGGCCCATCCACCGCCGCAGGGTGGCAAAGAGGGGATCGCGCAGAAATGGGCCCGTAGGATGCTGGATCCAGGTATCAACGACGAAGGCAGGCGTGTTCATGGCACCTCTCACGGCCGAGCATCGCACGCCAGGCGCGCGGCGAGGAGGTGCGACGAGGGCCGAGGCGTGGTAGTCCTCCCCGAGCCCCCCGCCCAGACGCCGGTCGGGAAGGGCCACCAAGACGGAAGCGAAGGAGGAAGGAGAGGGAGGACCGACCGGCAGGGGATTGACAAACCAGGCAGAAAAAGCCGAAGATTTTCGGCGTCCGTTCGGGAGGAGTGGCCGAGTGGTCGAAGGCAGCGGTTTTGAAAACCGCCGTACCCGGAAGGGTACCAGGGGTTCGAATCCCTTCTCCTCCGCTGAGTTCTTGAGGAAGATCGTGGGGTTGTGCGTGGGTTGGGGTGGTCGGGCTGAGGGACAGGAGAGCCCTCCAGGACCCCCATGGGGACCCGGATCTCGGCACGGATCTCGGCACGGCTAGCGGTTGCACGAACCCTACGGCCAGGTAGACCATCGTGGCGCCAACGAGCGTCGGACATCCGACATCCTGGACCGAGATGGAGCGATGGCGCTTCGCGATCAGCGAGAGCGGAGATATGGGACGCCGGACGAAAAGAGACGAAGAAGCCGAGCGCGCATTCATTGATATGATGCTGGGTGCCACGTTGAACCTCGTGCGGCTTGACCCGTCGACGCGGCTGCCCACCAATGGCTGTAGCGGCTTCGTGATCGAGCGAGGCAGTCGGCATTTTCTGCTGTCCGCCGGTCACGGGTTGCGCGGAGATGGTTGGTACCTGGAAACAACCCTGACCTCGAGAAACCGTGAGGTCCTGACTATCCCGCTCCAGCCGATATGGCATCTGCAGCAAATCGAGATCCGAGCAGATGATGATTCCCATGTGACGGAGGTGGACTTCGCCTGGGTCGAGCTGGAGCTTGACAAGCTCGAAGAGCAATTGCGCAGCGATGAACGAATCAAAGGTCAATCCTGGGCGTTCAAGTCGTATCGCCGTGCACTTGATGTCGAACCCACCTCGAGCGGCATATATGGGTTCGCCGCGTCGAGTCAGATGGAGTACCATCGGCCCATTGGAGCCCTTCGTCGGGAACCATCATACGAACTTTACATGGAGTATGTCGGCCTAGACTCGAGCGGCCTCTACCGTTTCAAGTTAGCTCGGGAGCATCAGGGCCATGCGTACTACAGGGGGGCGAGTGGCGCACCGATTGCCGATGGGAACGGGCAGATCGTGTCGATGGTGTTGCGGGGCGACGAGCGAGAAGGAACTATCTTGGGGCTCCCGTTGCGGAAGTACCAGTCGGTGATCGGGTTGGAGTAACCGACCCACTTTTATCGAATGGCGGGGGAACGGCGCGCGGGTCGGCCATCAATCGGCCCAGCGACGCAGTCGCAATAGAGCTGGCGCGAGTCATCGACATCCGGAACCAGTGCCGTCAGGCCGGTATGCCGGGTTTTTTTAAAGCAGTGGAGCGGGAAGAACAAGAAGAAGGCTGGGCGCGAGTTCGAAGGCCGAACGTGGGATGAGATGCCGAGGAGGTCCCTGCGCGTGGTCGCGTAGCTGGCCGTGGGGGCTGCTCTACAGGAGCCGGAGCGTAGTCAACCGAATGGTCATTGCCTGCTCGCTCACCTCGAAGTCACGCGCGAGCTGCGCGACGTGGTGATCATGAAGCGGCCCCCCGATCTTGGCGACCGCTTCTCGTACAAGCTTGGAAGGCATCAACAAGCCTGCGGCGAACTGGTTTGCCTCGATCTCCTTCGGATCCACGCCCTCTGACGAGCGCAGGCTTCGCTGGCTGATGAAGTTCCCACGGTCGACATGTACATGTGCGCCGCCCTCGAATTGGTGGCGAAGGTAGTGGTGGCCGATCTCGTGCGCAATGGTGAAACGCTTCCTTGGACGGAAGTCGTCTTTCTGCACGCAAATGCACGGCTGAGCACGACCTGTTATGAGGAGGCCCGACACGTCGGCACCGAGATGCTCCTCCACCACTCGTAAACCCAAGTGCTCGGCAACCTTTTTGACGTCGATCGGAGGGGCGGACCCACCCAAGCGCGCGGCGAGCTGTTCTCCTTGCGACCTCGCGAAGCCGATTCTCATTGTCCCCTCCTCGGCTGGTCGTCGATCTGCGCCATCAGTCGCTCAAAGTCCTCTTGCGGGAGCTTGAGCTCCTTTTCCAGCTCGGCGCGTATCGGGGTGGAAGCCTGTTTGGCCACGGGAGCCTTTTGCGGCAACAGTGCCGTGACGTCCTTCCCAAGAGCCTCGGCCAGATCGACGAGGGTCTTGGCGAGGAGCCGCTGCTTTCCCGTCTCGATGTTGGCGATCGACGCCCGTGTCATGGGAGGCTGGAGACGTGCCCCCAGCGCGTCCTGCGTCATGCCGGCCGCCGTGCGCAGCGCATGGAGACGCCGGCCGACCTCCGCGTAAAACGGTTCGATGGAAGTGGGCACGCTGCGGTCATCGCCTAACACCCCAGGGTCTGTCAAGTATTGCTGACGTCAGCAATGCTGACGATGTTCGGTTGGCGAAATTGATGCTTGACGAGCGGTTCTAGATGTGGCTGATGGATCGCGCGATCAGTCGCGAACAACGGGTCCAGAAGTAGATTGGATCACACGAGCACGCCACGTCGACCGCCGAGAACCCGACTCCTGGGAAGCAGCACTTCCCGAGCGAAGCGGGGGCACTCGCTGGTAAGCGCGGATGCTCTTGATCGGATCGGATCTGTTCGAGCACGGAAGCGCGGACTGCCAGCCGCGCTTCCGTGCCTCGCGGCCGTGGCGCGCACGTGCGCCCCCGTGCGCGTGTTCAACCCGGGGCGCCCCTGGAGACCGGATGGACTTTCTCAAGTACGAGCTCGACGCGGGCCCTGACGACATCATCGAGGTCACGCTGAGCAGCCAGGCCAACGTCAGGCTTCTCGACTCCGCAAATTTCCAGCGATATCGGCGGGGAGCGTCGCACCGCTGTATCGGAGGGCTCGCGAAACAATCGCCGTTCCACTTACGCGCGCCTCATTCCGGCCGGTGGTACGTGGCAATCGATCTGGGTGGCTACAAGGGCAACGTGCGTGCGTCCGTCAGGGTTCTCCACGGGCACGCGTGACAGACGAGGACTTACGCGAGGTAGAGATGCTGAAGATCACCAAGAATGGCCGTACGATCCAATCCAATCGTCTCGCCGACGAGATCATGAAGGATGTTCGCGGTCAGGCAACAGACTCAATACGTCAGGATTTTGAGAAGAAGCTCAGGGGTTTCCGGTGCCCGGAGCACGGTACGGGAGCGACTGTGACGGTAGCCATCGACGGTGCGTTCAAGCAGGGCAAGGTCACGGTAAAGACGTGCTGCGACAAGGCCGACGAGGAGGTCCGGAGGATCTTGAACTAGCGGTCGATGTCAGCCCGCAGATTGATCAAGGGAGAGAGCCAGATCCTGGCTGGGTAGGGCTGCCGTCCATGCCCCGCCGCGCCTCAGCCAGATACCTCGTCCGCACGGCCATGTACTGGCTGTCCGGGTACTCGCGCTCGTGCCGCTGCAACACGCTGATCGCCTCGGCGAAGTTGCCCTGCTGCAAGGCGTGCCGAGCGTGCTCGATGCCCCTCCGCTCGGGAGGCACGCCGGAGAAGGTCCACGGGCTCGAGGTGGTTGCGGGGACGGCCAACGCGGGCGCGGACGCCGACGCGGACACGCTCGGGGTCACGGGCGGCGGCGCGTCCCTAGAAGCTTCCCGGCCCGCCCGCTCCACCTCGATGACGACGGTGGTCACCATGGGCCGGACCTCTCGGGCGGGTTTCGTCGTCCCCCTCGGCACCGACATCCCACCGATGAACCCCCCGACGAGCCCTCCGAGCGTGCCGGTCACGCCCCAGAAGGCCGGGTTCTTGAAGAGCCGCTCGAGCACCGGCCTCGCAGATCGACGGAGCGCCAGCGATGCGCGAGAAGAAGACGGTGCCCTCAGCGCGACGAGCCGCTCGCCCGAGGGGGGCGTGCCAGCATCGCCCTCCGCGGAGAACAAGGCCCCCAGCCCGAACGGCAGCAGCGCCAGCCTGCGCCGCCTCGCAGGCGTGTTCGGCGTGAGGCTCCGCTCCACCCTGCGCTGGAAGGTCTCCTTCGCGTCAGCGAGGCGCGCCTGGGCCGTGTTCCGTGAGATCCCAAGCTCCTTGGCGATCTCCGGCAGCGTCTTCTCGTCGAGCTCGTGGAGGAGCAGGATCTTAGCCAGCTCGGGCTTCATCTGCTCGAGTACATCGGCGACGAGCTCGACGTCCTCGAGGCGCTCATGCAGGCTCGCCTCGTCGGCAACCTGGACCCCGGCGTTCGGCTCCGGCACCTCGTATAAGTGGCGTCGCAGCCGATAATGGCTCGCGGCCTCCCGCGCACAGATGCAGAAAAGCCAGGGTTCGACCCCGTCCTCCTCGACCGGGAGCTTTTCAATGCCCTTGTACACCTTGATGAGGACCATCTGGACGATGTCCTCCAGGTCCGCCGCGCGCACGCCGAGCTTCCGGATCCGGCGCACGATCGCCTGGTGGTGCTTGTCGTAGAGCACCATGAAAGCGCGGAGCTGCGGGGAGGCACCACGATGAATCCGGCCCACACGCAGATACACGCGCCAACCCTGGCCGGGCGTCCAACAAACTTTCAGAAGACGTCGAAGACGCCCACGATGCCGCCGCGTAGGACGACGGTGACCGATGACATCTTCCAGCTCTCGGTTCCATCCAGCCGAATGATCGCAGCCCGATCGTAGTGGATCGTGTCGACCCCGATCCGCGCCCTCACCGGGCCAAGCCGCATCTCGAGACCGCCCCGCAGGCCCACGCCAAACGCGACATCGGTGAACCGGGTTTCGTTCGTCCCGGCGGCTTCCAACCAGAAGTGCGCGATCTGGCCGGAGATGCAGGCCTCGAGCAGCAAGCGGGCCCCGTACAGGCGCGGATGAACGCAGGGCAGAAGGGCGACGCCGAGCTGCGACGCGACCCGCGTTCCGTCACGGCCTGGTAGATCGTACCGCCCCTCGAACGATGCAGAAAACAGCGACCACCGAGGCCCTGCCCCCAGCGTGAAGCTCGGGGCGACCCCCGGCGCAGCCATGAACGCGACTCCCGCGCTGATCGAGACCATGAGCTGCGGAGTCCATGGCGACCGAGCTGGAGAAGGACGCGGCGGCGGGGGGTCTTCACGATGGGCCGCGTGCGCTGCCGGCGGCGGCTCCACAGGATGTGCGGGCGGCGGCAAGTCGGTCGGCGCCGTCGCGGCCGGCGGTGGGGCCGCCGTGGGCGGCTGCGGGACGGTCCCGGGATCCACGATGTCGACCAGGAAAACAGCCGCATTCTCGATGAGGTGGTCACACCGGGACGAGGGCGCCCAAGCCTTCGGCGTCGCGACGATCTGCCCCTTCTCGTCGCGCGCCTCGATGAGCGCCTCGAGCTGCTTCGGCGTGTTCACCACCGTCACCGAGATTGTCCGCGTCGCCGCGTCGTTGAACGGGTCGTAGCCCATGCGCGACGCGACGGAGAGGCGCAGCTCCTTCTTGTCGGGGCAGAGCTCGGCCCCAGGGGCACGCACGTACTCGAGACGCCACGGCGGCACCTTCGACGGCTCCCCTCTCGCGGGAGCGACGAACCCGAGGACGGCGGCGACAAACAGGCCGCTGGCCGTCCGGTGGAGCGGGAGGACGACGCGCATCGTGCGTTTGTCCCTCGGAACCGGCGCATTGTCGTTGCCGGGATCAAGGACTATCGTCCTCTACCATGCGAGGCGTCGCGGTCGTGGTTTTTCTGGGGACGCTGTTCGGTGTCGGGCTCGCGAGCTGCGGCGACCCTCAGTACTTCGACTTCACCACGAAGTGCACCGACGAGGAGGACCGCGTCGTCCCTTGCTGCGGGCCGCCTGGTAAGAAGTACGCGTGTCCGCCGGACGCGGGTGACGATGGTGGAGACGACGGCGGGGCGGAGGCCGGCGATGATGATGGAGGCCCAGAAGCGGGCCCAGACGCGTCTTCTCTGGTCTGCCCCGGGCAGTGCGTGCCTGCGGGCGGCGGCGGCTGGGGCGAGACCCCGTCGTTCGTCTGGATGGGCAAGGAGACGGACACGCCGGCTCCTCCGCTGCCCGGCATGGCCTGGGTGACGTGGGTCGATGTCGTGTTCGCCGAGCCGGTTTGCCCGGTCTGCTCGTGCGTGCCGCCAGATGTCAGCTGCACGATGCCGAGTTCGTGGAGCGCGAACTCGACCGTTTGTCAAGACCTACCTTCGCCCTACACCACGCCCTTCGACGCACCGATCGGGTGGGACGGATCTTGCACGGCGGCAAACCCGATCCCGGGAGGCGCGATGTGCGAGGGCGGGCCGTGTGTCCGCTCGTTGAGCGTAGAGCCGCCTGTCGTGGCGCCATGCGTGGCCGAGCCGGCCATACCGCCCGAGGGCCACCCTTTGCCCCTGCCCGTGCGAACGAAGGTCATCGAGTACTCGCCCGCGCAGATCGGGGCCTGCGAGGGTGGGATCGATCGGTGCATCATGAAGACCCCGCCAGGCTACCGGCTCTGCCTCGTGGCCTATGGGCCCCTGGCCGCCCAAACCTGTCCCGAGGCGTGGCCGGAGCGGCACGACGGCTGGAAGAATGTAGAGGAGAAGCGGTTCTGCTCGCCGTGTTCCTGCGGGCTTCCCGAGGGAGGCTTCTGCGAGGTGCGGGTCAAGGCGTACGCAGATGATGCATGCGGCAACGAGCGGGGCAGCCTCGTGCTCACGTCGAGCGAGGGGAGCAAGTGCGTCGATCTGACCAGCGGCACCGCGCTTGCCGGGAAAACAGCCGAACTCCTCTCGAGCACCCTTGGTGCTTGCCAGCCGAGCGGTGGCGACATCATCGGCGAGCCGTTGACCGAGGTGCCCGTGACCTACTGCTGCGTCCCGGATCTGGTCCCGCCGCCGTGATGGCCACCGAGCCGGCGCAGTTCGTTACGTGCAGAAGCCGTTGAGGCAAACCTCGGAAGCGCAGGCAGCGTTTTCCGTGCAGGGCTGGCCAAAGTCCAACGCGCAGCGCCCGTTTCCGTCGCAGACGTGGTCCCCGGCGCAGATCACGTCTGGATCGACAGCGTTGTCGCCATCATACGTTCCGTAAGGGCGGGGTATGCATTCACCAGTATCGAATCCGCAATTGTAACAGAGTGGGCACGGTTTCGTGCAGCAGAGGCCGAGTTCACATGCACCGCTCGCGCAATCGGCGTTCGTCTTGCAGAACGGGCCGAAGCAAACGGGGCAGTGCCCGTAGGCCTTGCCGCAGTCGATGCCGGTTTCGTCTCCGTTCTGGATCCCGTCGTTGCACCGAGCGCAGAGACCCTCCCAGCAGTAGCCCCCGGGGCAGTCTGCATCCACGTTGCACGTCCCCGGGCACAGCGGGCACGAGCCGCCGCAGTCGACGCTGATCTCGTCCCCGTTCTTCACCCCATCATCACAGCGCGAGCACACCTTCCCGGTCTCGCACGTGTGCCCGGCCTGGCAGTCCGCGTCCTGCAGACAGCCGATGCACGTGCCCGCGCCGTCGCACACGCCGGGGCACTTTTCGCCGCTGGCGCACGGCTCGATGCGGCAGCGGAACCCCACGCGCTCGTTGAAGCGGTGGCAGGTGCCGTCGCACATCCAGCCCGTGCAGAAGGGAAAGTCGCCGCAGTCGGTGGCCTTTTCGCACGGGCACCCCTCGCCCCCGTCCGCGCAGGATGGGTCGCTGCATGAGGGCAAGACGAAGAAGGCCGGAAGAAGCAGGGCGAACGCGCACGCGGCGACGAAGCGGCGAAGGGACATGGGGCCTCCTTGCCTCACGTCATGCCCCTGCGCCCGGCCGGCGTCGAGGGAGGATCGCGGAGCACCCGGGTTCGTCCGCGAACATGAACCGGGGAAGAAACGCTCGGGAGGCGGTCCTCCAGGAGGAGCAAGGACCGCCATAACGAAGGGATAAGAATACAGGGGAAGACCCCCATCGATCCATTCGTCTACCGCGCCTTCGTGGCGCGCTTTCCTGCGCGTCATGTGAGGTGAGGGCCTCCGTGTGCGCGCTCCCATGGAGGACCCCGTGACGACCACGATTCCGAAGAACATTCGCCAGGAGTTCGAGAAGAAGATCCGGCGCGGCATCTTCAACCCCGTCGCGCGCTTCCTGCACGAGAACATCCGCGAGGAGCGGATGCAGGAAGCCCTCGGCTTCACCTGGGCGCTCTACAAGCGGCATGCCGAGGCGGGCGACATCCTCGACGACGCCCTGCTCGTTCACGCCTGCCGTCTACGCGCCATCGACCTGAGCCGTCATCTCGCCTCCGGCGATCGGACCCAGAGGCTCAAGGACGTCTTCGACCAGCGCAACTACAACCGCCGCCGCGTCGAGGTTCTGGGCCTCGGCGAGTACGTCGTGGAGTTCGAGGACAACCCGCAAATCGACAACGTGGAGTCGAACGCGGATGTCGGCAGGGCACGGGCATACAGCCTGAACCCGACGGGTCGGATCATCAGCGCCATCAGCTTGAACGAGTGGCTGGCGACGCTCGCCCCGCGGGACCGCCTGCTCATCGAGCTGCGCGCCGCCGGGCACGACCTCGACGAGATCGGCTCCGTGCTCGGCATGGACAGGGTCGCGGTCTGCCGCAGGGTCAAGGCGCTCGGCGAGCTCCTGGCCGAGCACGCCGGGATGCCGGCCGCTGTCCATCGCAGGCAGCTCAAGCGGGCGAAGGCGAGCGAGGAGCCGGCTCCGGAGAGCGGCGTCCGGGCGAAGACGCGGGGCCGGCCCAGGAAGACGCCGGCTCCGGTCTCCACCAAGAGAGACCGGCCCTCCCGGTGGGCACGGCGCGCGGCGTGATGCCGCGGAGAACGGGTAAAGCCCGTTCTTTTAACGCCATACATGTTTTCGCTTCAACCCGGACAAGCAAGCACCACGATGCCGGGTCTCGATGCTCGCCCCCTTCAGGAGAGCGAGCGGCCAAGCGGCTCCGGATCAGTGAAAATCACCTTGCCCGCATTTAGGTCGCCAGTTCCTAGCTCGCCCACGATTCGGATGCGAAGGTCTGGCCAGTCGAGGTAGGCACCCTTGTCCAGGTGCTTCAAGCCGGGCAGAACGATCTCCCACGTCCCGTCCTTGAACTGGTGCAGCATGGCAGCGTGCAGTTCACTCATGAGGCGGTCCCGGGCGGACCTGGGCAGCCGCAATGCATCTACCCACTCATGCACGTGCTCGAGAATCACCGACTTCACCTGGCGGTCGAGCGCGCGGCTCTGCGCAAGGACGGTCACCAATGTGAGGTTGTTTTCGCGGCGGTGGATCTTGACGGCTATGCAGGCAGTACCGAGTTGCTCTCGGAGCCGCTCCGGAAGCCGACCAATCCCCCCGGCAGCTTCGACCTCCCACTCCTGGACCTCGAGCACGCCATCCCAAATCCAAGCCGTGATCGAGCGTCCCTTGTACACAGTGTGATCCCAGCGGAACTCCGTGTAGGTGGGCTCGACGACCGTGATGGGCTTGCCGGGCTCCATCCTGGTATCAACGTACTCGAGATCTGGATACTCCACCTTGGCGCGTGTTCCTGGCTGGCCCGATCCAGGGGGTAGCCGCTCGATCGCGTACCTGAGCTGGCACTCTGCATCGAATGCCGGAAGCGTGGCGATATGGGGCAGGTCGATGGACATGGCCTCCGTGTGCGGGGAGTCGACGGTCACCCCGGCAGCGACTCGAACATCCCGAAGGGCAGCCTGATAGCTCTTGCCCGTCTTCTCCATGTGCTCGCGAACGCGACGCTTCAGGTTCTTCTGCGCAGTCATCTCGGTTCTCCACGCGCCACAAGCACTCAGCCCCCGCCTGGAACCTGCAGCTGTGAGAACACGACCACGCCTACCCGAGGACATGATCCCCTTCGCTCCGGCGCGAGGGCCCCGCGGGGGTGGGCCGAGCGGAGTGAGGCGTGGGTAGCCGCCTGTCTGGGCGTATATTCTCCCGTTCAGCTCGAGTCAAGTTGGATCGAGCCCATGACACCTACGCACCGGATTGGGCCAGAGCACCGCTTGCATACCGGGCGCTCTCGGCATCCTCGCGCAAGGACCCGCGAGCCGAGTTTTACTCGTCTCGTCACGACCGGGATGCGGACGCTTCGGCCCCCGCGTTTCCCCCAACGCGGCCCGCGTCGGTCCCGGGCCCCTGGAGAGCAAAACCTCGGCTTTCCGGCCACTTGCCGGCCCGGACGAGGTCTGGGGCTCAAGTCCCAACGAAACGTCCAGGTGCCTGGTCCCGAGGGAGTCATAGGGACGACGCGCAGAACAACCGGGAAGCCCCTGCCAGCCAGAACGGGCTTCGTCATGCGGAAAGCCCAACCTTTGCGGGTAGTTGCACCGCATCGGCGGACAAGGACCGGGGGGAGGGGGGGTTGAACGCCGCACCTAAGATCCTGCGCCCGCCACTCGCGCACGTGCCCATGGTGCCGTTCGTCCCGTGCATGCATGGTTTCCTCGCTCATCCCCTGCCGGCTTCTTTGGCCCAGGTGTCGCGCACCTCGGATTCCACGACGATCGGCACGGCCTTCACGAAGGTCGACATGCCCTCGACCATGCAGGCCACCACGATCTCCCGCACCTCCTCCGCGTGCTCCTCGGGGGCCTCGACGAGGAGCTCGTCGTGGATTACGAGCAGGATGCTGCCGCGGAGTTCCCGGAAGCGTGGATGGTTGTGGAGCAGGACCAGCGCCTTCTTCATGCCATCCGCGGCCGTTCCCTGAATGCCGTGGCTCAGTCGTCCGCCGTATTCATCGTCCTGATCGGGGAAGTATCGGAGCCGGCCGCTGCCGGTACGCACGATGAATGGCATCTCCTCCTGCATGCGTCGTTGCCATTCGGCGATCCCTGGGTAGGCTGCGAGGAACAGCTCCTTGAATTCTGCCGCCTCGCTGATCGACAGCTCGATATCGTAGTTCTTGCGTGCGTACGCCACGAACGACTCCGCGCCCATGCCGAACGTGAAGCCGAAGTTGACGGCCTTGGCGCGTCGCCGCTGCTCCGGTGTGACTGCCGCCTCGTGCACGCCCATCAGCAGCGAGGCCGTCAGCCGGTGCGGGTCGCTGCCCGCGTGGAAAACGTCGATCAGCTTCTTCTCCCCGATCCGGTCGGCGAGGACGCGGAGCTCGATGGCGGCGTAGTCGCTCACGACGATCTTGTTCCCAGGTGTCGCCCGGATGCACCTGCGCACCTCGGGCTCGCGCGGCAGACCCAGGAGGTTGGGAGTACGGCAGGAGAAACGTCCCGATGAGGCCCCGAGTTGGTCCAGTGCAGGAACGACGCGCCCGTCCATGAACTGGCCCAGGGAGCGAAGCACACCTCTGCCCGCACCGACCACGAAGCCGTTGATGTGGCGGTAGCGCACGAGCTGGGCTACCGGCTCGATGTGCATGTAAGGAGCTAGATCTTCGCTCTTCGTGCGCTCGACCGGGATGCCGTGCCGCCTGAGCGCCAGGAGCACCTCGGCGCCGTTGTCAACGTTCTGAACGCCGAGGACCAGGGCGAGATGCGTGCGCAGCCTCTGCGCCTCTCCGGTCCATGCCGCCACCACCTGCTCCCAGCGATCAAGGTCGACCGGAACCCCCACGAGTTCCATGCCGCTGATCACGGGGAGCAACGGGTTCTCCAGCGCGGCAACCTTTTCGAGTTCGTCGGCCTCGAGCGCCTCGCGCATCGCTTCCTCGAGCGCCAGCAGCGGCTTCACATCTCGCACGAGCTCACCGAACCGCGCATCGAAGGCGGGCTCGCTCGCAGCCACGGGATCGCCAACCAGACGCGGCACGCCGGCAGCCTCGCACGTGCTGGCGAGGGTGAAGAACCGCTCGTCCTCGAGGTGCAAGCCGCCGTCGAGGAGCTTGCGCGCAATCATCGTGTCGAAGTGTGCGCGGGTCTCCACCTCGAAGTCCGAGGCGAGACGCGCGAGCGTCGGCTTGAGGTCGTGGCCCACGATGAGGACCTCGCGGAGCGCATCTGCTACGGCTCCGAGCCCGTCCGTCGAGCGCACGTCGATGACGTGGACGTCCCCGTTGGGCAGGGCGATCCCGACCACGCGAGTCATCTCGAGCGGCGCGTCGGGGCCCGTCGTGAGCACGGCGAGCCCAACCTTTCCGGCCCCCGTGATGGCCGCAGCCAGGGCCGAGAGGGTTGACGTGTCGCGGTGGATCAGGACAGCCGGAGAAGTGCCGCCAAAACCTGCCGCGCGAAGACCGTCAGCATCGTCAGCACCGTCTGCCTTGGCGAGATCATCGTCATGATCAGCCTCGTGAAGGGGCATCCAGGGCTGACGCTCGAGGCCATCCACATCGCCGGTCGTGGACATCGGACCGTCAGCCTGATGCGCGGCTGTTACAGCCCCGCTGGCCGCCGTTCCTGCCACGCCGACGATGCTGACGATTCCTTGCGGCGCTGTGCGGATGAGCCGCAGCCTACGGACCCCGACCTTTCCGCTCCGAGGCAGGTCCTCGTAGGTGATCCCCACCGCCCGCAGGGCAGGGGCAGCACGCCGTAGCCGATTCGTCAGGGTGTTGGCAGCCTGCGGCCAGTCGCGCGTGTGCAGCACGTGTACCGGCACGAACTCACGCAGCATGGTGTGGAGCTCGGTCGCGCTGCCCTCCCAGATGCCGTCTGGCTGCCGCGCGAGCAGTTCGCGTACCGCCATGGCTACGACGTCGCCCTCGAGCGACTGGTCGACGGCCTGGGCTCGGTTGCCAGAGTACGCCTTGATGAAGGTGCCGCGCGGCCAGCCGAACGCGGGCTCGGCCGCCGTCGCCCACAGCGCAAAGTCGGCCATCCGCGGCTTGAACGGCAGCGTCACGCTCCCGATGTTCCGGAGGGCGGTGCTCACCCCGTCGAGGAGTGCGCCGAGGATGCGCGGTGAGGCCTGCTCGAACGAGGTCCAGAAGGTGGCCTCGTCCTGCCGTCTGTCTTCGGGGATCGGCGGGAGGGTCGACACCATGCTGCGATCCGCGAGGTCTGCGCGCACAGCGATCGCGTCGATGCCGTTCAGGATGACGGGCCTGCTCGCGCTAAAGAGGATCTCATCATCGTCCGTGAACAGCTCCCGGGTGGAGAGTCCGCCGCCGGTGGCGATGCAGCAGATCGCATCGGAGAGCCAGACCGGCAGCCCGGAGAGGTTGTCGAATGACATCACCCACCCGTTTTGCGCCGCGATCATGAGGTCGCGCTCGTCGTGCGGGGCACGGCGCAGGGGCGCCGTCGATGGGTCGACGAGACGCCGGAGCACGCGCGCCGTGGTGGACTTCGCGCTCGCCTGTTCGCCTTGGAGGGCCAGGATCACGTACGGGCCGCGTGGTTTCATCGCGCCGACGAGCCACGACACCAGCAGGTAGAACGCCTCGTCGGAGCCGACGTTCACGTAGGGGCGCAGCTCGGTGACGTTCCCCCCGGGTACGGGCACCGGCAGCGGCTGCATGCCCCGGGGCCGCCTGAACTTCACGGGCGGGTTCGCAACGATCTGCCAACCACTCGACGTGATCTCGACAGCTCGCCAGTCGCGGTCGCCGAGGTCGAGGTACCCGGCGCCGTTCTTCGCCGCGACGCGCACGTGCACGGGCTCCTCGTCTCCCTCGAACTGGGCACGGGCTTCCAGGAGCGACAGGGCCTCTTGCAGGGCTTGCGTGTTCGGGGCGCTGGCGGTGTGGTGGAAGTACCGTCGTACCAACCAGCGCGAGAACTGCTTGCTCCGGACCGGCCAGTTCTCCTTGTGGCCCTTCTCCTCGATCGTCGCGAACGCGCGGCCGTCAGGCGTGTGAAACAGTTCGACATCTTTCGCGAGCTCCACGAGCTGCGTCGCGATCGAGGGGCCCTTGCCCTTCTTGGAGCCCTTGCCGCTCGACGGCTCGGTGGCGCCGTTGCCCTCGGCTGGCATCGGGATCTCCTCCGAGAGCTCGAAGGACAAAACCTGTTCTTCTTGGCTCATGACGCCTCCTGGAGGAGGGCTTCTGCCCAGTCCTTCCCGCTGGCGGGGCGGATGCGGACGACGCGAGCCGCGCCCGCGGTGTAGAGCTTGGAGGCGACCCGCTCGGCCGCGCGGTCGCCGGCCTCGTCGCGATCGAAGGCCACAAAAGCCGTTCGCCCCTGAGCGAACTCGGCCCACGCGCGGCGGAAGTTGGCTACGCCTGGCACGCCGACGACGACGCGCGGGACCGCGTGCTTCTTGTAAAGCGCACGCAGGGCGAGCACGTCGAACGCGCCCTCGACGAAGACGATGCCAGCGGGGTTGTCCACGCGGGCAGCCGTCTCGATCCCGTAGGGCCACGTAGCTGCGCCGCCGCGCGGGAACACGTACTTCTGCACCTCGTCTTCCGCGCAGCGAACGAGTCGTCGCTGGAGCGTGGTGATGCGGCCGGAGGGATCCCGCCACGGGATTAGCACCCGGTGATCAGGCCACGTCAGGCCACCTGGCGTCGTGACGAATCCGCTCTTCTGCCAGTCCTCGAGACCGTGCGCGACGATCACCCGGTTGATGATGCGAACGGCGTCCTCGACTGGCTCCGGGAGCGCTCCCCAGCCATCGGTCACCGCCTCGTCGAGCAGACCACGGGTGGTCAGGTAGGCAGACGCATCGAGAGCCGCTGCGAGCGGGCAGGCTTCGAGGAGCGTCTTGGCGACCCGAGCGCGAGCACCGTCAGCATCGTCAGCATCGGACACCTCCGTTCTGGTCGTGGTCCCCGCGGTTGTGGCGCCCGCGGCGATCCGTCGTCCCTCGGCAAGCACCGCGCCGAACTGCTTCGTCACGTCGAGGCCTCGGACCTGCGCGATGAGGGCGAAGACGTCGCCGCTCGCACCGCAGGCGAAGCACTTCACGCGCACGGAGCCATCGGGCGCCAGCGTGACCGAGCAGGAGGGATTCTTCTCAGCGTGCCATGGGCAGAGCACGAGCAGCCCTTGCTGCTGCACGCGCGCGCCGTTGTGCAGGCCGAGCTCCTTGCAGATCGCTGGCACCTCGGTCAGCGCCCGCTTGAGTTCCGCCGCTGGCATCGGGATCGGGGAGGCGGCCATGGTCACGACCTCCCCTTGCCGGGAGCGGCGGGCAGCGCGCCCTCGCCGTGTAGCCGTTTCCACGCCTCATCGAGACGTGCGGCGCAGGTGGAGGAGAGGGGGTCGCCGACCAGCCAGCGCTTGGCGGTTCGAGGATCAACGCCCGCGTGTACGGCGAGTAGCCGGAGCTGATGCGCGTTCCACGGTGGCGTGCTGGGGTGTCGAGTTCGTGTTGAGCGAGTGCGCTTCATGCGCGCAGGATGCGGGCATGCGGGCGCCACCCCTGCGTACGGCTGAGACCCCAGGGGGTGTCAGCTCAGGCCGGGTTCGACGTGTCGCTACGACGCACGCCGCCTTTCCGCGACGTCTCCCACTCCTCGACTAACTTTGGGCTGAAGCTGTTCTTCAAGCTCTTCGTGCTCGCGCCGAAGACGTACAGGACCGCGCGCGCCACCTGGACCACCGTGGCGTTACCCAACTTCATGAGCCTGCGGATGGCACGTGCCAGACGCCTGCGATCTTCGACGATACGCATGTAAACCGCCGGACGCATGAGGAGCTTCGCGAACGCCGCGTTCGTGACGAGCGGGAAGAGGATGCGCAGGGCGATCTTCTTGGCGCGTTTGCCGGCCTCATCGTTCGGGGTCTTGGTCGCCAGGGCCTCATCGAGAAGACGCGGCTCGAACTTGCCGTCCGTTTCCCGTTCGTCCGGGTGCACGCGACCTTCGAGCGCATCGGCGACAACGTCGAGAAAGACCCGCTTGCTGCCCTTCAGGCTGTACTTCGCATCCAGGTCGTAGTGCGTCGACGGCAGCAGGGGGACGTCGTCGGACGCCAGTTCTTTCATCACCATCAGAGCTCCGCGCTCGAGGACGCGGACCGCTTCCGCGACGGCCTTCCTGGGGGGATCAGCCGTCCGCTCGCGTGCCATGGCGATCATCGCCCCCGTGACGTTGACCATCGTCAGGAACGTCGGGCGGAGGTCGACGCCGACGTAGCTCGAGCTTTCGTTGAGCACGTTCAAGAGCTTCACGAGCTGCTCGAGGACACGCCGCTGAGCCGCCGCGCTGCGGTGCTCCTCGGGCAAGAACGAGAGGGGCTCGTCGGGGTCTCGGATGAGCCGCGCGAGGTCGTCCGGGCCAGGTGAGGATGCTCTGGTCGCTTCTGGGGCGCTGCTTCGAGCCCTGCTCTTGCGGGTGGAAGACGCCGCGCGCGGCGGTCGACTGCGTGATGCCATCGGTCGAGACAGAGCTCCCGTGAAACCTGCGGAGCGCTGAGACCCCCACCCCTATCAGCGCTATCGCGAGGATGTAGCAAGGGTGCGGCATCGTGGGCGTCACGCAAGGGCACCACCATGCAAGGCCGTACGTCTCGTTCAGATCTTCTCGTCGATGCCGAAGAACCGGCGCGCGGCGAACACGTGCAGTGCGTGGATGCGGACGAGCCCACCGACAAAACGAGAGGCTACGGCGGGCATAAGAACAGCGAGGAATCCGGCCATCCCGTGCATCAAGCGCACGACCTGAAGGGCACGGAGCTCCTCTCGGTGGAGGAGGTCGCGCGCACGTTGCGCGTCACCACGAAGACGGTTCGCCGCTGGATCAAGGCGGGTCTGCTCGTCGCCCACCGGATCGGATCGAAGGTCGTGCGCGTCGACGCCTCGAGCGTGACGCGTCTGATCGAGGCGTCGCGCATTGGCGCCTCCCCTGGGGATCAAACATGGCAGGGAGGAAGCGAAAGAAGTACATCCGCGGAGCCCCACACCTCTTCCGGCAGCGCGGAAAGGCCAAGATCTGGTCCGCGCTCTTCGACGGCCGCGAGGTCTCGCTCGGCACCGCCGACACCGTCGAGGCCCAGCGTCGACTCCTCGAGCTGGCCGAAGAACGCAAGCGAGCTGCGCGAGCACCTGCGGCGCCTCCGCCGCCCCTCCTGAGCGAGCTGGCGGCGCGCTACGCGGAGCACCTCGTGCCGCCGAGGGTCACGAGGAAGACGGCCGCGAGCTACGCGAACCGCGTGACGATGTGGGTCGAGTGGTGCGAGAAGCGCGGCGTGACGAGGGCGGATCAGATCGACTTCAAGCTGATGTCCGCCTACGTCCGCGCCCGGAGCGAGAAGGTCAAGGCGCGCACGGTGAACCGGGATCTGCTCCCGGTGCGCCGCATGTTCGCGTTCGCGAAGCGCGAGGGGCTCATGACGACAAACCCCTTCCGCGGCGAGGACTTCGGCGAGCTCAAGCTCAAAGAGCCGCAGCCGAGGCCCAACGCGATCACGCTCGCTCCCGAGCAGGTCGAGGCCGTCGTGCGCACGGCACGTGAGCTTCTGCCTGGGGGGCATGCGTCGCTGATCGGGCTTGTCGCGGGGAGCGGCGTGCGGATCGATGAGGCGCGTCACCTCGACGAGAAGGACGTCGAGATCGTCGATGAACGTCGCGGGTACTTGCACGTCACGCCGAAGGAGGGCTGGCAGCCGAAGAACTACCGCTGCCGGCGCGTGCCGGTCTCGAGGGCGACTTGCGCGGCGGCGCTTGAGTTCATCCGCACGCGGTCGATGGTCCGCCTCGACGACAAGGCGACCTGGGACGCGATCCTAAAGGTGCGCACGCACCTGGGACTGCCGAAGTTCTCGATGCACGACCTGCGACGGGCCTGGGCGAGCGCCCTCCACGCGAAGGGGGCGCCGCTCAAGCTCGTCTCGGTGCTGCTCGGGCACTCGGGGATCCACGTGACCGAGCGGTACATCAGGGTGTTCGCGACGGAGTCGACGGGGCACGAGTACTTGTCGAGGTGAGGCCGGGAGGCGGACCGTCCAGCCGCCTCCCGGGATGTCCATCATCTGACTCTTCCCCTCTCGCTACGAGATGCACGGTGGACGCGACCGCCTGGGGGCAGCGTTCGGAACATGCGGGCGGTGGCAGCAGCCAGAAGAGATGTGGGTGCTAGGGCGCTCTGGTGCGATCGTTCCCCACTTGCCGATTCTAAATCGGCAGGATCGGCCGCCGAAGCGCCCTCTGAGCATCGCAGCTGAGATTAGTTCACACCCTACTTCACAGGTTGATCAGGGTGCACTAAGTTTACTTCGTGACCTCAAGGCTCAGCCCGTTCCGCTCGCCTCAACCCCCTGAGGTGCACCTCGAGCGACCTCCGCTCGTGCAGGTCATCGCGCAGGTGCGCTTTCCTCCCATCCTCGCACTGGGCCGCCAAGAGTCGGTTGCGCCCTTTCAGGAGGCGATCAGGCGGCGTTATCCGATCCTGCGACCAGAGTCAGTTCCTGAGCGCCTGCTTCTTGGAGTTGACGGGCCTGTCGTTCAGCCGAGCACGATGCTCTGGCGATTCCACGACAAAGATGACGTTTGGCGCGTAGCGCTTACGACCAACTCTATCTCGCTCCAGGCGAACAAATACAGTAGCCGAGCAGACTTCTTTGAGCGATTACATCAATTGCTCGATGAACTTGTGAGAGTCACCGATCCGGTTGCAGCCGGCTATGAGCGGTTTGGCATTCGCTATGTCAACCGCGTGCGCCATCCGGAACTGGAGCACCTCTCGCGGATGGTTCAGCCTGAAGTTCTGGGAGTGGCCAATATCGGATTCGGCCCAGAGCTAATTTTTTCCGTTTGTGAAAGCAGCTTTGCCGTCGACGATGCCCAGCTACGAGCTCGCTGGGGTCTGCTTCCCCCTCGCGCGACAACAGATCCGACCGCGATCCGAGAAATCGATGAGTCATCATGGATTCTTGATCTGGACATGTTTGTGGAGAAACAGCCGGAATTCGATGCGTCGGTTGTGGTGGAGCGAGGCCAGCGTTTTGCCGAGACCATATACGCGTTTTTCCGCTGGTGCGTGACGGACGAATTTTTGCGGACCTACGGGGGCCAAGTATGATGCTTCTGGAGCACACTAATCCGATTGATGCTATGCCTACCGGCGCGGGCATCGGCGCTCGTGCGATGAAACAGGTGTTTGTTATCGTCGCAGCGGGGGCACTCACGATGCCGGGAACTGGTACGATATTGGCCGAGAAGGTTGCAGGATTGTCCCCTATGTGGACTGAAGAGTGGACGCGCGGCAGCCTGCCCACCGATGCGCACGCTCGCGAAGCGACCGAGGAGGACCAAGCGGCGCTGGTCATGGAACTGCGTCGACGGACCGGACTCACTTGGGAGAAGCTGGGGGATCTGTTTGGGGTTGATCGTCGGTCGGTGCACTTTTGGGCGAGTGGTCGAGCAATGAATGCCACCAATCGTGAAAAATTGGGACGCATACTGGCGCTTGTACGGCGGCTTCCTGCAGATAGCCAGGCGACCCGCGCCTGGCTGCTTTCGCCGGACAATAACGCCCGCTTGCCTTTCGACCTCCTGCGTGACGGGCAATACGACGAGTTTGTGCTTTCTGGCGCCTCTCCCATCAAGCCCTTCGAGCGACCCAAGGTTTCGCCAGAGGTTCTGCGTGCACGTGCACCGCGCCCCCCGGAGGAACTCGTGGGAGCTCTTCACGACAGCGTGCACCGCGAAAGCAGCAAACTCCGCGCCGCAATTCCCTTGAAGAAGCGCTCCTGAGCCCGTGGACCGCCTCACCCCCGAAGATCCTGAAGTCGCCCGCATTGACAATGCGCTTGCGGAGTGGCGGCAGGGAGATGTCGTGCGTGGCCCCGTGGACTTCATCCACATGGGGGATCCAGCTCGTCCCCTGACCAAGCTTGCTGGAGAGGCGCAGGGAGATGGCCCAACGGTTCTCGTAGGGGAAGAGATCGGGCTCGTGGTGCTCACGCAGACGTGCGATCTCGTGCGGACCTGCGTCGATCGCCCCTTCGTAGAGGTCGCGCCAATCGTTGAGGTCGACGAGAGTAAGCTGCCACAGATCGAGCGAGGTTACCTCCTGAAGTATGCACACATTCCGGCCCTTCAGGAGGAACGACTGGTCGCAGATCTTGATCGCGTCATGACGATCGAGAAGTCCATCATCTCTGACTGGGTGCGCATTCCTGGATGCCGCAACGATGCTGAAACTCGAGCATTCGCCGAAGCGTTGAGGCGCAAGCGTGGTCGCTTCGCCTTTCCCGATGACTTCGTGGAAGCATCGCAGGCTCTGCAGAAGCGCCTCAAGGACAAGCATGATAAGGGATCTGAGGAAGGGCAAGCTCTCCGCGCATTACGCGAGATCAGGGTGACTGCCGCACCGTCTTGGAATGAAGACCAGGTCCGGCTGACCTTCTGGTTTATCAGGAATCCAGATCAGCACAACTTTGCAGGAAAGCCGTGGGACGAGTACTTGCAGCGTTGGCTCGCGCTGTTTCAGAAGACCGATCGTCTCGTGGAGGCGGAGGGCCTCGTCGTCACTCTCGCCGACATGAGCGCTCAGGACTACGTGGAGAGCGACCCGCTCGACCTTGACCACTTGTCCTTGAGAGGACAGCGTGCTGGCTGAATCTCGGCAGCATCTCGGCACGGCACCCCCCGCGGCGGTTTCCACCCATCCCCAACCCCGCGACATCCTTCATCTTCCGCCTCCGTGCCGACATCCCAGCAACGTCTTTGAAAACCGCCGTACCCGGAAGGGTACCAGGGGTTCGAATCCCTTCTCCTCCGCTGATTTTCGGAGTGATCTTGGGTAGTTGATGCGGTCGCCGGGGTGGCCAGGAGTGGACAGGCGCGGACGGGGCTGGAGGCGGGTTCTGGCGAATTTCTGGCAAGCGGGAGGGCGCTCAGGGGTGCGTCCGCGTGCGGATGCGCGTCGTGTGGTGGTAGGGTGCGTGGCTTCAGGATGAGATCATCTTCTCGAGCCACGCTGGGAGATGTCGTGTCGTGATAGGAACGAAGGGAGTGTTCCGCGGGAAGTTAAGTCCGAGTGTTTGGTGCGACAAATAGGCCGCCGCCCAAGCCGGGCCCCCCGGCGCCATCATTGCCGTCTGCGCCACCTCGTCCAGCCGCGCCCATACGGCCATCGCTCCCGCCAGCCGGACATGCTCCGTTCTCGCTGGAGCCGCTGGGCGAGCAGCAAATAAATCGCATGATACGCGCCGCTTGCTGGCCAGCGTGATCGAGCGACGATCCCGCAGATAGCGAGGCGCTTATAACCTCTTGGTTCAAGCGCACGATGGCGGCGAGAAGCGCCACGGACTGAGAGCCATGCCTCCTCAGTTCAGATCGAAATAGACCTCGAATACGCTTTGGTCCCGCGACGAGCGAATGTAGAGCTCCTCGAAGAGCCCATATCCCTGGATACAGATGAAGGGACGCTCGCCGTTATCTCGGGACATGAACTCTTCGCGTAACAGTGGGCGAGTGCAAAAAAATAGCCCCTCGAAGTTCCCCTTCCAGCCGACGTGCTTCTTGAGCAGCAAGCATCGACGTCCGTCTGGCAGGTGTGCAGCGTAAATCTTGCCATTGTGGCTCAAGCCCACGAGTGAATCTGGTAGCCCGATCTCGTGCACTCGGCCTTGCTCGAGATCTTGCCTCGAAATCCACTCCACCACCCGTTTCAGCGCCTCTTCCATGACACCCTCCTTCACGTCAACGAATGATCTGTGCGTGCTCAGAAGACCCCAGGGGCGGGTTCTGCGCGATCTCCTCCTGATGAATTCAGCCAATGCCAGTTGACATCGAACGAGCCGCCGCTGTAAGTCTGGGGGCAGGCCGGATTACAGTTCGGCCGATCACCTGCGGGAGCTGCCACGGACGGCCAGCCGTCGTACCCCGCGCGCGCCCATTGCTGGCTCGCTTCATAGTTGCCTGCTGCCCCCCGCCCCGGGAGCGGGCCCTTGTAGGCGAGGATCATGCCGTACATGGCGGCAGGTGAATATTGCATCGCGATCTTTATGTAGGTATCGCTCGTCCACACCGAGCTCGCTGCTTTTCCCATGTAGTACGAAGAGCAGAGTTGGCACATGACGCCGAAGATCACGTAATTAACCGAGCCGGCATAATAACACTGATCGCCGACCTGCACCGTGTTTTGGCAGGGAGGAGCCGAGCAGGCCGGTCTATACCTAGCGATCCAACCCTGGTTATGCAGTTCGACGATGTCCCACGCGACGGAGGCCATGCTCTGCCCGTTGCCATTGTCCTGAAGCGAATTCAGTGCGGCGCAAGCCCCCCATTTCCTATTGTCGTCCCAGCTGGCGAACTGGCTCCTCGTCTTATTAATCGCGGCGATGACCTGCTCGGTCACGTCGGGGCCGCAAAAGGTCGTGGAGCACATGGCCGTGGCGGGATTGCCTTTGGTCTTGTTTTCCTTGGCCGACGCGCGCTTGAATCGCTTCAGCGCCGCAAGCTGGAGGAGCGTTCGCCTTAGCTCGGCCTCGGTCGCGAAGTGGATCTCCCTGGGAGGCGTCCAGATCTCGCGCGCAGGTATGAGGAGGGAAGGGGCATCCGCAAAAAACCACATCCCGCGAAGGAGCCGATCCGCGTGGCGCTCACTGCTGCCTTTCAGTGTGGCGAGGAGCTCGCGATACCTCTCGTCGTTTCGTTCGTCCTGCCACAACCATTGGACACGAGGCGCCCGCGGGGCCGACTCTTTACGTTGCATGCAGTCGCACATGGTGCTTACCCCTCCCCTGACGTGCAGGCGTATATGTAAGCCATTTTCGTCGTCGCATCCACGTACGCATTTCGGAGAATTTCCGTGGAGAAAGGGCAATTGCCATCTCGATCGAAATCTCGTCCGAGGTGAACCATGGCTCCAATGTAAAGTGAGACGTTATAATCAGAGCGAATATCATAGGCCGCCGCGCGCTCGATTCCGAGTCGAATGAGCCGGCGCAGCTCGTCCTCGCTGACCGACGCGAGTGCAGCATGGAAATGCTCTCGCAGCCGCCGTGCAGTACGCGCCTCGAAGTCCAGTGCGGCAAGCCTCTCGAACGCAGCCATCTGATGTTTCTTGATCTGGATCATGTGTGGCCTAGTGATTGGTGTGAGTACAGTAACTATATGAGCGCCATCCGGTTCCGGAAGGCGAAATCCTATTCTGCGTAAAGCAACCCACCACAGGAAAGGGCCCTCCGAGGAGCACGGTGGGCCCGGCCCGCCGGTTCTACAGTTGAATAGAACTGCGGTGATGGGAGTTTTTCGAGGTCCGCAGGCGCCTCGGGGCGGAACGCAGTGGACGACGAGGGCGTCGGTAGCTGCGTGCGACAAGGAGAGCTCCATGACCATCGCGGCCCTGCTCTCGCCACCCTGCGCCGAGACCAACCTTAATCCCGCGAAGTAGGCCGAGGCTTGCGACCGAGATGTGAGCGCAGAGAGGTTCAGGCTGTAGCTTTTTCAGAAGCGAGTTGCGCATGGGACGGCGAGTTTACTGGGGGGGCACACCGATCGCCACTACGCCTTTGTCGCAGAGGACGCAACCCTTCACGAAGCTTCTCCGGGTAGGATGTTGGATCGGCATCTGATCATCGGCAGAGGGGAGCCCCGTGGAGATTCTTCTCGTTGTCCTCCTGCTCGGCGCGCTCGCGGCCGTAGGGTTCTTCGCGTCGAAGGCGAAGAAGGCCGACGACGCGCTTCGGCAAGCGAACCAGGCGAACGCCGGTCTCGGCCAGCAGATCGCGAGCTTGCAGAAGCAGGTGAAGCGCCTGAGCCGCTACCAGACGGTCATCGACGCGGAAGAAGCTGCGGCTGCCATCCGCACGAAGGCAGAGACGTGGGCAGCGGAGGCACGAGCGCAAGCCGAAGCGGCGGCGACGCAGATGAAGACCGAAGCTCGGCACGAGGCGGATCGTCTCGTCGCAGAAGCAAAGACGACCAACGCGCAGGCACGTTCGTCAGCGCAAGCAACCGCGGCGCAGGCGTCGGCCGATGCTACGCGCATCATCGTCGAGGCCAACCGGCGCGCAGAGGAGATCGCTGCCGGTGCCCTCGAAGCCATGCGCGACTCGAAGCGCCTCGAGCAGACCGTGCGGGCGATGAAGAACGTCATCGAGGGGTACCGCGACCGCTACGTGATGCCCACCGCTGGACTACTCGATGCTCTCGCCGAGGAGTTCGGGTTCGCGGAGGCTGTGCAGCGGCTCAAGGCAGCGCGCGAGTGCGACGTGCGACTACGTGAAGGCGAACCGGCGCACGACCGCCATCGAGTTCGTGCTCGACGCCTTCAATGGCAAAATCGACGCGACCCTCGCCGAGTTGCGGCACGGCAACCACGGCACCCTGCAGCAGAAGATCCGCGATGCCTTCACGCTCGTGAACCACAACGGACGCACGTTCCGCGGCGCCCGGATCCTGCCCGAGTACTTGGAGGCGTGGCTCGAGGAGCTGCGCTGGGCCGTCGTCGCGCAGGAGCTGAAGCTCGAGGAGCGTGAAGAGCAGAGGCTCATCAAGGAGCAGATCCGCGAGGAAGAGCGAGCGCAGCGCGAGTTCGAGAAGGTGTTGAAGGAGGCCGAGAAGGAGCAGGAGACGATCCGCAAGGCGATGGAGAAGGCGCGGCGTGACGTCGACAAGGCGAGCGCGGAAGAGCGCGCGAAGTACGAGGAGAAGCTGCACGAGCTGTCCGAGAAGCTCCGCGTCGCCGAGGAGACGTGAACAAAAGCGACGTGCGGGCTGAACGGCAGAGCGTTCCCCCCTTGAGTTTGACCGCGGACCGGCGTACATGGCAAACGGATCTGGAGACAAACCCGCCAGGAGCACGACCCATGGCGAAATTCTGCCGGAAATCGCTCACCTTCTGGGTGTGTGAAGAAATATACGGTTTTTCCGTTGCCCGTCGGCGAACTTCCGTGGTTCGTCGGGGCACGAGCGTGCCTGGAGGTGCCCATGCGACCGCTTGATGTCCCCATCGGGGTTTCGGACTTCAAGGCGCTGCGCGAGGGAGGCAAGTACTACGTCGACAAGACGGAGTTCATCAGCGATGTCCTCCGGGCGCCGCCGCAGGTGCTGCTGTTCCCTCGACCGAGGCGGTTCGGCAAATCGCTGAACATGTCGATGCTCAAGTACTTCCTCGAGCGGAGCTCGGAGGACCGGAGGCCGCTGTTCGAGGGGCTCGCGGTGATGCGCGACCAGGACAACCTCGCTCATTTCCAGCAATACCCGGTCATCTACACGCGCCTCGGGACCGTGTGGGCCGGCGATCGCGTGGAGGCCAGGGAGACGCTCCGCGAGGAGGTGCGTCGGATCTACGAACCGCATGCCTATCTCCTGACGGAGGGAGCCCTCACGCCGCACGAGCGAGCGCGTTTTCTGGAGATCTTCGAACGTCGGGCAGACGAGGCACTCCTGGGCTCGGCGCTGGATGATTTGTCCCGGTTCCTGCACAGGTACCATGGCAAGCGCGTGGTCATCCTCGTGGATGAATACGATGCGCCGCTGCACCTGTCCCAGGTGCACAAATCGTTCGCCGAGACCGTCGAGCTGATTCGTAAGTTCCTTCATTCTGGCATCAAGGACAACCCCCACCTGTTCAAAGGCGTCCTGACAGGCATCCTTCGGGTCTCCAACGAGAGCATCTTCTCGGGCCTCAATAACGTCGTGACATATTCGATCCTTCGTTCGGAGTGCGCGACTTCGTTCGGGTTCACGGAGGAGGAGACGAAGAAGATCCTCCGCGACGCCGATGGGCATGATCAGTTCGAACGCGTGCGAATCTGGTATCAGGGGTATTTGTTTGGCGAGCAGTCGATCTTCAATCCATGGTCGGTGCTGAACTTCGTGCACCAGAGCGACGTGCGGTTTCTCAACTACTGGGCGAGGGAGAGCCCGAGCGACTTCTCCGAAGAGCTGATCGCCAGGTGGTTCACCCAGTGTTACGAGGACTTCGAGAAGCTTTTGCGCGAAGAGGTCATCGAGAAACCCATCCAGGACCATATCGCGCTGCGGGACGCGACGAACCACCAAGAAACGGTGTGGAGCATCCTGGTGATGACCGGCTACCTGCGGGCCGAGGCTGTCGACCAGCGCGAGGAAGACGAAGATGGCGAGCCCCTCTGCAAGCTGTCCTTCCCGAACCGAGAGGTCAGGGGTAGGTTCACGCGCATCTTCAAGCGATGGATGGAGGCTGGCATCGGTGGCAAGCCGGGGCTCGCCGAGCTCGAGCTCTCCCTTCTCGAGGGGAATGCGGAGCGGCTCGCCGTCCTCCTGGAGGGCTTCCTGCTCAAGCTATCGAGCTACGACCGCGCGCCGAAAGACGTCGAAGCGCACTACCACGTGTTTCTCATGGGAATGCTCGTCACCCTGGAAGAGCGCGTTTTCCAGGTAAAATCGAACGGCGAATCCGGGCATGGGCGGTACGACGTGATGCTGATCCCGAAGAGGCCGGGCTTGCCAGGTGTGGTGATGGAGCTCAAGGTGCTGCCGGCGTCGGGGTCCAAGGTCCCCAGCAAGGCAAAGGTCGACGCCGCGTTGGACGCCGCGCTCCTGCAGATCGAGACGCTCGAGTACGCACAGGAACTGCGCGAGCGAGGCGCGAAGCCCATCCATGAGATCGCGGTCGTATTTTCGGGCAAGCGCGCCTGGGTGCGGTCGCGTCGCGCATCACCCAGGCGTTTACCTCCACGTTAGCCGCCTCCAGTGGGAGGACGCCTCGGGGCGGTCGCGTGGGCAACGGATGGGCAACGGGGGCGTGGCCGGCGTGCATGGGCGACGGCGCGTGTACACGAGGCCCCTCGTACCGCCGGCATTCACGTCATGCCGGGTCACTTACCATGGCGAGGATGAGCTTCCCCAGCGCGAGGTCCGGCGGCTCCCCCGGCGTCAGTCGCCATGTGCCGATGCCGAACCGCTAACTCACACCACCCTCCACCCGCACCCTCGTTTTTTGAAAACCGCCGTAGGGGAAACTCGACCAGGGGTTCGAATCCCTTCTTCTCCGCTGATTTTCGCAGGTCATTTCACCGCGCCGATGGGCCCTTCAGGTCTCCACCAACCCCAGATGCTCGTACGCCGCCACCGGCTCCTCCGGCAGACCGATGGGCGCGAGATACTTTTTTCGCAACGCCTCCCCGTCCATTTGCCCGACCAACCGAAATCCTGCAGCCTCCACGAATCCTGCGAGCTCCCGCGGCCGGATCCCCCAACGCATCCGCTCGCCCGCGATTCGCAGCGTCGCTCGGATCGGCCAATCCAGCGTCCCGAGGTGCGGCCGGCCCGCGTCGTCTCCATCCACGTACGAAAATGCCAGGTGGCTCCCGGCCGTCGTGTGCTCGCGTATCGCTCCTAAAAACGCCTTCACGTCCTTCACGTCCAGATACATCAAGAGCCCCTCGGCCACGACCACGCTCCGGGCGTCGCTTCGCCACGGCGTCCCGCGCAATACCTCGCCGAGTGATCGCTTCGACAGATCCGCCGCGCAAATGTGCAGGTTCGTCCTTTCGAACCCGGCTCCACGCACACCTCTTCGCTTTGGCTCCGCCGTCGCCGGCGCGTCCACCTCCACGCACGTCACCTCCGGATGACGCCTCGCGACCATCGCCGCCAGCGGATCGAACCCTGCGCCCACCACAAGGAGCTGCGTCGCTCCCCCGGCGATCGCCTCCTCCACCACGTCTGCCATCCAGCGCTTGCGCAGCCCGAACCACACGAGCTGACCTCGCGCCGTGAAGGCCTCCGCAATCTCGTAGAACCGCTGCGTCCACGGCGCGCGCATCATGTCGATCTGCCGACGTCCGACCGCCCCCGAGGCGCGCAGGATTGCCTCGGCCGCGCTCGCGGCGCCTTCCGGCAAGAGCGGACCGAGTCGGGGCACCGCGTCGATCAGGATCAGGAACCGGGCGATCTTCTTGGCCGTCAGGCTCGGGCGGTCGTGGGGCATGGCGCCCCCGAGCGTAGCACCCTCACCATTCGAGGCGCAGCCGCCCGTCCGTGTAGATTCGACCTGCCGCGCCGAGCGCCGTGGACCCGTTCCTGATCGTCCGGTGCACGTTCGCCGCGGGCCGGACCAGCGCGTCGCGGCCGCGATCGAACGTTTGAGCACGTACGATCACCCGATACGCCTTGTCGAGGGCGAGCGCGCGCTCGCGTGAGGGCAAGAGCAGGAACGCGAGGTCGCGATCGCCGCCGGGCGCCGCGCGCTGCACCTCGGATTCGGCGAGCACGCCGCCGGGGAAGAAGCGCGCGAGCATCTCCTCGTTCGCGCGGAGCTCGTCGCCGCCGCCCACGCGCCGCAGGTACGTGAGCACCTCGGGCTCCGCGTGCCCGAGCTCGGGCACGTCGGGCATGCCGCGCAGGTCTTGCACGCGAAAGCCGTCGCTCCCGGGCACCTTGCGCGCGAAGGCGAACGTCTGATCGACCGTCACCCCCAGGCTCGAATGGCAACCCATGCAGAACCGATGCTCCTCGTCCGTCTGCAAACGGAGCCGCCCCTCCGCGTCCTCGATGAAGCCCTGCAATTGCCAGCCGAACGCATTCCGCAGCCCGCTCGTCGCCGACCCGGTGTAGACGGGCAAGAGCCCCTCGTCCTTCTCGTCCTGCTCCTTTTCGTAGGCCCGCAGGCGCGCCCATCGATCCGGCGCGAGCACCTTGCGTGAGTATCTGAGCTCCTTCATGCGCCGCGCGTGTTGCCCCGGCGCGTCCGGATCGAGGTACCGGACCGAATGCAAGAACTCCACGCCGCGCGGATAGATGCCTCGCTCGAGCGGCTCGCTCGACGCGGCGCCCGCGTACGTGCGTGGCAGGCGCCGCACGCGCGTCACGCCCGCGGAGAGCGCGCCATCTCCGTCGAGATCCTCCCCGAGCAGCCGCTCGTCCACCGGCTCGATCGCGCGCTCGATCCGGTCCGCGGGCGCGTCCGGATCCGCCGTGATCGCGGCCTCGAGCAAGGACAGGTTCAGCCTGTAGATCGCGCGTGACGGCGCGCCGTGTTTGTCCTTCTGGAACGGCTCTGGCAAGCGGATGAAGACGTCGTCCGTGCTCCCGTTCGTGGGCCAGAACGTGCCCGGGAACGGCTTGAATCGCAGGGCGCGGAAGCCGCTCCCGTCGCGCGCGAAGCCCTCGTCGTCGAAGCCGCGATCGAGGTCGAGATCCGGCACGTACCCTTCGTAGCCTCGCGCCTCCGCGAGCGCGCGCCGGAGCGGCGTGTAGTTGTCCTCGCGCACGTAGCGGAGGATCTCTTCGTCCGACGTCTGCGTGATCTGCGCGCTGCGATCGACGAAGAGGTTCTCGTGGTGGTTCTCGAGCGCCGCCTCCGAGAACGCGTATTCCTCCTGCAGGTGCCAGTCTGCGCGTACGTTCGGCCCGTGCGCGCTCGTGTGGCAGACCCAGCACGGGTTCGAGGTGCCGCCCGTCTTCGTGTAACAGAGCGGCGGCACCGAGGCCTCGGGGTTCTTCACGAGCCCCCTCGCCTCGCGGGCGCGCGCGAGCGGGTCGTAGAGGCCCTCGGCGGCCCGCTCCTCGCGTCTTCCACACGCGCCCGTGACGAGGGCCGCGAGGAGCGCAGAGGCGAGCAAGGAGGCGGAGAGGCGCGTCTTCACGTCACTCGCCGTGCGGCCAGGCGCTCCACACGTGCTCGCCCGGGTGCTGCACGCTCACGAAGAGCGTGCGCATGTCCGCGGCGAGCGCCGGACCCGTCGCCTCGGCGTCGCTCGGCATCGCGACGACGCGGAACGCCTTGCCGAACGTCGGCGCCACGACGCCCGGCGCGCCCGGCGCGTGCGCGCGATCGAGGTCGAGGAAGTAGATCGCCTCGGCGGTCCCGTTCGCCGCGAAGTTCCCATCCGTGCCGAACCACACGCCGCCCTCGCGATCGATCACGAGGTTGTCGGGGTTCGCCGCGTCGTACGGGCCCGTGGCCTTCGCGCCGGCCCAGACGCGCAGGAACGTGAACGACGTCGACGACCCCGGGCTCTCGGGGTTCGCCTCCTGCATCACGAACACGTTGCCGATCATGTCGGGCCGCTTCGGCGCGCTGCGCTCGTGCGCTGTCGGATCGATGAGCCTGCCCTCCTGATCGAGCTGCGTCTTGCGCCCGTGGTTCGTGAACGCCACGTAGATCCGCGGCGCGCCGCTCGGATCACGCGGGTTGTACTCCACGTCCTCGGGCCTGTTCAGCTCCATGATCCCGACCTTCGCGCTCGCCGTGAAGAGCGCGCGGCGCACGTCGTCGTCGCGCTCGAAGCCGCCGATGCCGTTGTAGTCGAGGTCCGAGAGCGCCTCGCCCACGGTCTTGCCCGGCTCGCCGAGCGCGGCCGCGTTCGGTGCGATCGCTCCGCTCGTCGTCCCGAACTCGATCCACTGCCCTTGCCCCGGCGCGCTCTCCGTCGGCGCCTCGCCCGTCGCGAGCATCGTCACGCCCGTCGTGTTGTCGAGGCCCGCGAAGTGCGCGACGTAGACCTTCCCCTCGTCGAGGAGCGCGCGCGTCTCGGCCCGCGTCATGCCGGCCCTGTACGGGTTTGTCGAAACGAACTTGTACACCCGGCCGCTGCGCCGGTCGTCGCCCGCGTACATCACGACGGGCTCGTCCGGCAGGAGCTCGAAGCTCGCGTCGACGGCGAACGACGTGTTCTCCCAGCGCGCGCGGCCCATCGCGCCGAGCTTCTTGTGCCCCCTGCCTGCCGCGCTCTTGCCTTCGTACTCGTCGGGGGCCTCTCCCGGATCGATCTCCACGAGATAGCCGTAGAGATCCTTCGCGTGGTGCGTCTCTCGATCCGGCGAGATCCCGAACACGCTCGTCGCGCTCGCCCTCGTGTCGAACCGGATCGGCCCGCCGGGATCGGCGCCCGCGCCGCGGACGAACTTCTGCTCGCTCGTCCAGAAGACCTCCATGTCTCCATAGAAGTCCTGCACGTTCTCCTCCGCGGTGATCACCGTGCCCCACGGGGTTTGTCCGCCCGAACAGTCGCTCATGATGCCGCTCACGACGCCGGGCGGCAGCGCGTGACCTTCATCGTCGCGATCCGCCGCGAGCGGCCGGATCCCCGTGAGCCGCGCGAGGGTCCTGCTCGTCGCGTCGTACCGGACGGCCTCGGCGCCGCGATCGATCTGCCACTTCCGCGAGGCCGGATCCTGCACCACGTGAAACCACGAGCCGCCGACCTGGCGCTTCGCCTCGCGCACGTACGCCGCGAGATCCGCGCTCGGCCACCGGTTCGCCGTCACCTCGTTCGAGAGCACCTTCTCCGCCGCGAGGAACATCGCGAGCGTGAGGTGCTGGCCCGTCGGCGCCGTCGTGGGTGTCGGGAAATCGTTCGAGATCGACTCGTGGTTCACCCAAAGCCACGCCGACGTCCCGCTGCCGCGCCATTGCGGCGGCTCGCCCGGGACCTCGTCCCAGCCGTCGCCGAAGAACGCGATGTAATCGTTATTCGCCCCGAACCGCGGCGCCGCGTGGCTCGTATCGAACGAGAGCGGGTCGAGCCACGACACCACCACGTTCGTGGAGAGCCCCGCGATCGCCCGCACGTCGTCCGTCGCCGCGTTCGCCAGCGGGAACTCGACGCCCTCCGGGAGCGTGCCTCGGGCGACCTGATCCACCCGCGCTCGGACGTATTGCCCGAGGTCCTTCGCGCCCGTGTCGAGCTCGTCCGTGAACGAGAGGGCGACGACGCTCGAGAGTGGCCGCCTGAGCGCCTCGGGCGAGCTCACCCCGGCGTCGTGCCCCTCGCCGCCCACGCATGCGCCGAGCCCGACCGCGATCAGGACACCCGTATTCGCGAGAGCCAGGAAATGACGCCGCTCCCAGTGGCTCGTGATCCGCCTCATCCGCGTTTCCCTCGGGCGGCGCTCCACCGATTGCGGAGCGCGCGCGCCCGAGGATCTTGGCATTGGGCGGATCGCGCACCAGTTGTTTTGCGGATCAGGCTGCCTGCCTTCTCAAGCGACGCGCTCTCTACTTGCCGCCCTTTCCTTTGCGCGGCGGTATCCAGAGCGGGTTCCAGTTCCCGCCGGTCGAGCTCGTCAACTTCGTCATTCCGGTCCCGTCTTCACGCACGATCCATATCTGTTGCTCCGACCCGCGCGTCACGGTCACGGCCAGGTATCGCCCGTCCGGCGACCAGGCGGGCTCGTTCACCTGCCCTGCGCCGCCGGGCCCACGCACGAACGTCTCTTTCCCGTCCTCCATGGTCACGATTCCCACGCGGGACGGCTCGTCGGGCGCGCGCAGCACGTAGGCGATTCGTTTCCCCGTGGGCGACCAGGTCGGCTTGTCCTCCACGATGCGGGGCGCGGGCCGCATCTGCGTCAGGCGCCCTGCCTCGCCGCCGGAGGCGGGCATCAGCCATATTCGATCGGCGCCTTCGCGATCGCTCACGAAGACGAGCCGCTTGCCGTCGGGTGAATACCGCGCGCCCCATTCGTCGCGCTCCGTCTTCGTCAGGCGCGCGGGGTCCTTCCCGTCGGGCCGCATGGTGTAGAGCTCGGCCATGCGGTCACGGCTCGAGAGGAACACGATGGCGTCGCCCTTCGGCGAGAAGGAGGGCTCGAAGTTCCCCTCGGGGTTCTCCGTGAGGCGCCGGAAGCCGCTGCCGTCGACGTTCACCCGGTAGATGTCGGAGAAGTGTGCCGTGGCCACCTTTCCGCCGTCCGATTCGTACACGACGAAACGGCCGTCGGGCGAAAACGTGGGGTGGCGTACGCGACCTGCCAGGGGTCCGAGGGGTTTTGGGGTGTTTCCGTCGAGGGGTTGGAGGAGGAGCTGCTGGGGGCCGTCCTCTCCTTCGACGCGGATCGTGAGGATCGCGGCGCCGTCGGGCGCGGCGGGGCCGTTGTAATCGGCGTGCGGGCTCTTCGTGAGCCGCTCCTCGCCTTTGCCATCCGGCCCGATCACGTAGATCTCGCGGTTTCCGTCGCGCTCCGAGATGAACGCGATTTTCCCCGCGATTTTTTGCCGCTCTTCGGGGGGTATTTCGCCGCCCGGTCCGGACTCCGGCTTCTCCGCCGATGTCGACGGTATTGGTTTGTCCTTGGTTGTCGGGACACCCGGTTTGCCGGTTGTCGGGACAGGTAGTTTTCCCTCATTCGCATCGGCGCCCGCGTCGTTTGTCGGCAATGACGATTGCGACGGCGCCGCGGTATTCGCGTCGTCTTTCTTTTCTTTCGTGCAGGACGTCGCCGCGAGGAGGGCGAGGAGGGCGAGCGAGAGGCGGGAGGAGCGGGAGAGGAAATGGGTCGGCATGCGTTTGGGGAGAGGCCCGCGGCGCGCGAGGCGCCGCGGGCGTCTTGGGGTTTCAGCGGATCTGCACGGCGTCGGCGATGACGTAATAACCCGTCGTCGTCCAGCGCGAGACGGTGACCTTGTTCCAGCCAGCCGAGAAGTTGTACGTCCCGATGAGCTGCCACGAGCCGCCGCCCGTCTGCTGGTTCTTGTTCACCGTACCGAGCTTCGTGCCGCTCGCGTTGAAGATGACGTACGGCGCCGTCGTCGACCGATCCGAGGCCGAGGTCCACCACGCATAGACCTGCTTCGAGGCCGCCGCGGGGAGGTAGAACTCGAACGTCGCGCCGTCGGAGATCGCCTGCGTGGGCGCGGCATAATACCCCGTGCCGTAATACCCGGACACGTTCGTGGACGACTTCCAGTTCGCCGAGGGCGCCACGATCCGCGCCACCGCGCTGTTGTTGTTCGCGTTGTTGCTGTCGACCGTGATGTAGCTGCTGCCGCCGCCACCACCACCACCGACGCAGGTGTTGATGCGGTTCATGTAATCAGCCCAGGGGAAATTGGTGCCCGGGTCGTTCGGCCGGTTCACCGGGTCGGGCTGGTAGTGGCCGATGATGTGCTGGCGGTCGCGGATGATGCCCTGCCGCTTGACGACGTCGCAGGAGAGCTTGGCCGAGGTCGCGATCTGCCCCTCGCTCCACTTGTTCGAGCCCGCGTACGGATACCCGCCGTGCTCGATGCCGACCGAGCGCGGGTTCGTGGGCAGGCCATTCCATTTCGCGCCGACGTGGTGCGCCGTGTTCGTCTCGTCGACGAGCGCGGAGATCTCGCTGCCGCTCTCGTTGACGACGTAATGGGCGCTCGTCTTGTAGGGGTTCGTCGGGTACGCCGTCGTCAGCCAGCCCCAGCAGCCCGAATACGTGCCGGCGCAGGTGTGGATGACGAGCAGCTCCGCCTTGTATCCGCTGCGGCCCGAGGTGTAGTTCGACGAGGGCGCGGGGCGCCACTTGGCGCCGGAGTAAATCGCGCTCGGGGGATCGCCCTTGCCCACGAACTCGGGCATCGGGAATTTCGGCGTCGCCTCGGAGTTCGGCGCCAGGATCTCGTCGATCCCGCTGTCCTCGGGCGCCGCGATGCCCTCGCGCAGGTGACGGTAGACCTCGTCGTGCACGAAATGCGCCTGCGCGTCGAGGCTCGGGTGATTGAAGTAGGCCGCCACGGCCGGCGCCCACGCGCCGATGTCCGCGCGATCGAGGCCGAGCTCCTCCGCGTGCGCGTCGAGCAACGCCGCCGCGGCGCGGATGTTCGCCTCGGGATCGGACTCGACCTCCTCCTCGGTCACGCCCGCGAGGGACGCGCCCTTCGTGATGGCATCGCCGCGCAATGCCATCACGCCGTACGCAGGCGGGACACCGTCGTGCTCCGACGTCTCGCCGGGCACATGATAAAGTTGCGTCTCTGCGTAACCGATCGCGACGAGGAGCGACGCCGGGACGTTGAACTCCTTCGCGGCAGACTCGAAATGCGGCTGATACGGGTGCATACCAGCGGTCGGATTGGCGGCCGCTTCACCGGGGTGTGCCGTGGTATCCACCTCGCCCGTGCCTTCCTCGCCGCCGCAGCCTGAGAGCAGGGCAGAGGCAGAAAGAACAGGCGCGAACATCAGCAAGCAGAGCAGACGTCTCATGGCGTGAACCCTTCTTCGTTTCCGGGGTGGGATCGTGTGGGCCTTCGGGATACGACGCCGAGGCAGCGATTCGAAAATGAGGCGTACGTGAATCGGACGCCGGGCGCAAGCGCCCATCACGGCCTGGCGCGCCGCGTCTGTCCCGAGCAATGATGACGCGCGGCGTAAAGCCTACGCTTCACGCTATTCGAGCTCGTCGGCCACGAAGATCTGCGGGGACAGGACGATCGTCCCATTTTGAATTTTTCCGATGCGGGTGAAGAGGCTCGTCTTGCCGTCGCCGTCGAGGTCACCCTCGGCCGAGACCTCGAAGCCGTCCTTACCGGGATCGGGCCCGCCGCGCTTCGGTCCCTTGTAAGCCCCGCCCGTACGGTATTCGTACTGAAACCGGATCGGCTGCGGGAGCGAGACCCGGAGGCATCGCCACCCCGCAGAATCGTCGCCCTGCTCGAAATCCTGCCCCGGTTTATTCGAAGGGACGTACGTCGTGTCCCGGGGCACCACGCCGGGCACCGGCGGCGCCGATTTGCAGAGCTTGTGCGTCCCCGGCTTTTCGCTGGTCGACGCGCGCTCGTACGCAGCCGCGGCCGCGCGCGCCATCCAGCTCACCGTGTTCCTGGCCTCCGCCGCCTTCGCGCGCGTCGTGTACCGCCGGACCCCGTGCACCGCGAGCGCCGCGCCCACCCCCACGAGCTCCGCCGCGCCGTCCCCGGTCGCCGCGAGCTCGAGCCCCCGATCGCTCGGAAAGAGCACGAGCGACAGCATCGATCCGCCCCCGACGCGCGCGCCGGGCTTCGCGCCCGAGGTCGGATCGGCGAGCGACCGGGCGAGCGCCGGGTCGAAGAAGAGGAGCGCATGCGACGCTGCCTTCTCCTTCGCGCGCGCCGTGAGGAAAGCCGGATTTGCGCTCAGCGTATCCTTGCCTTTACCGAACCGACGCACGACGTCGAGCGCCACCTTTTTGTTGCCGAGGCCGACGAGCAAAAATCCCGGCCGCGACTCGATGTGGAGCACGCCGCCATCCTTCAGGTCCCTCGTGAGCGTGTCGCCTCGGACCGTGACCTTTTTGGCACCCTTCGCGCCCGCCTGAATCGTCGAGAGGAGCTTCTTCTGCGCGTCCGCGTCCTTCGTGGCGATCGCCACGAGCACCCCCAAGGCCTTCTCGGGTTGCTCGCTCACCTCGTCGAACGAAAACGGCCGCTTCGGATCCATGTACAGCCCGAGCACGACCTCTCCGCCGAGCGCCTCGTCGATGTCCGCGAGATCGATCCCGCTCCGGCCGAGCTCCCCCTTCACCCCCTGCCCGAGGCCCGGCGAGAGCGCGCGCCCGATCACCTCCAGCACGTCCGCGACCGTTTTACCAGACGAACGCTGCGTGGACAGACCCAATGCGGCGATCGCCCCCTCCGGCAGCTTCGGCATGACGACCTGAGGCGCCGCGTCGAGCACCGAGCCGAGCGCCGGGAACTCGGGGCCATATCCCGAGAATCGCACGTCGAGCCCGAGGCCCTGGGTTTGTCCCACGAGCGCGACGAAGAGGCGCGAGCCCGGCTCGGGCGGCGATTTTTTGCCCGCGGCCATTGCGTGCAGATCGATCGCGAGGAACGGCTCCGCCGCGCGCTCCTTGACGAGCAACGCCGAGGCCTCGACCGACGGCGCGCGCCCCGCGGCGACCTCGAACGCGTCGCGGAGGTCGTCCTTCGTCCGGCAGGCGACGAGCGCGCGTGGCCCCTCGAGCCACGCGCCGTGCGCGAGCTCGATGCCCTTCGGTGAACGAACCACGAAGAAGCCGCGCGCCTTCTTCTCCGCGCCGAGCAGGTCGAGGGCCTTCGTCACGAGCGCCCCGTCGCTCATGCGGGCCCCGAAGCAAGCCCTGTCGATCGGCTCGGCCGGCCCGCCGCGCTTCTGCGGGCCCGCGAAGACGACGGCGCCCTCGAACGATTTCGTCACGTCCGCGACGAGCTTCGGGTCGAGCTCGAGGCGATTCGCGAGCCCCGCCGAGAGCTCCGCCAGAAGGCCCGCGCGTAGTTGTGGATTCATCGCCGCGAGCGCCTTCTCGGGCGGCGGCACGTTCGCCACGAGCACGGCGTCGCGCGGGACGAGGCCGAGGAGCGAGTCGAGCTTCTGCGGAGGCTCCGGCCCCTCGTCCGCGGCCGGCGCGGCCACGGCGGCCGTGGGCACGGGCGCCGCCACGGCGACCGCCGCGCCGGAATTCGCCTCGTCGGGAGGTCCAGGCTGCGTCTGCACCGCAGCGCCGCCGCACGAGACGAGGGCCGAGAGACCGGCCACGAAAAAGAGCCTACGGGCACGCCGCATCGCCATACGAAGAGTCTCCTCCGGGCATGAGAGCACGAACGGCCCCGCGCCCGCAAAAGGAGAATGGCGAGGACGAAGCGCCGAGAGCTACCCCGCGAGCGCGGCCCGCACCCCATTTTCGAAGATGCGGAGGCCGAGGCCCGCGGACGGCAAGGTGCCCGCGTCGCGTTGCCGGATCCAGTCGGGGTGGTTCTCGGGGTAGAGGTACGCGTCGGGGTGCGGCATGAGGCCGAAGATCCTCCCCGTGGGATCGCAGAGCCCGGCGACGCCGCCCGGCGAGCCATTGGGGTTGTCCGGCCAAGCTTCCGTGGGCGCGCCGCTCGCGTCCGCGTACCGCACGGGCACGAGGCGCGAGGCGAGGACCTCGTCGCGGAGCGATTCGTCGAGGAAGAGCAGCTTGCCCTCGCCGTGGCGGCTCGGCATCTCGATCGTGGGGCCGACCCCGCGCGTCCACACGCAGGGGCTCCCGGGGTCGACGGCGAGCTTCACCCACGTGTCGAAATACCCGAGCCTGTCGTTGTGCACGAGCGCCGCCTGTTGCGCGGCGAGCGGCGCGCCCCGGGCGCGGCTCACCCCGGGCAGCAGGCCGAGACAAACGAGCGTCTGGAATCCATTGCAGACCCCGAGCGCGAGCCCGCCGTCGTCCACGAAGCGAGAGAGCGCATCGCCGAGCCGGAAGCGCAGGCGATTGGCGAACACGCGCCCGCTCTGGATGTGGTCGCCGAAGGAGAAACCGCCGATGAACGCGAGGATGTGATACCCGGCGAGCACGTCGGCGTTCCCCGCGCGCTCGAGGATCTCGCTCAGGTGCACGAGGTCGACGGTCGCGCCCGCGCGTGAAAACCCGGCGGCTGTCTCCGCCTCGCAGTTCAGCCCGTACCCCGTGAGAACGAGGACACGCACGTCGCGCGCCTCTTTGACGACGTCAGACGGCATGAGATTCCTCCTGGAAAGCGCGGCGGAGCGCGTCCGAGCCGAGCTCGGCGAGCGTTTGTCCTCCATGACGAATACGTAAATACCCGCGGCCCGACACGCCCGGCTCGACCGCGCCGAGCCGGACGAGGCCGTGCGGCGAGAGCCGGGCTTCGAGCGCGGCCGAATCCTCGGCCCGCGTGGTCAGCACGACGCGCCCCGTCGTCTCGCTGAAGAGCGCGATCGCCGGGGAGAGGCCTCGGCCCACCGCATCGAGCGAGACCGACAAACCGAGCTCGCTCGCCATCACCAGGTGCGAGAGCGCGACGGCGAGCCCGCCGCGCGAGAGCACGTGCGCCGAGCGGAGGAGGCCCGCCTCGTGCGCCGCGGCGAACGCGTGATATCGCGCGGCAAAACGCCTCGGGTCCGTCCGCGGGACGCCGTCGAGGGTGAGCCCGAGGAGCCGCGAGAGCTCGCTCTCGCCGCACGCGTCGTCCGTCTCGCCGAGCAGATACACGACGTCGCCCGGCGCGCGCGGCGCGAGCGTGAGGGCGCGCCGGACGTCCTTCATTTGCCCGATGACGCTGACGAGCAAGGTCGGCGGCACCGAGATCTTCACGCCGCCCATGGTGGCGTCGTTCTTCATCGAGTCCTTGCCCGAGATGAGCGGCAGCCCGTACGCCACGCACGCCTCGTACAGGCCCTCGCACGCGCGCACGAGCTGCGCGAGCTTGTGCTCGCCGTCGGGCGTCGTCGCGCTCTTGATGGGGTCGGGCCAGCAGAAGTTGTCGAGCGCGGCCATCCGGTCGATCCGCGCGCCGGCAGAGAGGACGCGCCGCACGCCCTCGTCCGCGCAGGCGAGCGCCATCGCGTGCGTGTCGAGGTCGCTGTAATGCGGGTGGATCCCCTCGCCGAGCACCACGCCCTCGTCGCGCCCGTGCCGCACGCGCATGACCGTCGCCGTGGCTGGTATGTCGCGACACACCCCCACGAACGGTTTGACCACGGCGAGCCCCTTCACCTCGTGATCGTAATGGCGCGTGTACCGCTCGCCGCTCCGGATGTTCGGCTGCGCGAGCATCGAGACCAGGAGCTCGCCGACGGGCCGCGCGGCGAGCGCCTTTTCCCGGTCCGAGCTGCTCGCGAAGGCCCGCACGGGCGGGCTCCACCGCGCCGTCCGCACGACCTTCGGCAGCCCGCCGTGAAGGAACACGAGCGGCAGATCGCAGGCCTTCTCCTCGCCGTACCACACGACGAGCCTCCCTGAGTCCGTGAACGTGCCGATCTCGGTCGCCTCCACCTCGCGCCTCGCGGCGAGCGCGAGGAACGCCTCGAGTTTGTCCGGAGGCACGGCCACCGTCATTCGCTCCTGCGCCTCGCTGACGAGGATCTCCCAGGGGGCGAGGCCCGGGTATTTGAGGGGCACGCGGGCGAGGTCGACCTCGGCGCCGCCCGAGGCCTCGGCCATCTCGCCGACGCTGCTCGACAGGCCGCCGGCGCCGTTGTCCGTGATGCCGCTGTAGAGGCCCCGGTCGCGCGCCTCGGCGAGCATGTCGAACATCATCTTCTGCGTGATCGGGTCGCCGATCTGCACGGCCTGGACGGGCGAGCTCTCATTGAGCTCGACGCTGGAGAACGTGGCGCCGTGAATGCCGTCCTTGCCCACGCGCCCGCCGATCATGACGATCTTGTCCCCGGGCGCCGTGAATTTCTCGTGCGTCGGCCGCCCCGCCGTCTCGACGGGCATCGCCGCGACGGTCCCGCAATACACGAGCGGCTTGCCCACGAAGCGGTCGTCGAAGAGCTCGAAGCCGCGCATGTACGGGATGCCGGACTGGTTGCCGCCGTCGATGACCCCGTGGTGTACGCCCTCGCGGATGCGCCGCGGGTGCATGAGGCCCTTCGGGAGCGCGCCGGAATGGTTTGGCTTTCCGAGACAATACCCCCACACGTTCGCGAGCAGGTCCGCCCCGAGGCCGCAGCCGAAGCTGTCGCGGTTGACGCCGACGATGCCGGTCATCGCGCCGCCGTAGGGATCGAGCGCGGACGGCGAGTTGTGCGTCTCGACCTTGTAGACGAGGTGAAGATCGTCCGTGAAGCGCACGACGCCGGCGTTGTCGCTGAAGACCGAGACCAGAAAATCCCCGGCGTCCCCGTCGATCCCGGACAAAGCGCGGGCCTCGCGCACGTCCTCGGTCGCGGCGACGACGTACGTCTTGAAGACGCCCCGCTCGATGCGTCGCGTGCGCCCCTCGGGATCGGTGTAATCGATGGGAGCGTTGAAGATCTTGTGTTTGCAGTGCTCGCTCCAGGTCTGGGCGATGCACTCGAGCTCGGCGTCCGTCGGCTCGCGCCCTTCGGCCTCGAAATGGGCGCGCGCCGCGTGCATCTCGGGGATCGAGAGCGCGAGGAGGCGCTCGCGCGAGAGCCGCTCGAGCGCCTCGTCGGAGAGGCCTCGCAAGGGGACGACCTCGGTCCGCGGCGTCTGGGCCACGCCGGCGCGGGGGACCGTGAGGTCGGGCGTGCGCGGCGGCTCTTCGATGCGAATACGCTGGATGAGGGGGTTGTGCAGGACCTCGGCCGCCGCGCGCTCGACGTCGGCCCGCGCGAGGCCCCAGACGAGGTACATCGTGCCCGTGTATACCTGTCCCGTGAGCGTACGTCCGAGCGCATCCTCGCACGCGGTCTTGACGCTCTTGCCGACGGCGTCCGTCACGCCGGGCAAGAAGGAGACGGTCAGGATCACGGGTGGATCCGCGCTGTCGCCGTCGGGCAGGGCGCCCGTGGCCGCGACCTCGATGACGGGGTCGGCGATGGCGGCGAGGACCTTTTGGGCCTCGGCCTCGTTGATGTCGAGATCGCAGAGATACACCTTCCGCGTGCGGATCCGCGCCGGGGAGAGGCCGAGCCAGGCCGAGAGGGTCTGGGCGGTTTTCGTGGCGAGCGCGTCCGGAACGGCCGGCCGGTTCTCGATCTCGAGCCGGAAGATGGGCATGGCAGGTGGGCTCCTCGTCGGGGAGGCCGTCTAGCACAACCTGGGGGATGTGGAAGCTTGGGGGGCGCGGCTCCGTTCGCTTCGCCGCATCCCCCGGGCGAGGGCCGGGCGCTCGTGCTTGGAAGATTCTACGCAAAAGGAGAATCTCCGGCGGAGGAACGACCTCGTGCTTCGAAAAGGTCCGGTGGGGCGCGTGTTTGCCGGTGCCCGTCTGCACGTGGGCCGTGCGGGCGGGGTGCTCGACGAGGCGCTTTCCTCGGATGTCCGAGCGCAGCCCCCTGCCCATCACGCCGCCGACAGGCAACGCTGACGGGCTCCTGTCACACGGGCATGACACGCCCGGCGTCATTCCTGCGTACCAGTGTCATGACGCTGTGACACGCACCTCGTTCTTGATGACCGAAACGCGGCCGATTCGCGCCCCTGACGCGCCGGCACGGTCAATGCACTGCTCTGGATGCGCAGAGTACCTCACCAGAGATGGAGGCAAAGATGTTCACCTACGACAGACGCATTCTCGGTGCATTCGCTGCAGTCACGCTGCTCGCGGCGGGTTGCGCCGCCGATATGGGCGAGACGGGGCAGGTTTCGGAGGAGACGTCGGCGAGCCAGGCCGCGCACGTATTCTGGCAGGAGACCCCCGAGGAGGGCGCCGGCGAAGAGCTCGCCCGGGACGTCGAGAGGGTCGAGAGCAAGGTGCTGAATCGATTCGTGGTGCCGCGTGTCGGTACGGTGTCGCTGATCGACGAGGATCCGAGCAGCGAGGTGCCCCAGATCGGCGTCCTGGTCGTTTCTTCGTCCACGGACGACAAGCTCCTGCCGCTCGTCCACGAAGACGGGACCGAAATCACGCCGGTCGAGTATCTGCTGAGCGCCGATGCCTCGGCAGACGTATCGCCGCGGCTCCTCGAGCAACATGTCCTGGCCACCGGAGGGACACAGATGCTCTCCGTGGTCTACGACGCGGGGCCGGAGGTGACCGCCGGGAACTGCGCAGCGGCCTCCTGGCAGAGCTACTTCGACAATCAGGCGCTCTCGTTCGGCGGCGTGGGCGCTCCCGCGCATGTCCTGAATACGACCACGTCGCTGCCGAGCTGGACGGCGAGCGGCAATCTGGGCAAGTACTCGCGCATCGTCGCGGGAGCGTGCTTCGTCAGCCAAGGCGACGGCAACGACAACCTGACCGTGAAGATGGAACGACGCGTCGACGGGACGTGGCAGACCGTGAGCGGAACGCAGGCCACGCTCAATACGACGATCAATGGCGGCAAGGACCGCTATCTCTACAAGAGCGGCGCGTATTGTTACGACTACGAACGCCGCATCACCGTCTCGGGGCTTCCGCCGGGGGGCATCTATGCTCCGGACAAGTTCCACCTCTCGGGCGCGTGGGGAGGGCATGCGAACGGCTGCTGGATCTCGTCGGGCGGCTGACGCGCGCCTCGTCCCTATCCCTTCCGCGCGTCGAACCTCCGCGCGATCGTCTCGAGGTCGTGCCCCTTGAGCGCCGCCTCCAGCATCGCCGGGAGCGCATTCGGCGTGCACGCAAAACACGGCACGTCGAGCTTCGCGAGTTTCTTCGCGAGCTCGGCGTCGTACATCGGCGTCCCCGAATCGTCGAGCGCGAGCAGGCACATCGCCCGCACGCCGCTCTGGACCATCTCCTCCATGCGCTTGACCATCTGCTCTTGATTGCCGCCCTCGTAGAGGTCCGTCAGCAGAATGAAGAGCGTGCGGCGCGGGTTCGAGACGAGGCCCTGGCAATACCCGACCGCTCGATTGATGTCCGTCCCGCCGCCGAGCTGGATCCCGAAGATGAGGTCGACCGGATCCACGAGCCGCGGCGTCAGATCCACGACCTCCGTGTCGAACGCCACGACATGCGTCTCCAGGGCGGGCAGGCTCGCCAGGATCGAGCCCATCACGCCGCCGTACACGACGCTGCTCGCCATCGAGCCGGATTGGTCCATCGCGACGATCACGTTCCACTCCCGCCGCCGGTGCTGCCGGGCGAAAAAGAAGAAACGATCGGGCACGATCGTGCGGCGATCCTTCTGGTAATTCTTGAGGTTTTTCCCGATGGTACGCCGCCAGTCGAGGTTCGGCAGGCTCGGGATCGGCTGGTGGCGTGAGCGGTCGAGCGCGCCGCGCACCGCGCGTTCGAGCTCGCCCTGCATTCGCTTCTTGATCTCTTCCACGACGGACCGGACGATCTCGCGCGCGGCGTCCTTGGCCCGGTCCGGGATCATGTCCTTCATCGTGAGCAATGTGCCCACGAGCTCGACGCTCGGCGTGATCTGCGCGAGCGATTCAGGCTCGAAGAGCAGCTCCTTCCAGCCTCGTCGCTCGATCGCGTCCTGTTGAATGACCGCGACGACGTCCTGCTCGAAATACTTGCGCACGTCGCCGAGCCACGCCGCGAGCTTCGGACGGCTCGCGCCGAGCCCGGCGCTGCGCCGCGTGCGGCTGCCGCTGCCGTCGCCGGGCTCGGTCTCCTCGATGTCGTACAGGGCGCCGAGCGCGGCGTCCATTTCCGCCATCTCACGCGTGAGGAGCCCTCCGCCACCGGGGCCTCCGCCCATGCCCGCGGCGCCGCCGCACATTTGACCCTCGACGCGCTTGCCGAGGATGAGGCGCCAGCGCTGGTTCCGGTCGAACGTCATGGGGCCGGCGGGCGTGGTCGTCGCAATCGGGGTGGGGGCAGGAGGCGCCTTCTTTTTGGTCATGGCTTTCATAGATCCAGATCCAGATCGCCGAGGTCGTCCTGGAGGGACGCGAGCTCGGCGTCGTCCACCTTGGTCTCGATCGCCCGGAGGAGCTCCTTTTCGCTTCCGCCCCAGAGCTCCGCGAGGAGGGCCGCGATCTTGCGCGCCTCGCTCGTCTCGAACGAGCCGAACGCGCGGCGGAGCGCGACCACCGCGCGCCGGAAATCGTCGTGGTCCATCGCCTCGACGAACGCGCTCATGGCGGCCCAGAGCGAGCGGCGCGACAGCAGGGCATAACGATTCCGCGTCGCGAGCCCCTCGAAAAAGCCGGCGCCCTCGCTGGGCGAGGCGCCGGGGCAGATGCGGCGCGAGATGCGGCGGTCGAGGACGTCGTCCCCGAGGAGGCCACGTTCGAGCAGGATCGCGCTCGCCACGCCCGCGACGTGCGAGGAGGTGAGGTCGTCGTCGGCGACCGCGTCGAGCACGCTCGCGAAGCGGTCCACGTCGAGTTTGTCGGGAAACATGAGGCCCACGCGATGCAGGTGCCCGAGCGCTTGGCCCACGTTCCGCGAGGCTTCTTCATTGCAGCGAGCGGCCTCGGGCGCGAGGAGCGCGCCGCGCAAGAAGAGCTGGGCGACGAGCGGCTCGAGCGGCGCGGTGTCGATCCTGCGCACGTCCTTGTAGGCCACGAGGTGGCTCAATTCGAGGGCCGCACCCGCGACGGCCACGAAATCCCCGTCGTCGACGGCGAGCGACGAGACGCGGGCGAGCGCCGCCGTCGTCGCGTCCGAGAGGTCGCACTCGACGCTCCGCCGCGCGAGGTTTGCCGCGGCGTGCACGTTCTCGGCCGCTTCGAGGGCCTCGTCGATGGCGCGCGCGGCCGCGATCTCGATCGTGTCGCCCCGGAGCGCGTTCTCCACGAGCTGGATCTCGCAATCGGGCGTCCAGCGCGCGGCCCAGACTTCCTTGTAAGTGCTCTGCGCCCGATCCTCCGCGCTCGTCTTGTTCGCCGCGAACCCGATGCCGAGCACCGTGAGCCGGTGCAGGAAGATGGATCGATTGCGGTCCCGGAACGCCGCGTCCTCCGATTTCGCGAATCGATCCTGCCGGAGGTCGAGCCAATCCTTGCTCGTCGCTCCCTTGATGAGCTGCTCCTTGTCCTTGAGGTATTCCTCCAGGCGCAGATCCTTCACCCAGCGATAAAAATCGTCCTGGATCGAGGTGCGGAGCACGCCCGGGGGCACCTTTCCGAGCGCGTCGCCCACCGCGACGTCGTGAATGAAACGCGCGACGCTCGAGGGCTCGCCCTGTCCGAGGCACGTCGCCGCCGCGTCCTCGAGGTCACGCAGCGTCGGCGCGTGCGCGTCGCGCATGGAGGCCATGCCCTCGGCGAGCCGCACGGCCTCGATGACCTCCGCGCTCGATCGCACCATGCCCGCCTTGCGGAGCCTCCCCGCGATTTCGGCGAGGAAACGCGTCCCGAGCCGCGCGGTCGAGCCTCCTTCTGCCTCCTCGTAGAGCGCCTGGAAATACCCGGGCGCCTTGTTGCCCGCGCCGTAGCCAGATTGCGAGCTCAATCGGAAGAAGCTGTATGGCATCAACGTGCGCGTGACCGGTACAGTCGGGAGCTTCTGGATCTCCTCGTCCGTCATGGTCGGCTCCTCGGCGACGAGCACGGGCGCGTGATAGGCGCCGCAGACGACGACGATCCGCGCCGGGTCGTGCCCTTCGGCGATCGTGTCGCGGATGCGGCGGCGCATGAAGGCCTCACGCAAGAGCGTCTCCTGGCGCCGCCGCGGCGACTCGTAATCGAGCGCGCGCAGCTCGCGGCCGAGCTCGAAGATGCTGAGGCGGTAGGAGTCCGCCGTCATCGAGTGCTCGAAATGGCGCTCCCACCAGGTGTCGTGGTCCGGATCGCCCGAGAGCGCTGCGATGGCCTCGTACGGGTCGCCGAGGTAACGCTGGGTGTCCGATTCCTTCGTTTCGCTCGCCTCCGCGTCGTCTCCCTCCGCGTGCTCGTGCTCGTGCTCGTGCTCGCCGCGGGCGAGGAACACGGAGGCGGGGAGGTCGATGAAGCGCGCCACGCGGTTCTTTCGTAGCGCCCAGCGGAGCGCCACCCACTCGGGCGAATACGCGGCGAGCGGGAAAAGAACCGAGCGGACGGGCCGCCTCTGCGTGAACGCGAGCAGCGCGACCGGGGGCTTCGTGCGTTTGTCGAGGAGGTGCGTTATCTCGTCGGTCGCGTCGCTCGGGCCCTCGACGAGCACAGCCGTGGGATCGACCTCATCGAGATATCGCTCGACGTGCCAGGCCCCCATCGGCGAGAGGTGGCGCACGCCGAAGATCCGCGCGAGCGGCCCCGCCGCCGGGACGGTTTGTCCCGACACGACGAGCGTCGCCGCGATTTTTGCCTTCCTCGCCGCCATGGCCGACCTACACGAGCTCCTTGCAGGCCGTATAAAGCGGCTCCCAGGCGCCGCCGCGCTTCTTCATGACGTTCTCGAGGTATTCGACGAACACCGCTTCGTCCTTCGAATCCTCCTTGACGATCGCGCCGAGCAGGCCCGCCGCGAGGTCGCGGTCGCTCACCCGGCCACTACCGAAATGGCCGGCGAGCGCCATGCCATTGCCGAGCACCGAGATAGCCTCCGCCGTGGAGAGGACGCCCGAGGGGCTCTTCAGCTTTTGCTTGCCGTCGATGGTTTGTCCCCGCCGGAGCTCCTGGAAGACCTGCACCACGCGGCGCACGGCCTCCTCGGCCGGAGGCGCCGCGGGCAATCTCAGGCTGGAGCCGATCTCGCGCACGCGGCGGGCCACGATCGAGACCTCGGTGTCGATGTCGCTCGGCACGGGGAGCACGACGATGTTGAAGCGGCGCTTCAGGGCGGCGCTCATGTCGTTGACGCCGCGGTCGCGCGTGTTCGCCGTGGCGATCACGTTGAACCCGCGCTTCGCCTGCACGTGCACGCCGAGCTCGGGCACGGCGAGGACCTTCTCGCTGAGGAGCGTGATCAAGGCGTCCTGCACCTCCGAGGGGCAACGCGTGATCTCCTCGAATCGGACGAGCTTGCCCGCCTCGAGCGCGCGATGAATGGGCGAGGGCACGAGCGCCTTCGGGCTCGGCCCCTCCGCGAGCAGGAGCGCGTAGTTCCAGGAATAACGAACCTGCTCCTCGGTGGTGCCGGCCGTGCCCTGGACGAGGAGCTGCGAGTCGTTGCAAATGGCGGCCGCGAGGTGCTCCGAGAGCCAGCTCTTCGCCGTGCCCGGCTCGCCGATGAGCAAGAGCGCGCGGTCCGTGGCGAGCGTGGCGATCGCGATCTCCACGATGCGCGAGGAGCCCACGTATTTCGGTAAGATGTTCGTCTCGCCAACCTTGCCGCCCATGATGTAGAGGAGCACGGCCTTCGGCGAGAGCCGCCAGCCCGGCGGCCTCTCGAATTTGTCGGCCGCCGCGATCGCCTCGAGCTCGTTCGCATACAGCCGCTCTGCCGGCTCGCGGAGCACGTCCGATTTCGCCGAGCCCTCGCCGCCGCCGTCTGCCTTCTGGGTGTCCTTCTTCGTCGCCATGTCTCGTCCCCGCGCTGTGCGCTCGATTGGATGCTATGGGTTTGTCGGGTCAAGCGCTCGCGGGCGCCGCGGCGCGGTTCCTCTCGAGGAAGCGCAGGCACTCCTCGAAGGGCGCCATCTCGGCGCGCGAAAGGCGCTTTCTCTTCTGCTTCGCGTCGAGCCAGCTCCGGAGCATCGGGGCCAGGGCCGGATCGTCGTACACGGTCATGACGTTGCAGGCGCGGCCATACTCGTAGCCGCCGCGCAAGGGCTCGAGCAGCCGGATGAACGCGTGCAGGATGCGCGGATCTCGCTGCTTGCCGAGGTAATCGAAGAGGAGCGTGATGTCATCACTCGACAAACCCTCCTCGCGCGACAGGGCGAGCGCGTCGCCGAGCGTCTTCGGCGAGCCCGCGCGCGAGAGGATCTGGAGCGCGCTCCCCCGCAGGCCGGCATGGGCGAGCATGGCGACCGCGAGGTCCACCCAGCGCTCGTCCTCGCGGATCGCCGTGATCGCCTCGGCCGACGCCACGCCGGTCGGCGCGCCGTCGTCCACGTCCTCGACGTCCGTGAAGCAATTTCCAATGCGTGAGAGGATACGCCCGGCGAGGTCCACGCCGTTTTTCTGCGCGAGCGCCGCAGGCTCGAAGAATCGCGCGAGGCGGTCGTGCGCCCTCGCTGGGTCGAGCGCGATGACGCCGCCGATGAATTCTTCTTTCGTGGTGTCGGGCGCGTCCTGGAGCGACGGCACGAGCTCCTCCCACGCGCAGGGATATCCGACCCGCAGGAGCGCGCGCGCCGCGGCGTCGCGCACCTCCTTGACCTTGTGCTGGCGGAACGCCTCGAGCACGAGGTTCACGCCCTCCTCCGTGCCCCGCGCCGTGAGGAGGTCGACGAGATCGACGAGGTATTCGATCTTGTCGCCATGCGCCTTCTGGGCCTTCGCGGCTGCGTCCTTCTCCTCTTTCGTCGTGGTCTTCTTGATCCGGAAATGGCCGAGGTCGCGGAGCTCGGGCGAAAAGAGCGCGACGATACGCTCGTCCGCGCGCGGGTGCTCGCTCGCGGCGAGCGAGGTCTCGGCCGCCGAGCGCATCTCCGCCGTGCCCCCGAAGGCGCGGAGGAGCACCTCGAGCGCCGCGTCGCTCGGGGCCCCGGCGAGCGCGTGGATGGCCGCGACGCGCACCTCCTTCGAGCGATCCTTCTCCGCCAGCACGGCGGCGATGGGCTCGGCGGCGAGGGGGTCGATCCGGCCGAGCTCGGCAATGGCGGTGGCGCGGATCTCCGCGCCGCCCTTTTCGAGGGCCTCGCGGAGCAGGTCGATCGCCTTCGGGCCCTCGATCTTCGCGACGGCCCGGAGCAGCCGTACGTCGAGCGCGCGGCCTTTTTCGAGGTCGAGGTGCCTGAGCAGGCTCGGCACGATCGCCTCGCCGAGCGCCGGCACGAGGTATTGCACGACGACCTCCGCGATGGCGCCGTCGGAGAGCGCGGGAATGACGAGCGGCAAGATGCGCAGGTCGCGCGCCGCGCCGCGGTCGGACATGGCGTAATCGCGGATGATGCGCGACCGCTGCCGCGCGTCCGGGGCGTTCGTCAGGGCGCCGACGAGGGTGTTGAGCTCGGTCGGCGTGAGCGGCGTGCCGATCTTGCGCGCGGGCGGGAGCGAGAGCATTTCGCCGTTCGCCCCCGGCAGGGCCGGCGTCGCCTGCGCGCCGCGCACCTGCGCCATGAGCGAGGCGAGCGCGAGGAGCTCGGCCGCCGCGGCCTTCCCCGTGGCCTTCTGGAGTTTGTCGATCTGCTCGACCACCTTGCCCAGCGCGGGCGCGCGCGCGGCCAGCGGCGCGAGCGTGTCCCTCGCGCCCTCGAGGCTCGGGTCTGTCCGGGCAATCTGCGCGCCGGCGAAGAGCCAACGGTCGACGTCACGGTCGAGCTGCTTCAGGGTATCCTTGGCCATCGTCGTGCTCCTCTTTGATCAGGCCCGGAGGCGCAAATGCTCGTCGCCGACGAAGAGCGCGAGCGGGTCGCCGTAGATGGCGCGGGAAAGGAGATCGTAATGGAGGCGGACGGCGAGCGTCCCCGGCCCGAACGCCGCGGCCGCGTGGCGGAGGGCGTCCGTGCTCGGGAGCCTGCCGTCGTTCATGTTGCGAAGGACGAGCCGCACGCCCGCCTCGTCCTCGAGGACGAGCTCGCCCCCGACGTCGCCGAACCGCTTCGCCGCGACCAGAAACACGGCGTCGAGCGGGTGGAGCGGGTTCTTGAGCTGATTGCGCATGGCTCGTATTACGGGGTCGAGCGGCTTTCCGTGGCGGTGCACGGCCTCGTAATCGGCCCGCTCGCGCGGCCGCTCGCGGCAGGCGCCCTCGACCTTTTCGTCCCAGCGGACGCGGCGGTTCTCGACGTCGCCCGGATACAGCGCGGCCTCGGCGATCTCGAGCGTGCCCATGCGCGAGGCGCGCAGCTTCGTGAAGGGCAGGGTGTGGAACGGGAGCGAGGTCACCTCGCAGACGACCGAGCCGTCGTCGAGGTCGAGCAAGAAGCCGATCGCCGTGGCGAACTGGGTGATCTCGTCGTCCGAGCGCTCGTGCGCGAGCTCGAGGTACCTGCGATTCTTGACCCAGTAGCCGGCCTCCCGGAGCTCGGGCAATCGCCAGGCTTTGCCGAGGATCGATTCGAGCTGGGCGTCGGCCTCGCTCCGGGTCGTGCCCTCCTCGACGAACTTGCCCTCGAGGGCCTTTTTCCCGCGGCGAACGGTGGTGTAGAGCTGCGTGAGCGTGAAGGCGATACGCGCCTCCTGCGCCTCGCCGAGGCCCCGCGCCACCTCCCGCACGCCGGGCGCCTCGTCGTCGTCCTCGTCGCCGAGCCATTCGCCGGACACGTATGCCGCGAGGCGCGTGAGCACGGCGGACGTGCGCTTCATGTCGGCGTCGGCCATGCGTTTGGCCTGGTGCTCGATCGCCTCGATGCTCTTTCCGGAGAGGCCGCCGAGGCCGCCCGAGGCGAGGTCGACGAGGAAGGTCTCCAGGGTATCGAGGGCGTCGCTCTGCTCCTTGGCCTTTTTGGCGAGCGCGGTCTTGTTGACGCTCCGGGGGGCCGCCGCCGCGGCCGGGGCCGGCTTCTTTTCGGCGGCCTTCTGGGCCTGCTTTTCGCGCTTCTGGAGGAGGTCCTTCGGCGGCTCCTCGACGGGGAAGAGCGCGCCTTTTTGCGCGAAGGCGAGCAGGAGCGCGAGCCCGTGCTTGCAAGGGAAGAGGCGCGAAGGGCACGAGCATCGGACGGTGGGTTTGTCCGCTCCGGTCGCGAGGTCCATGGAGACCGCATAAGGCGTGCTCCCAGACCCTTCGCAGTGGCCGAAGGCGAGGGTTCCATCGTCGCTCCTGGCGAGCTTCCTGAGCGCGCCTCTCCGCAAGAGCGCCTTCGCGTCGAGGAGCACCTTCTCGTTCGGCGCCCACTCGGCGATCGATTGCTCGGTGACGACCACAGCCATGCATCGGACCGTACCAGAAGGACCGAGGCAGGGGGAGGGGGAGTTTGGAGAGGTATGACAGGAAAAGTCCGGGCCTGGACGAACGGGCCCAGCGCGCCGCCGCCCGTCAAGCGGGCCCGCCCTCGTCCTCGGCCACGCCCGGGAGGCGCGGGTCCTTCGGCCCCTCCGTCGTTTCCACGACGATTCCATGCCGGGTCAAATACTCCACGCCGTTCTCGCCCGCATACCCCTCGGCGACCACGATCACCTTCGTGATGCCCGCGTGATGGATGAGCTTGGCGCAGAGGATACACGGCTCGCCCGTGACGATGATCCACGCGCCGTGCGTGGCCACGCCGCTCGCGGCGGCGTTGCAGACGACGTTCATCTCGGCGTGGTGGCAGCCGATCTCCATGCGTTGTCCGCTCGGGATCTGCATGGCGTCGCGCAGGCACTGGTCGCCGCCGCAGAGGTCGCCGCCGCCGCGCGGGCCGCCGTTGTAGCCGTCCATCAGGATGACGTTGCGGTCGGGGTCGAGCAGGAGGGCGCCGAACTTGCGGCGCGGGCAGTTCGAGGCCTTGGCGAGGGCCAGGCATTGCTCGATCCGGATCCGCAGGTGTTTTGCTTTCATGAGGGACGTCCCCGGCAGGGGTTTTACCCGGCCCGCCCGGTCGACGCAAGGACGATCCCCGCAGGCGACCGGGCGGGCCAGGCGCGGGTTCGTCAAGAAGAACCCGGCGCGGGGCGCCTCAATTCGTGCACGCGACGTTCGAGAGCATGCCCGTGCCCGTGATCGTGTTGTCGCATTTCACGACCGTGCCCGTCGTGCCGGGGCCGACGTTGATGCCGAGGTTCGGGTTGTCGATGCCATTGGCCGTGTTCTTCTCGAACACGTTGTCGTCGCCCCAGCCCATCGTCGCCTGGCGGACGACGAAGCCGTCCTTCGGGCTCTTGTCGCCGACGTTCTCGGCGAAGAGGTACTTGCTGCCGGTCACGGCGACCCACGAGTCCTCGGAGCCGTCCGGCGTGAGGCCCTCGCCATTGAAGGTGTTTCCGCGGACCTCGCCGCCCTGCGTGCCCTCCTTCAAGTCGATGTGCTCGGTCTTGATCCCGGGGCCGAACTTGTTCCAGAGGATCTTCGTGCCGTCGCACGCGTCGGGCGTCATGGGATCGGGCCAGGCGCTGTCGTCGCTGCCCACGTAAATGCCCTCCGCCGAGTCCGGCACGGCGAGGCCCGTGTTCGTGACCTCGCAATATTCGATCCTGTTGCGGCTGGCGCCATTGCGGAGCTGAATGGCCATCTCGCCGACGTCGTGCACGAAGAGGTTCGAGAGGACGTTGTCGCTCGAGCCGTCGACGTAGATGCCCTTGCGGCCGCCCGTGATCGTGATGCCCGAGACGACCCAGAAGTCGACCTGGAGCAGACGCAGGCCGGTGTTCGAGGGCGTGGCGCTCGCGTCGAGGATGGCCTCGCGCGGGCCGCAGAGGACGATGGGTTTGTCCGCGGTGCCGTCGATCGTGAGGTCGAACGTATCGGCGTAGGTGCCCGGCGCGAGGCGGATGAGCTGGCCGGGCGCGGCCTTGCCGAGGGCGTCATTCAAGGTCGCCGCGTCGGTGACGTTCACCTCGCTGTCGTGCGGCCAGTCGCAAGGATCGGCCGGCGGGCCGCCCACGCCGCCCTCGCCGCCCAGCCCGCCGGATCCCCCCGCGCCGCCCGCGCCCCCCGCTGCGCCCGATCCACCCGCGCCACTCGAGCCGCCGCCACACGCGGAAATGACGGGGAGCGCGAGCAAGAGAGCGGTCAAGGAGACGACGGCCGAACCAGAAAAGAACGAACGGAGGAGGGAGGAAGCACGCGAGTTTCTTACGATCATGAAGGTTCTCCAGCGAAGAGCTTACCCGGAGGCGCGGCGGGCGGGAACCACTTTGCAGTCGCTGCAGGGCCAGGCTCGATCGGGAGCGCGCCGCGGCCTCGGGCTCGCCTTCTGCCGCCTGGCGGTGGGGCGCATGGCGGATCGATCTGGATCGATCCTTCCCCGCAAGGCACCGTTTTCTGCTTCAAGTTGCCTCATGGATGTTGATGCACTCCTCGTCCGCGCGCTCCGCCAGAGCGCCGTTCTGCTCATCACCGACGAGCGCGGGGTGGTGATCCACGCGAGCGAACGCTCGGCGGCGCTCCTCGGCGCGTCGCTCGTGGGGCAGGGGCTCGAGGCGCTCTTCGCCGACGAAGGCGGCGTGATGGCCGACCTCTGGCCCACGCTGCGCGCAGGAGAGACGTGGACGGGCGCCTTCACGCGCAAGGACGAACGCGCAGGCGTGCGATGGCTCCGCGGCGTGGTGTACCCCGTGCGCGACGAGGCGGGCGAGCTCAGGTTCGTCGCGACCGCGACGCCGATCGCGGGGCCCGAGGCCGACGCGGCGAACAAGGCGAAGAGCGAGCTCGTGTCGTCGCTGAGCCACGAGCTGCGCACGCCGCTGAACGCGATGCTCGGCTTCGCGCAGCTCCTCGGGCGCGACAAGAGCCCGCCGCTCACGGCGAAGCAACGAGGGTTCCTGGACCACGTGCTGCGCGGCGGCGAGCAGCTCCTCCAGATGATCGACGAGGCGCTCGGCCCCGCGCGGTGCGCGCCGATCGAAGCGCGCAAGCACCGAGCGCTCTACATCGAGGACAACCCCGCGAACGTCGCGCTCGTGCAGGAGCTCATCGCGACACTCGAGACGTTCGAGCTCCTGACGGCGCCGACGGCCGAGATAGGGATCGAGCTCGCGCGCGCGGAGCAGCCGGACATCATCATGCTCGACCTCAACCTGCCGGGGATGAGCGGGTTCGAGGCGATCGAGCACCTCCACGCTTCACCCGAGACCCGCGACATCCCGGTGATCGCGCTCAGCGCCTCGGTGATGGAGCGCGACGTTCGGCGCGCCGAGCAGGCAGGTTTTTCTCGGTACCTGAAGAAGCCCGTGAAGATCGTGGAGCTCTGCGAGGCGCTCGAGGAGCTCGTGGCGAAGGCGTGATCGATACGAGGAGGCGCATTCTCATGGCCCCGATCACGGCGCGGGCTGGTAGGCTCCGGGCGCACTCATGAAGCGAAGATTTCCCGCGATCGTGCTGGCCCTCGTGCTCCCTTCCCTCTCTGCCTGCGGTGGCGAGAGCGCCTCGTCGCCGCCCCCGGAGCTCTTGCCGCCGAGCGGCGCCGCGGAGCCCGAGGGCCCGGCCGCGCCGCCCCCGCCGCCCGAGGACGATCACGGGCCGGAGCCGAGCGCGGCGCCTGCGCCGAGCGAAGAGACCCCCGAAGCGCCGCCGGCAGGGAAGAGCGCGGCGGCGTCCGACGTGCCGGGAGCGAACCTGTCGATCGGGCAACTCGAAGCGGACGGGCTCGTGGCGAAGGACATCCAGTGCAAGACCGAAGGCGGCGGAATGGCGCTGCTCGGGGCGGTGCTGGTGACGGCGTGGATGTCGCCGCAAAAGCGGGCGCTCGACGCGTGCGCGCCCGCCGGCACGGAGACACGCGTGGCGTGGAAGGCGCGGGGCGGGAAGGTGACCGAAGTGCAGGTGACGGGCAGCCCGAAGGTCGAGGCGTGCGTCGAGCGGGCGCTCTCCGCGGGAAGACCCGCGCTCGAAGGGCATTGCGCAGCGACGATCGTGCACGGAAAATGACGAGGAGGACGACGAGATGATTCGCCGCGCATTTTCCGTCGCCGTGTATCCACGTCACGAGGGTCGGGTGCTCTTGATTCGTCACCGGCGCCTCGGCTTATGGCTGCCGCCGGGCGGGGAGATGCTGCCGGACGAGACGCCGCTCGAGGCGGCCGCGCGCGAGCTCCGCGAGGAGACGGGGCTCGTCGGCCGGTTTCCGGTGGTGAGCGACGTCGACGGCACGCCGCCGGGGTTCATCGGGTACGAGGAGCACCCGGCGGGGAGCAAGGGGATTCACCTGAATTTCGTGTTCGTCGCCGACGTGGACACCGACGAGGTGCACCCGAACGACGAATTCGAGGAGTGGCGCTGGGTGGCGCATTTCGACGACGTCGGCGGGCCGCCGAACGTGGCGCAGCTCGGGAGGATCGCGCTCGCGGCGCGCCCGCGCGGGTGAACGGGCGCGGCGAGCGGGGATCAGGTCACGGGTCTTCCCCCATCTCGAGCCATTTCTCCATGATGCCCTTGGGGCAGCCGTGCTTGTCGAGGCCCTGGCCGAGGCCGAGCGCCTCGATGATCTGAGCGCAGTTGCACCCTCGCGTCTCCTCGAGACTGTACGAGCCGCCCGGCCCCTTTCCCTTTCCCACGCTGATCGTATCCCACACGAGCTCGATCGTCCCGTTCTTCTGCGTCTTCTCCACGACGAACCAGTGGTTCGGGACGGGGCTCTCGATCTCGTCGGGGCCCGTATCTTCGCACTCGTCTTCGCCGGTGTTCTCGCAGAGCGAGTCGTTGTCGGCGTCCACGCAGGGAGGGGGCCCGGGGACGGGTTTGGGCCCGGGATTGGGATGGGGACCCGGAGTGGGATCAGGAATGGGATCGGGATCGGGATCGGGCATGGGTTCGGGCTCGAAATCACAAGCGTCGCCGATGCCGTCGTTGTCCTTGTCCTGCTGGCCGGGGTTGAACGTATCCACGCAGTTGTCGATGCTGTCGCAAAGACCGTCGTCGTCGAGGTCGCCGCACGCGACGATGACCCGACCCTCGGCGATGCCCACGTTCTCGCCTTCACGGGTCGAGGATTCCATGCAGCCGGCGGCGGCGAGCGTGGCGAGGAATGCGGTCGCGTAGCGGAAGCCATTGATTCGTTTCATCTGAGCCCACCCCTTCATCGTGCGAAGACGGCGATACACGTCGTCACCGCGAAATCATTCGTCGATGCCCATGCGCTGTTCACCCCGGTCCACAGGGCCGGAACGCGCGACAGAGGTGCGGTGAAGGCAGAGCATACTCCGCGCACTTCGTCCCCCACACGAGGGTCCGCACACGGGGAAGCACCGCGCCGCTGTCGAATTCGTGCCGCACTATTCACCACGGAGCGGCGGTGATCAAGGAGAAATCGGGAGGTCGCGGCGGGGAGGGAAGGCCCTTTCCCATTACCAATTCGATTGTCTGGAGGATCGGGAAGAGCGCCCGCGGGAGGGAGCGGGCGAGCGGTAAGCCAGGTGGGCAGCCGGGCGCGCCGAGCCTTACGGGGCCTTGTTCACCTGGGAAATCCAGTATTCCATGGTGGTGATGCTGCAGCCGTGGTTGATCATGCCCTGGCCGAGGCCGAGCGCTTCGATGATCTGCTCGCAGGAGCAGCCGCGGGTGTCCTGGAGCGTGTAAATGCGCGGCGCCGGCTGGCCCTTCATGCCGCCCGTGTCGAAGACGTCGTCGCCATCGACGAGGGCGTAGCGGTTGTACCAGAGCGTGACGGCAGGCACGTACAGCTCCGGGACGTGCGTGTACTTGCAGACGTCGTCCTGGTCGCAGATGGAATCGAGGTCCCGGTCGATGCAATCACACGGATCGCCGTACCCGTCGCCGTCGCCGTCGATCTGGCCCGCGTTCGGGTGCTCCGGGCAATTGTCGTCGATATCGCAGACGCCATCGTCGTCCAGGTCCGCGCAAGGAGGCGGGGGCGGCGGGACCGGAGGCGGGGGCGGCGGTGGCGGGGGCGTCGTCGTCGAGGCCGTGTCACAAGCGTCGCCGAGGCCGTCGCCGTCGGTGTCCGTCTGGTCCGCGTTTCCCCAGTGGGGGCAGTTATCGTCGGCGTCGCAGATCTTGTCGCCGTCGATATCGTCACAGTTCGAGTCGCAGGCGTCGCCGAGGCCGTCGCCGTCGGTGTCCTTCTGGTCCCAGTTCCCCCAGTGGGGGCAGTTGTCGTCGAGGTCGCAGACCTCGTCGCCGTCGATGTCGGGGCACTCGTCGGCGTCGCAGATGCCGTTCGAATCGGCGTCGGGGCATGCCCAATCACAGGCGTCGCCGAGGCCGTCGCCGTCGGTGTCCTTCTGGTCCGGATTCTCGTGATCCGGGCAATTGTCGCCGATGTCGCAGATTCCATCGAGGTCGCGGTCGGGGCAGGTCGGCGGCGGCAGCGTCGGCGGCGCAATCAAGTGATCCTGGGACGTCTCCACGTCGTCGTGGCTCCCGAGATCCACGCAACCGGCGAGGATCATCGCCGCGAAAAACCCTGTCGCGTAATTGAAGCCAGTTTTTCGAATCATGGAAACCATACCTCGCTTCCGTGGGACGATGGCCATGGGCGGGACGGAGCCGCGCCGTGCGTGACGGCACGCTCCCTTGCACGAGCGCTTCGGGACGCCGAGACCGAGCGGCTCGCATCGGCGGAGGTTCGGCGCAATCGTACGCGGATTCCCCGCGCGTACGCGCGTCCGTGACGGTCCGGGCCGCCGAGCCCGCGTCAATTCATATCCATACTATCTAGCCCGAGAAGCTCGTCTTTCAAGCCGATTCCGCGGTCAGCAAGGCCGCGTCATTGCGGCGAATATCCAGGCGACGAGGAGACCTGGAGACCCGGCCTTGCGCGAATAGGCCGGATGGGGCGAGCCACGTCTCCGAGGAGCGCCCCGGACGTCGCCGTCAGGGCGCCCTTTCGGCGCTCTCTGCCTCCACGGAGGGGCGCAAAGACGGCACGGGCCCGTCGGGCGCGGCGGCGAGGAGGAGCCCGGGCTCGACGCCGGTATGCGTGGTGATGAGCCGCGCGCCGCGCTTCCACGTGAAGTATTGCCAGATCCAGTTGAACATGACGAGGAATCGGTTCTTGAAGCCGATCAAGAAGAAGACGTGGACGGCCATCCACGCGAGCCAGGCGACGAAACCCGCGAGCTCGAGCTTGCCCATCATCGCAATGGCGCGCTTGCGGCCGACCGTGGCCATCGCGCCCTTGTCGAGGTACACGAAGGGCTGGCGTGGCTTGCCCCGGATCTCGTCGCGAACGACGCGCGCGACGTACTGGCCCTGCTGGATGGCCGCAGGGCAGAGGCCCGGGACCTCGACGCCATTCTTGTCACGACAGGCGGCCATGTCGCCAATGGCGAAGACCTCGGGGTGGCCGGGGAGGGAGCAATCGGAGGAGACCTTGACCCGGCCGCCCCGGTCGAGCTCGACGCCGAGCGCCTTCGAGAGCTTCGTGCCGCGGACGCCCGCGGCCCACACGACGGTCGCCGCGTCGATGCGCTCGCCGTCGCCGAACGCGATACCATCGTCGTCGATCCGCGCGACGGGCCGGCCCTTCTCCACGGCGACGCCGAGCGAGGCGAGCTGGGCCTCGGCGCGATGGGCGAGGTCCTCGGGGAACGCCGCGAGGATCCGGGGCCCGGCCTCGACGAGGACGACGCGCGCCTGGGAAGGGTCGATGGCGCGGAAATCCTTGGAGAGGACGTGCGTGGCGAGCTCGGAGAAGGCGCCGGCCATCTCGACGCCCGTGGGGCCGCCGCCGATGACGACGAACGTGAGCAATCGCCTGCGCGCCTCGGGGTCGGTCGTGCGCTCGGCGCTTTCGAAGGCGAGGAGCATTCGCTCACGAATGCGGAGCGCCTCGTCGAGCGTCTTCAAGCCGAGCGCGTGGGTGGCCCACTCGTCGTGGCCAAAAAAATTGTGCGTCGCCCCGACGGCGAGGACGAGGTAATCGTACCGGAGCTCGCCCTTGTCGAGCAAAAGCCGTTTTCCAGGGAGGTCGACGCCCTTCGCCTCCGCGAGCAAGACCCGGACGTTCCGCTGGCGCGAGAAGACCGAGCGGATGGGGACCGCGATGTCGGCCGGCGAGAGGCCCGCGGTCGCGACCTGGTAGAGCAAGGGCTGGAAGAGGTGATGGTTGGTCCGATCGACGAGCGTGACCCGCACGGGCGCGCCCGCGAGCGACATGGCGGCGTTGAGCCCGCCGAATCCACCACCGACGATCACCACATGCGGCACGTCTTTGCGATCGGCCATGCGCCACCTCCCAGGCTGCCCGGAGGAAGTAGACCCCGGGCGCGCCGCGAAACGAAAGTCTTTTCGTATACTCCGTAGGGAAGGGGACACGCGGAGGCGAGGGGCCGCGCGAAGGCGCGGAGGTGATGGGCGGCGTGCGATTCATGACTTAAGATTCTCCCCCACCGGAGCTCCGCGGCCGATCGGGAGGCGACGATCCTGTCATGATCAAGAAAACACGAAAGGAAAGTCGTGTGTCGGGGAGCGCGGTCGGCGCGCGACCGGAGCGGCGCGCGGCGGCGGCCGAAGGGGCGGTGGGCTGGACGTTCCTGACGAACCACGCGCACGTGCTGTTCTGCCTGGCGGAGGACCCGGAGGTGCGGCTGCGGGACGTGGCCGATCGGGTCGGGATCACCGAGCGCGCCGTGCAGCGGATCGTGACGGACCTGGAAGAGGAGGGGTTCGTGTCGCGATCACGCGTGGGGCGGCGGAACCTCTACGAGGTGCACCCGGAGAAGCCGCTGCGGCACCCGATCGAGGCGCACCGCGACGTCAAGGCGCTCCTGTCGCTGATCCTCCGAGGCCGGACGTCGAGGGCCACGCGCTGACCAAAGTGCAGCCCCGCCAGGACGAAACCCGGGAAAACGCGCGCCGGGCCGCGTTTGGGGTTGGCTCGGGAGGAGGAGCCGTGCTACCTCCGTGGCGCTTTGGGCGTGAGTCCAGCGCCATCCGACCGAACGGTCGTGGCCGCAGGGCTCGTCGTCTGGAGGCTGGAGAGATGGCCGAGTGGCTTAAGGCACACGCTTGCTAAGCGTGCGATCGGGAAACTGATCCGAGGGTTCGAATCCCTCTCTCTCCGCCAGCAGGAACACGAAGCAGCCGCAGGGACGAGGACGCATCAGGGGACGCGTCGCCCCTGCACCAGGTAGACGAGCTCGGCGAGGGCGTGCACGTCGAGGCAGAGGCGTACGGCGTCTCCACGCACGATCGCCCCGTTGTACGGGCCCGCGAGCGCGACGAGCGGCGGCGCCGCATGCAGCGAGACCTCCTCGATCTCGCCGACGGACGTGACCGAGACGAAGAAGGAAGGCTCGTCCTCGCGGCCCGGATCGAGCTCGAGCAGGAACGTGGGGCCATCCACGTCGCCGAGCGCCTCGCCCGTCTCGAGCGCGCCGAGCCCACGCACGCACGCGGCGAGAGGGAAGGCGAGGGTGTTCGAGAGGTCGGCCCCAAAGGCGACGCGTCGAACGAGCCGCGCAGGGATCGCATACACGGCCTCGCCCGCGCGGACCCAGAGGACACGCACGAGGCCACGCTCGAGCGGGACGTCGAGGGTGGCCGTGAGGCCCTCGGAAGGACGGCTGGCGAGGCGCACGGTGCCGCCGAGGCGCCGCACGGACTCACGCACGAGGCCAAGGCCGAGGCCCCGGCCCGCGAGGAGGTCGACGTTCTCGCGCAAGGAGAAGCCCGGGACGAAGAGGAGGGCGAGCAGGGCCTTCTGGTCGGCCGTGACCGCGCGGGCAGGAGCAATGGCGCCACGCGAGACGGCTCGCGAGCGCACGCGCTCGCCATCGACGCCGGCGCCGTCGTCACGCACGACGATACGAAGCGAGGCGCCGCGCTGCTCGGCGGAGATCTCGACACGACCCGCGAGAGGTTTGCCGAGGTACGCGCGCGTGGTCTCGGGCTCGATGCCATGGACGATGGCGTTCTGGACGAGCTGGAGGAGGGGATCGAAGAGGCCCTCGGCGACGCGGCGATCGATGAGGGTCTCGCCGCCACGCGCGAGGATGCGGACGTCACGCCCGAGCCTGCGCGCCTGGGCGCTCGCCGCAGAGACGACCCGATCGAAGAGGGTGGAGACGGTGGTGGTGCGCATGAGCGCGATGTCGGCATGCGCAGAGGCCGCCTCGAAGCGCGAGAGCTCGGCGGCGCCGAGCAGCGTGGCAGCCTCGGCTTCGAGGGCATCCGAGAGGGCCGCGACAGCCGCGGTGGCCTTGCGGAGGCGCGAGGCGCGGAGGGGGACGGCGTCGTGCAAGGAGCGCGTCTCGGCGAGGGCGCTGCGGACGCGCCGCGCGCGGGTGGCGAGGACGCCGAGCTCACGGCCCGCCGCCGCGATCGCAGACTCGGCGCGCTCGAGGGAGCGGACACGATCGAGGAGGCGATCGAGGGCGGCGGTGGAGACACGGAGGGTCTCGCCGGAGCGGCGATCCGCGCGCGGATCGAGCGAGGGCTCGGGGGCGCTGTGCGGCGGCGGTTCGGGGGCGCCGAAGGAGGGCGGAGGCAACGAGCTCGAGCGAGCGCCGCGGTCGAAGGCGCCAAAGGAGGGAGGAGGCAACGAGCTCGTACGTGCGCTCTGGGCGAGGCGGCGGAGGACCTCGACGGCACGATCGGGCGCGGCGACGAGCTCGCCGAGCAGGCCGCGCCAGCGCGCGATCTCGGCGATGGCGCGGCGAGCCTCGACGTCGCTGCGGCTCGCGTCGCGCGCGCGATCCTCGAGGCCATGGCAGAACCACGCGGTGGCGTCGTCGCCCGCCGCGAGCGCGGCGGCCTTCATGGCGTGCACCTCGCGGAAGATGCCGGCGATGGCCCGCGCCTCGGGCAGCTCGCCCTCGAGCAGCTCGTCGACCCGCGCGAGGCGATCGGTCATCTCGGCGGCATAACGCGCGCGTTTGTCGGATGGAACCGGCCGGCCGCGCAGGTCCCATGGAGGCTCGGGCCAGGCAGGCGCCGGGATCGAGCGGCCCGCGGCGAGGGCCTCGCCCGCGATGGAGACGACGCCGCGCGCGTCGGCGAGGGCCGTCGCGTCCCCGTCGACGAGGCGCCGCTCGATCCGCGCGAGGGATTCGAAGAGGGCGCGCTCGCCGGCGATGCCCGCCGAGCCTTTCAGCGCGTGGATCGCGCGGCGCTGCGCGTCTTCGCTCGCGTCCTCGGCGAGCGCGGCGGCGTGGCGGTGGATCTCCTCGAGGAGAAGGCGGCCGATCTCGGGATCCGCCGTCACGGCGAGGCCCCACCGTCGTCGCCCTCGGGCGATCCGGGCGAGGCTTCGGCGCTCGGTCCTTCCTCCCCGAGCTCGCCGAGCAGGCGCGAGAGAGGCGCGAGCACGGGGCGGAGCGCGCCGAGCAGGAGCGGGCGCGCAGGGGCGGCGGCGCGGAGCGTGGAGAGCGCGGAGAGCAGGCCCTTGGCGTGTTCGGCCGCGAGCGCGACGGCCCGCGCGACCTCGGGATCGATGCCCGTGGCGCGGCGCAGGTGCCGCTCGACGTCGGCGAGCGCGAGGCCCGCGCGACCGGCCGCGTCACCGAGCGCGCGCGCAGACCCACCCGTCTCGTCGGCGGCCCTGAGGACACTCGTGAGCTCGCCGCGCAGCAGGCTCGTCTCGGCCGCCATCTCCTCGACGACCATGACGAGGTCGCGCGTGGCGTCGGCCCCGCGCGTCGCGTGCGTGCGGATCTCCTCGGAGAGCAGGAGCAGGGCCTTGCCTTGCGGCTCGGGCGTGCGCGCGCCTTCGAGCCCGGCGTTCAGCGCGACCACGGAGAGGCGCTCGAAGAGGTCGGCGACGCGCGTGGCCGCGAGCGTGAGGCCCTCGGCGTGCGCGGCCATCGCGCCCGCGCGCTCGGAGACGCCTTCGATCGAGGAGCGCTGCCGCTGGACGGCCTCCATGAGCCGCGGCGCGCCCTCGGCCGCCTCGTTGACCGCGCGTTGCGCCTCGCCGTGCGCCGACCAGAGCGCCGTGTCGATGTCGGTCTGCGGCTCGGGCGCGCTCGCGGGCTCGGCCGCGCGCCGGAGCACGTCGATCCACCTTCGCCTGCGCGGCGCGCTCACGACGTCACCTGCGGCGAGCGCAGCACGGCCGTGCGCGCCGTCCAGATCGCCTCCTCGGCCTCGCGACGGAGGGCCGGGACGTCGAGGATCTCCGCTTCCGCCTCGCCCGCGCGCACGACCCCTGCGCGCGCCTCCTCGAAGAGCCCTGACGCCTCGATCGCGCGGCCCACGATGGCCACGGGCTCGCCGCCGAGGTCGCAGACGACGGCCGTCGTGTGTTCGTTCTGCGACGACGGCGAGAGCCCCTCCTCATCGAGGCAGAGGACCGTGACGACCTCGCCGTTCGCGAGCGCGACGCCCGCCGCAGGCGCGCGCAGGCCCTCGACGGGCGTGATCGCGGGCAGCACGAAGACGGAGCGCACGACCTCCGCCGGCACGAGCACGAAGCGGCCGCCCTTCGCGGCCGAGACCCTCACGAGTACGCCCCCGCGTCGCACGGCTACCTCGTACGAAGGACGCGCGACTGCAGGAACTGGTAGATGATCTTCACCGCGTCGAAGGAGCCGACGGTGCTCTCCTTGACGACCTCGCTCACGGTGCGCTTGCCGTCCACCGCGTCGAGCACGAGCCGCTCGAGCCGCGTGACCTGGCCGGGCGAGAGCCCTTCGAGGGCGAACTGATCGATGACGAGCACCTGATCGAAGTTGATCGTGCCCTCCATGAGCCGCCACTCGTCGACGCGGCGGAAGCCCTCGAGCACGAGGGCGCTCACGCCGAGGGTGAGCTTCGCCATGTCGGCCTCGGGCCGGAAGGGCTCCTTCGTGAAGGAGAAGCGCCCGTACGGCCAGCGGAGCATGTCGTAGATGAGCTCGCTCGATTGCTTGGTGAGGATGTCGACGAGCTCCTCGCGCGTGACGATGCCACGAGCCACGACCTCCTCGCCGAGCAGCTTGTTCGAACCACGCAGGTCCGCGAGCAGCGCGTCGAGCTGATCCCGCGTGAGCGCGCCTTTCTCCAGGAAGTAACGCCCGAGCCGGTACTCGTCCGAGGCGCCGCGCGACTGGACGAAATCGATCTGGCCCTGCCGCATGGAGATCGTGATCGAGGTGCGGTTGTTCGTGACGTGCAGGACGCCCGTCTGACGCTGCATGCCGAGCACCTGCAGGATCTCCGCGAGCGCCACGACCGAGAGGTCGCCGCTCATCGCCTCGCGCACGCCGTCGCCCGGGTCGAGGTCCTTCACCGTGAGCGAGAGCGCGGCGAGCACGTCGGGCGTCATCGCGCGCGCGACGGCGGCCATGACGGAGGCCTCGCTCGCGCGGTCCTCGGGCGCGAGGGAGATGATCGCGGGGACCACGGCGTTCGCGACCTGCTGCGCGAACTCCACGCTGGCGCGTTGCCGCGCGTGCCGGATGTGCATGCTCGGGCGCATGCTCTCGACCGGCAACACCTCCTCCTCGGGCATCTTCTGGCCCTCGGGGACGGGTCGCGGCGCGCGGCCCTCGGCGGTCTTGGAGAGCGCGCCCTCGACGACGGTGACGAGCGCACGCGCGTCGAAGGGCTTCGTGATCGCGTCGACCGCGCCCGTCTGCTGCACGAAGGTGCCGCGGATCTTGTCGCCCTTCGCGCTCATCAGCACGACGGGCAAGGTGCGGTGCGTCGCGTCCGAGCGGAGCTCGCGGCAGAACTGGTAGCCGTTCATCCGCGGCATCACGAAGTCGAGCAGGACGAGGTCGAACTTCGGGCCCTTGCGGATGATCTCGAGCCCCGCGATGCCGTCGCGGGCGGTGGTGGGCTCGAAGCCGCTACGGGCCAGGATGGCGCTGACGACCTTCAGGATGGTCGGGCTGTCGTCGATGACCAGGACACGCGCCGCGCTTGCCATGTGGGCGGCGCAAGCCTAACTCGGGCGGACCGAGATTCGCGCAGCGAAAAACCGTAAATCGTACCGCTCCGCCGAACGGTCGGGGCGAGGCGGCGCACGCTGGCCCGAAACTTGGCCGTCTCCGGTGGGCCCTGGCACGAGAGACCCCGTGCCGATGCCTCGTTCGTCCCCCGCACCCGCAGAGACCCGCCTCGCCTGGCACGAGCGCGCGCTGCGCACCGTCGCCGTGGCGCTGCCGTTCGGGCTCGCGCTCATGAGGGCCGCGGGCAGCGGGCAGTGGAGAGACGATCTACCAGCGCTCAGGGATCTCGGCCTGCTCGCGGTGGGCGTCGGTGGTGGCGCCTCGACGCCGCTGACGCAGGCCCTCGGGCTCTTGCCGCTCGGCCCGCGGACGTTCCGGGCCGCGCTCGGCGGGGCGATCGCCCTCGGGGTCGCTTCGGTCTTGCTGTTTGGTCTCGCGCGGCGGCTCCTGCGTGCCCTCGGCGCCGGGCCGACGCTCGCATCGGGGCTCGCGGCGCTCGGCACGCTCACGGCGGCGCTCTCGCCCGTGTGGCAACGCGAGGCGACGGTCGGCGGCGGCGCGATGATCGCGGTCGCGCTCGCGCTCGGGACGCTCGCCGCCGGGGCCTCGGTCCTCCGCGCGGAGGGCGCGCGCGTGGCGCCCGGCGCGGCGCTCTTCGGCGCGCTCGCGGGGGCGACGCTCGCGGAGAGCCCGCCGGCCGCGTTCGCCGCGATCTTCGCCGTGCTCGCGACGCCGATCGTCGAGCGTCTGCCCTTCGGCAAGCCCCTCGGCCTCACGCCGACGCCGATCCCCTCGCGCAAGCTCGTCGCCGTTTCGTTCGCGGCGATGGCGGCGGTGGCGCTGCTCCTGCTCGTGCCGCTCGCCGTCCGTCCGCTCGCGCCGCGCGCGTTCGCCGACGTCGGTCGCGCGCTCTCGGCCGCGGACTTGACGGGCTTCGACGTGGCCGGGCCGCGGCTGTCGAGTCTCTCAGCCTGGGCGCGCGAGGTGGGCGTGGCGTCCTTGCTCATCGCGCTCGGCGGCGCGATCGCCGCGCTCCTCGCGCCTCGCGCCCGCGGGCTCGTCGCGCCGCTCGTCGCGTTCGTCGCGTTCGACACCTTGATCCCCGCGCGCGCCTTCGCCGCGCTCTACGCGGATCCGATGACGCCCGTCCGCGCGCTCGCCGTCGCCGCGCTCGCCGTGTGTTCGGCGCTCGGCGTCTGCTGGGTGACGCAGAAGCTGCTCGATCTGCGCCTGCCGATGGCGAGGAGCGGCGCGGTGCTCGTCGTCGTCTTTCACGTGACGCTCGTCGCGCTCTCCTCCGAGGAGGCCGGTTACGTCGCGGATCGTGGCAAGCAGCTCGCCGCCGAGGAGTGGACGGACGGCGCGCTCGGGCGGCTCGAGCCGAGCTCGGCGATCCTCGTGCGTTCGCCGGCGCTCGCGTTCCGGCTCTGGTCCGCGCGGCTCTTGCGCGGCGAGCGGCCCGATGTGCTCATCGTGCCGGAGCGGCTCCTGCACCGCGGGCGCGTGGCGCTCAGCCTGCTCGCGGTGGAGCCGGAGATCGAGCCGCTCCTCAGGGACTACGCGATCGCCGGGCAGCCGAGCGAGTTCGCGCTCTCGAAGCTCGCGGACGTGCGGCCGCTGCACGCGGAGATCGATCGCCGCTGGCCGAAGCGGCTCGTCTCGCACCTGACGGTCGACGGATGCTGGCTCGAGTATGCGCCGCAGCCGCTCGGCGCCTCCGATCGCAAGGCCTCGACGACCGCCTCGCTCAAGCCGATCCAGCGCGTGATGGCCGCGATCGCCGCGCCGATCGTGCCTGACACGGCGACGTCGACCGTCGTGGCGGGGACGCTGCGTGATCAGAGCGCGGTGCTCTCGCTGCTCGGCGAGCACGACGCGGCGCAGGCGTTCCTCGACGAGGTCGGGCGCCTCGCGCCGGGCGAGGTCGGCCTGACGGGAGCGTCGGTCAAGCACGTGATCCTGGCGAAGGCGATGCAGGTCGCCGCCAGCACGCGCGCGTCGTCGCGGAGGCCCGGCCCCTCGGCCTCCCGCGCGCCCTGACGCGGCGAACCGCTCACGACGCGGGCGCGGCCGCGGCCTGCTGGTGCTGCGGCCCTGGCTGACGGATCGCCTTCACCCGCCGCTCGAAGCGCCGCCGATCTTCGTCCGAGATCACCACGCCGCCGAACCGCGCCGCGATGTAGATCTCGGTCAGATCGAGGACCTCCTCCGCGAGTGGGTGTGACATCGACACGAGCGCTTGCGCGTGCCGGAGCGGCGGGACGCTCGGCGAACGGCCCACGCCCCGCGCGCTCATCGCGGCGTCGAGCGCCTCGTAGAGCGCCGTCGCGAGCAGGGCGCTCGCCGAGCGAGGATCCGCGCTGCGCGAGGCCGTGGCCGCGCGTTGCTTCTTGCGCCGCATCCAGAGCGCCGCGCCTCCCGCCGCCGCGACGATGCCTGCCACGACGAAGAGCCCCACGCGGCCGCGGGGCCCGCCGTCCGACTTCGATCCGCCGCGGCGATAGCGCGAGGTGAGGCTGTTCAAGAGCCCCACCTGCTGGCTCAGGTCGTAGCTCACCACGTGCCGATCCCAGCGCTGGCTCGTCGCCTCGATGAGGTCGCGCAGGTACGCCCACACGCCCACGATCTCGCTCTTCGGCGCCGCGTCCGCGGGCGGGGTCGGGTCGAAGGTGAGCCAGCCGTATTCGTCGATCCACGCCTCGACCCACGAGTGCGCGTCGCCCTGGCGCACGGCGTAGAACTTGCCGAACCGGTTGTAGCTGCCGCCCACGAAGCCCGTCACGTTGCGCGTCGGCACGTCGAGCGTGCGGAGCATGACGGCCATCGCGGTCGAGTAGAACTCGCAGTGGCCGCGCTTCGACTCGAACAGGAAGTGATCGAGCGGCTGCGGATCTTTGCCCGACGGCGAGGCGAGGTCGTACCGATACTCGGTCCTCAGGTGGTTCTCGATCGAGCGCGCTCGTTCGAGCGGCGTCTTTGCTTCGATCGTCCACGTCGCGGCGAGCTCGCGGATCCGGTCCGACATGTTCCGCGGCAGCGTGAGGTACTTCCAGCGCTCGGAGCTCGGGAGCTTGCGGAACGTCGGGCTCTTCTTGCGGGACAGGAAGATGTCGTACTTGATGCCGCGGTCGTCGAGCGGCTGATACCGGAGCTCGCCCTCGGGGCCCTTGAAGGCCATCGCGTGCGGCTCCGGCCCCACCGTCGCGCGCGTCCGGAGCCGCAGCCCCGAGGCGTACGGCGGCAGGAACAGCACGGGCGGGTCGATCGGCTCGAGGTCGACGCGCATCACCGGATCGAGCTTGGAGTCGGGCCAGCGATCGTCGATCGGGACGATGCCGGCCTCGTTCTCCGCCGCGCGTTTCCACGTCTCGGTCTGCGTCCACGTGCGGCCGTCGTAGGCGTCGAGCGCCGCGCCGCGCAGGTGCAGCGGGATCCGCGCGGGCGGCGGGTCCGGCAGGTTCGGCATCTCGATGCGCATGACGAGCGTCGGGTCGCTGCGCAGGACGCCGACCTCGCCGAGGTCGACGCGCCCCGAGAAGCCGATCACGCGCCCCGAGTGCCCGCGGTTCAGGAGCAGCAGCGAGAGGCCGACGCGCGGGAAGAGCACGAAGAGCAGCGCCGTGAAGACGAAGATCGGCACCGAGAGCAGGCACGTCACGCCGAGGAAGGTGCGACCGACGACGCGGCGCGAGCGCAGGATGCGCGGCACGTCGACGGGCAAGCCCGTGCGGTCGCGCGCGCCTTGCCGGTAGTTGCCCTCGACCTCGCGCCGGAGGTGGCTCAGGACGAGCGCGCCCGGCGCCACGATGATCACGCCGAGGAAGCAGAGCCCGTAGCCCAGGCCTCCGCCGAGCACCGTGCCCGAGATCAGGTGCAGGAGCGCGAGCACGATCACCTGCTGGTCGTGCGCCGCGCCCTTGCGGGTCGCGAGCCGGATGATCTGCAGCGCCGCGGCGAACTCGATCACCACGTCGAGCACGTTCGCGTTCGCGTCGAAGAGCAGCCGCCCGATCTGCAGCGCGAGCACGCCGATCAAGGTGATCGCGTCGAAGTGCTTCAGCGCCGGGTACTTCTCCCAGACGTCGCGGACGAGCAGCGCGACGACGAGCCCGCCGATGAGCGAGCCGCTCACCCAGGGCCCGAACTGCCCGCTCGCGAGCAGCGCCAGGATGCCCAGCACCGCGAGCGCGTCGGTCATCACCCGATGAACGAGCCCGAACCTCATGCCTGCCCTCCGCTCGCCCGCGAAGGCCCTCCCCGAGCGAGCCCGCGGCGCTCCTGGATCTCCTGCACCCGCTCCTCGTCCACGGCGTCGAGCAGCGCGAGGAACCGGAGGATCCGATCCGAACCGATGTTCCTGTCGCCGCGCGCCTCCTCGCCGAGGTTCGTCGCGACCACCACGCCGTCGCCTCGCTTGATGTGGGCCACCGCGCGCGAGGCCACCTCGCGGATGCGCTTCTCGAACCCCTGCGCGAACGCGTCGCCCGCGCCCTTTGGCCGCACCACGTCGACCACGAGCCGGACGTCGGGCCGCGTCTCCCGCGCCCGCTCGCGCAGGATCATCTGGTTCGTGATCGCGCTCTTGCGCCAGTAGATGTCGCGCGGATCGTCGCCCTCGCGCATCGGCCGCAGCGCGTACGTCTCGTCGCTCGTTCCGCGCCCCGCGGTGCCCACGCCGCCGAGCGCGCGGCCACGATCCTCGGGCGGCAGGCGCACGGGATCGACGGCCGGGTAGATCACGAGCTCGCCGTCGGCCATGACCTCGCGGGACTTCTCGAAGAGCCCGAACGGGAAACGCGTGGCGATGCGGAAGCCCGTGTGCCGGTCCCTCCCGCGCCGCGCCGGCGTGCGCCGGTAGGCGGCCACCTGCGCGCTCGAAGGGCTGATCTTCAGGAAGAAGCAGCGTTTGTCCGCGGGCTGTCCCGCGCGCAGGTCCTCGACCTCGATCGCGTACGAGGGGATGCGCTTCTTGTGGTTGTAGACCTCGATCTCCACGAGGTGCGCCCGCCCCACCTGCGCCCGCGTCGGCAGCCGCCGCGTCACCGTCAGCGTCCGCAAGGACAGCTCGCTCATCACGCTCGACACAACCATCAGCGACAGCAGCATCCCGAGCAGCAGGTAGAGCAGGTTGTTGCCCGTGTTGATCGCCGCGAAGCCCACGCCGAGCGTGATGCCCACGAAGTACTTCCCCTCGCGGGTGAACTTCAGCCGGCGCGGCATCTTGAAGCTCCCGAACGACCGGAGGAACCGCGAAGCGGAGCTCTCCTGGCGCGGCGGCATCGGCGTCGCCTCCGGCTTGCCGGCGCGAACCTCCCGCGTGGGTTTGTCGCCCCGAACGGCGAGCGACTCGGCCTGCCTCCGGTCCGCCACCATGCGTCCCTCGCTCAGAGTGGAACCGGGACGCGCGCGACGATGTCCCGGACCGCGTTCTCGCACTCGTCGCGGCTCGGCATGTAGCCCTCGGCGTGCGCGGCGAGGCGGATCCGGTGCGCGAGCACGGGCACCGCGAGGTCGTGGATGTCGTCGGCGATGCAGTAGGAGCGCCCGTGCAGGACGGCGCGGCTGCGCGCGGCGCGGGCGAGGTTCATCCCGGCGCGGGGGGATGCGCCGAGCGAGAGCGTCGGGCTCGCGCGTGTCGCCGCGAGCACGGCCTGCAGGTACGTCGCGAGCGACGCGTCGAGCTCCACCCGATCGACCTCCCGCTGCAGCGCCACCAGCGCCGACGGCTCGAGCACCTGCGGCACGCCCTTGATCCGGTCGCCGTCGCCGCCTTGCAAGAGCAGGCGCATCTCCACGTGCGGCGGCGGATATCCGAGCCGGATGCGCACCATGAACCGGTCGAGCTGCGACTCGGGCAGCGGGAACGTGCCCGCGAAGTCCTGCGGGTTCTGCGTGGCGAGCACGAAGAACGGGTCGGGCAGCGGCGTCGTCGCGCCGTCGATGGAGACCTGCCCCTCGTTCATCGCCTCGAGCAGCGCCGACTGCGTCCGCGGGCTCGCGCGGTTGATCTCGTCGGCGAGCAGGATGTTCGCGAAGATCGGTCCTTGCCGGAAGACGAACTCCCCCGTGCGCTGGTCGAAGACGCTCACGCCGAGCACGTCGCTCGGCAGGAGGTCGCTCGTGAACTGCACGCGCCGAAGCTCGCCGCCCACGGCCCTCGCGAGGGCGCGCGCCAGCGTCGTCTTGCCGACGCCGGGCACGTCCTCGATCAGCACATGGCCGCGCCCGAGCAGCGCGATGAGCGCGAGCTCCACGGCTTCGGGCTTTCCTTCGAGGGCCTGCTCCACCGCGGAGCGGAGCTCCTGGAGCACGGGCGTCGTTTCCCGCGCGATCGAGAGCGCCGACGTCATTGGGGAGGATGCTAGCACGATCATCGTCGACGCCTGCTCGAACCTCCTGAATTCTGCAGCGCGGGGTACGGAGCGGGCCGGCCTTCCCGACTCTCGGCCCTCGCCGGGCGTCCTTTCAGCACTCGTGTGGCCCGACCCCCGGGCCGTGTGTATGCTCCGCCGTCGTGGCCGTCCCCGGTCCTCTTCGGGCCCCTTCTTCGAACGATGACGACGAGCGTCGCCGCGCCTCTTCTGCTTCGACAGAGGCCGACGCGCTCGCCATGACCCCGTCTCCGGGCGGCGCCGCCCTGGAGCTGGGGGCGAGCGCGCCGCTCTCGGAGCCGACGCCGCTCATCCCGCCTTCGAAGCAGGGCAGTCTTTTCTGGCGGATCCGCGGGATGATCCGCACGGTCCGGCCGAGCCAGTGGGTGAAGAACCTCTTCGTCCTGGCCCCGGTCGTCTTCGCCAAGCACCTGACCCACCCGTCGATCATCAAGAGCGCGATCGGCGCGTTCGGCGTGTTCTGCCTCCTCGCCGGGGCGGTCTACACGATGAACGACCTCGTGGACGCGAAGGCCGATCGGGTGCATCCGGTCAAGCGCTTCCGCCCGATCGCGAGCGGCCAGGTCCCCGTCTCCGTCGCCAAGGTGATGGCCGTCCTGCTCGTCCTCACGGCGCTCGGCGGCGCGGCCTTCGGGCCGTGGCAGTTCTTCGTCGTCGCGCTCGCGTACTTCACGCAGAACGTCGCCTACTCGTTTGGCCTGAAGAAGATCGCCTACGTCGACGTCGGCCTCATCGCGCTCGGGTTCGTCCTTCGTGTCCTCGCCGGCGGCTTCGCCACGAAGACGCCGATCTCGGGCTTCATGGTCGCGTGTACGGCGCTGCTCGCGCTCTTCCTCGGCTTCGGCAAGCGCCGCCACGAGCTCGCCTCCGCGGCGAACGCCGGCAAGCAACGCGCCGCGCTCGAGGCTTACTCGCCGCGCGCGCTCACCCTCGCGCTCGCGGCCACGGGCGTCGCCACCATCGCGACCTACCTCGCGTACACGCTCGACCACGACACGCAGCGCTTCTTCGACAACCCCTGGCTCTGGGTCACCACGATCCACCCGCTCTTCGGGGTCGTCCGTTTCCTCCAGCTCGTCGTGAGCCGCCCCAAGGCCGAGAGCCCCACGCAGGAGATCCTGCGCGACGTCCCCTTCATGATGAACATCATGATCTGGGTCGCCGAGGTCGTGTTCATCGTCTACCGGTTGAGGCCCTCCTGATGGCGGACGAGGCGAAGGCGAAGGAAGAGCCGGGCAAAGTCCCGGAGAAAAGCGACGCCTGGACCGACCTCGGCCTGACGCTCCCCATCTTTCTCCTCTACCACCTCGGCGTCGTCTTCCTCCCCGTCCGCAACGCCGCCGATCCCGTCACGGTCGAGCTCACCTCGCTGGCGGAGAACAGCCTGCCCACGTACGCGGGGCTCACGGTCGCGGTTGGCATCGCGTTCGTCGTGGTCCTCGCCGCCACGGGCCAGAAGCGCGCGCTCGAGGGCAAGCGCTTCGCGCTCATCGCCCTCGAAGGCACGCTCTACGCGATCCTCATGCGGTTCGTCGCGGCGTACGCGGTCGGATCTCTCACGCTCGGCCCGAGCGTCGAGACACGTGGCGCCTTCTCGGGCGTCGTCATGTCGATGGGCGCGGGCTTCTACGAGGAGATCGCCTTCCGCGCCGGGCTCTTTGGCCTCGGCGCGCTCGTCGTGAAGGCGATGTTCGGCCCGGGCGTCCGTCGGGTCGTGCTCACGCTGCTCTGGGCCGTCGTCGCGGCCGTCGCCTTCTCGGCCTGGCACTACGTCGGCGCGCTCGGCGATTCGTTTGACGTCCAATCATTCGTCTTCCGCGCCGTCTGCGGCCTCGTCCTCACGGCGATCTACGTGTTCCGCGGCTTCGCGCCTGCGGTCTGGACGCACGCCCTCTACGACGTGTGGGCCATGGTGCTTCACGGATGAATCGAACAGCCCGCCCGCTCGCCCTCCTCTTTGCTTCGCTCCTCGCGGCTTGTGTCGCCGGCACCCCGGAGACGCCGGCGCGGGGTGGGGGTCCGCCTCCGCCCTTGCCGGAGATCAAGACGGCGCCGCCGGCGCCTGGAATGGTCTGGATCCCGGGCGCTTGGCACGATGACGGCGTTCAATACGTCTGGATCCCGGGTCGGTGGGAGTCCCCACGGCACCCCACGGAAAACCCTGACGGGGAGCAGGGGCCGTGACTGGTTGCCTTCACCCGAGCGGCATGCTTTCTCCGCTGATGTGACGCTCGACCAGGAGATCGCTGCTCTTCCGCCGGCCCTGCTCGCCCGCCTCCGGGCGCGAGGCTTCGATCCCCAGCGGCTCGCCGCCTGGGCCTCCACGATCGGCCAGGATCGCGACAAGCGAAACCGCCTCCCCGGTGAGGTCCTCCCGCCTGCCGAGGGAGACGTCGTCGACGCACCTCGTCCGGATACGGCCGAGTACGCTCGCTTCGAGGCGCTTGGTCGCGAGGCGCTCGCGCGGGGCGAGGTCGCGTTGTGTGTGCTCGCCGGCGGCATGGCGACGCGTATGGGCGGCGTCGTGAAGGCGCTCGTCGAGGCGCTGCCTGGCAGGACGTTCCTCGATCTGCGGCTCGCCGAGATGGAGGCCCTCGCCCGCCGGACGGGCGCGACCTGTCCTCTCTGGCTCATGACGAGCGAGGCCACCGAAGGCCCGATCCGCGCGGCGCTCGGCGATCACCTGAACAGAGGCGACGTCGCTACCTTCGAGCAGTTCGTCTCGCTGCGCCTCACGCGCGAGGGCACGATCTTCCGGGACGAACATGGCGAGCCCAGCGTCTACGCGACCGGCCACGGCGACCTCCCCGACGCGCTCCGCGCGAGCGGACTGCTCGATCGGTTCATCCAACGAGGCGGCAAGACCGTGTGGATCGCGAACCTCGACAACCTCGGCGCCACCGTCGATCCGGCGATCCTCGGCTTCCACCTCGCGCACGGCGGGCCTTTGACCGTCGAGGTCGTGAGCAAGGTCGGCAGCGACAAGGGCGGCGGCCCCATCCGCTGGAACGGTCGCAAGATCATCACCGAGGAGATGCGCCTGCCCGTCGGCTTCGATCCCGCGCAGATGCCCGTCTTCAGCACGAACACGTTCCTCGTCTCGGCGGAGGCCCTGGCCTCGCTCGACATGACGTGGACGTACGTCGAGGTCGACAAGCAGGTCGGCGAGGCGAAGGCGGTGCAGTTCGAGCGAATCGTCAACGAGATCACGACCGCGCTCGACCCGCAGTTCCTCCGTGTCCCGCGCGACGGGGCTGCGTCGCGCTTTCTGCCCGTGAAGGACGTGCCCGAGCTCGAGCGCCGCAGACCCGAGATCGAGGCGGCGCTCCGGGCCCGAGGGATCCTCTAGGCCTGAGGGGTTCGTTCAGATCAGTACGGATCGCGCAAGGGAGCCACGGATTTGCACTTCGAGATCACGCACGAGTTCGATGCACCCCTCGACGCCCTGGAGCTCGCCCTCCTCTCGCCGGATCTCGGCGCGATGATGGTCCCCCACCTCGCCAGCACGGCCGTCGCCTCGGTCGAGACGATCGAGCACGTCATCCAGAACGGCGAGTTACGCCGCGTCCTTCGCTTCCAGGCGAGCGCGCCGCTCGCCATGTTCCGCGGCTACGACGTCGCCCGCGAGGCCCTCTCCTGGGAGGAGAGCTCCATCTACCGGCTCTCCGATCACGCGGCCTCGTGGTCCGTCTCCCCGCGAGAGCAATTCCGCAAGTATTTCAGCGCTTCGGGCACCTGCCGCCTCGAAGCGGCCCCGGACGGACGCGCGCGCCGGATCGTCGAGGGCGACATCGACATCAAGGCTTCGCTACTCTCGTCGCTCGCCGGACGCATGGCCCTCGTCGAGATCAGGAAGATCTACGACGCCGAGGCCGAGACGTTGCGCCGGCTCTCGACCTTATGAGGTCAGCGCAAGGCCTCGGACCTCTGCTGGATCGACGATTCGATTCGGGCTCTCATGGTCGGATGATCGCGCAAGAGCTCCGCGACTTCGGGCCACGCGCAGAGGACGCGGTCGACGACCGCGCTCACTTCTTCGGTGAGTGACGCCGAGACGCCTAGCTTTTTGCCTAGTGCAGGAAAGCAGGCCGGCGTGATGCGCTCGAAGCGCTTGGAGCCGCAGAATTTCAGGCCTGTGTCTTCGGGCGAATGCGCGGGGCGGTAGACCGAGGTTGCGACCAGGTCGTAGGCGGGCGCTAAGGAGGGGATGCGGCCATCCCGGTAGATGAGTGACCAGTTCTTCAGGTGCGCGTCGCCATTCGAGATCAGAATGTTGAAGGCGAGGCGCCTGGTGAACTCCAGTAGCGAAGGCAGGTCTCGACCACGGTACAGGAGCGCCGCAAGGGTTTCGAAGGAGCCGTGGTATTTTCCTTCCGGATAGACGTTTCGGACCTGGGCCATGTCCTCGATGTGGATGGGTTTGCGATCGGGAGACCGGTCGAAGCGACGGATCGCGTAGGCAGTCCTCTCGTCGCGTGGCCATACGTCGTCCGGTAGGTCCTGGATCTGATCGCGATCCACGAGACGGATATCCGGCACCTCGATGCCCGCTGCGCGAGCGAGGGTCATCATGGCGAACTCGTTGAGGGGCACGGCTGTGTGGTTCGCGTCAGGCAGTTTGATGATCCAATCACCGCCTTCGCCTACGCCTGGCGCGGTGAATTGCCCTCGTTTCTCGAGCATCGAGAATTTGAGCCCAACTCCTGCCAGGGAGAACCTCCATCCGGTGTCGACGAAGGGCCGCGGTTTGGCCGAGACGACCTCGCGCTCCGAGTCGGGTGCTCGCCTTGCCTCGTCGCTTTCGAGGACCTGCACGGCTCCCGGCAGATCGTGTCCCACGTGCGCGAGGAGCTCCATTTCGCGTACGATGGGGACGCCGCGGGCCTCGGCGATCCACGAGCGCAGGGGGCCTTCGGGGAGAAGATTCGAGAACCAGGGCGGGAGGCGCTGGCTTGCCGCGTATCGCGCGAGGAGGTTCTCCTCGAAGCGCAGCCCCAGCACGGCTCGATCGGGGTCTTCGATGTAGCTCGGCTCGAACGTCAGCCACGTATAATCGGCCCTGCGGTGCAGCGTGGCGATGCGACGGCCGTGCAGGAGAACCGCAAAATGTTGCTCTTCAAGCGTCGAGGGCATCGTCGCGGCTTTCATCGTCGTCCATGTCGAGCTCGTCGAGGGGAGGCGTGTCCTCGAACTTGGTCTCGGTCATCTTTTCGAGGAAGTCGCGGAGGACCTGGGTGAGTTTTTCCTGACGGGCCTCGAGGAAGCTCACCGCGTCACCTGCCTCCAGCATGGTGATCATCTGGATGTCGAGGGCGTGGGATGCCAGGATCTTCGCTTGGATCGAGACGTTGAATTCCGATGGTCCTCTCACGAATGCGACAACCACGTCATCGCCCACATCCTCGGGTACGATTGCCCGATTTGCCGCCCAAGCACGATACGTATCGGGCGGCGAGTGAAAAAATGTCTTCAATGCATTGGTCGCGCGCGTTTCATCTCCAAGGCTCTGCGTGATCCCATCAATGTCGTACGAGCCGCCGTCGATTGGCGATATCGGGCCACGTGACCAAAGGGCGCAGAGAAAGACCCGCGTTTCGGCTGTGTTGGTTCGAAAATGTGTGAGTCGAGGAAGTCCTCGCATTCGCTGGTCGACGGCGTCGAGCAGTCGCTGCACCGATCCAGACGCGTCTTTGGGTGTAATTTTAGTAGCGAGGGCGCGCATGGTGGAGGTCCACGCACCATGTAACATTGGTCCGGCCAGCGCGGCGCGCCAGAAGAAGCGCCGCAACAGCGTGCGGTTCCGCGCACTCGGTTTGGGATGGTGGGCGAAGTAGCGTGTCAATACGACAAGGAGATATCGGTAAGGCAAAAATCCAAAATGTGGGACTCCTGCGAATTTTTGCAAAAATTGCACGGCAGATATGAGCGCGTCTTCGGCGCCATCGTAGGCGTCGTCCGTGCTTTCCCCGCCAAAGTCTCTCTCGACGCCCTCCGAAAATTCCTGACGAATATCGCGCGATACGTCCCCACCGCGCCGCGCTAAAAACGCCCGCAATACTGTATCGTCGTCGATCCTACCAAAGCCTGTCGCAGCGTTGACTGCCTCGGCGAGCTTCGAGAAATTTATGTTCGAGCCTGCCTTCGAGGTCTGCCCATGAAGTGCGGCAAAGACCTCAGCTCGACTCAGTCGTCGCCCGTAATTGTTCATTCGGTCGAAGATGTCGCGAAGGATTTGTTCTTCCTGCTGCGTGACGACATATGCGGGAATGGCGTACTGACGAATCACCTTCGCGAGCTGCGAGGCCCGATTGAGGAGCACACGATCAAGTTCGGGGTGATCCGCGAACCAGGTGATCAGCCGCTGAAGATCAAAGATGACAGGCAGCGGAACGATATGCGCCGGGGCGTCTTGCTGAATTTTTCTGAAATTTGGATCCTTGAGGTCGTATGCTAGTGCGAACCGAGGGTCGTTTGCGCCCTCGTCCGTCAAGGCATTGGCCAGGCTCGTAATGCGCTGCTGACCGTCGACGACGTAGAGGGCCGAACCTCTTTCCCCGGAAATTTTTAAAGCTCCAAGCTGGATGCGCTCGGCCGGGGCCGACCGGCTCCACAGAAGCAGGTTTCCGATCGGGTAACCCTTCGCAATGCTATCGAATAGTCGCCGCACGTCCTCCCATTGCCACCGATAGCTTCGTTGAAATGAAGGCACCCGGACCCGGCCGGCGAGCACTTCCGTCACGATCTCTTCCGGCGTGAAGGTCTTGGCGTTGGGCTGCGAAATCGTCTCGGATGCCACGGCGCGACGCTAGCAGATCGGTTTCCCGTCCACCAGGACTGGTGCGGACGTACCAGCCGAGCCGTCAAGGCGCGACATGGGGACGGAGATCCCGGCTTACGTGGTATGGTCGCTCATCGCCCGCACAGCGCCGGCTCTCGACCTTATGAACAAGCTCTCCGCCTTCGCCCTCGGGGCCCTCGCGCTCGCCGCCGTCACCACCTCCTCCCCGGATCTCCACGCCCAGAGCAGGTACGTCCCCGCCCCGGGTCGACCCGTCGCGGCCGGGGATGACGCGTCGAGCATCGCTTACAACCCCGCGAACCTCGCCTTCTTGCCGGGCGCCGAGCTGCGCTGGACCATGGCGCAGGCGCCCTCGGCCGTGGGCACGACGAACGGGCATGCCTTCGACCTCGGCCTCCCGTTCCTCGGCCTGGCCACGGGCCTGCGCGTCGATCTGCTCGACGACCCTTCCGACTTCGCGGCAGCCGGAGGCGCCAGGCAGCAGTGGCTGCGCTGGGGGCTCGCGATGAACCTCGGCGACTCCCTCGCGCTCGGCACCACCTTCGGCTGGTCCTACGCCGACAGCCTCTCCCTCGACGATCAGTTCGGCGTGACGAGTGGCCTCACGTTTCGCCCTGCCACCTGGCTCTCCGCCGCCGCCGTCGCGCGTGACTGGACCACGAACGCCGATCGTCGCTACGACCTCGGCGTCGCGCTCCGCCCCTTCTGGGGACGGCGTCTCGCCGAGCTCGGCCTCGAAGCTTCGATCCACGAGCGCACGCGTGAGGTCACGCCGCGCGCCACGCTCGGCATCGACGTCCCGCGCGTCGGCCGCCTGCGCGGCGAGGTCTCCGTGCGTGACCTCGCGCAGAGCCCCGACCTCACCGCGATGGTCGGCCTCGACCTCAACCTCGCGACGTTTCAGGCCGGCGGCGGCGCCATCTTCGGCGGCGGCGACGTCGGCTACTACGCCACGGCCGCGATCCGCAGCTACCGCGAGCCCGGCTTGCCCACGCCCAAGCGCGTCGCGCGTATCCGCATCAACTCCACGCCTGGCGTCCGCAACCACGTCAAACTCCTCCGTCGCCTCTGGCGCCTCGCCGAGGATCGCAGCGTCGACGGCGTCGTCCTCCAGCTCCGCGCCGAGCCTGCGAGCTCGCTCGCGCATGCCGAGGAGGTCGGCGACGCGATCCGCTTGCTCCGCGCGAGCGGCAAGAAGGTCCTCTGCCACCTCGAAGACGCCGGCGGCCGCTCCCTCCACGTCTGCTCGCAGGCCGATCGGATCGCCATGAACCCGGCCGGCGGCCTCCGCTTCGCGGGCCTCTCCTCGCAGTACATGTACTACGGCGGCGTCCTCGACAAACTCGGCGTCCGGGCCGACTTCGTGCGCGTCGCCGAGCACAAGCTCGCGGCCGAGCAGTACACGCGCAAGAGCTCGACCGAGATCGGCCGCCAGGATCACATCGACCTGCTCACGCAGCTCGAGGGCATCTACATGCACGACGTCGGCGGAGGCCGGAAGATGCCGCTCTCCACGCTCCGCCAGACGATCGCGAAGGGCCCCTTCATCGCGTCCGAGGCGCGCGGCGGCGGCCTCGTCGACGTGCTCGCCTACGACGACGAGATCGACGAGTTCGTCGAGGAGACGATGGGCGGACGCGCGCGTATCGTCGACGACGCCGCGCCCTCGAACGCGCCCACCTGGTGGGGCTCGCCCTCGAAGATCGCGGTCGTCTACCTCTCGGGCGACATGGTCGACGGCGAGAGCCAGACGATCCCGCTCGTCGGCATCCGCCTCGCCGGCTCCTACACCATCGCGAAGGCCCTCAAGCGCGCCCGCGAGGATTCGAGCGTCAAGGCCGTCGTCTTCCGCATCGAGACCGGCGGCGGCTCCTCCCTCGCGGCCGACGTCATCCTGCGCGAGGCCATCCTCACCGCGAAGGCCAAACCCTTCGTCGTCTCCATGGGCACGGCCGCGGCGAGCGGCGGCTACTACGCAGCCGTCGCGGGCGGGCCGATCTTCGCCAACCGCGCCACGATCACCGGCTCGATCGGCATCTTCTACGGCAAGGTCGACCTCGTCGGCCTCCTCGGCAAGCTCGGCGTTGGCCTCGAGCAGTTCCGCACCGCTCCACGCGCCGACGCCGAGAGCCTCTACCGGCCCTTCACCGACGACGAGCGCCGCGAGCTCGGCGTCAAGGTCAAGCAGTTCTACGACCTCTTCATCGCGCGTGTCGCCGACGGCCGCAAGATGAAGCCCGAGGACGTCGACGCCGTCGCGCGTGGCCGCGTCTGGACCGGCCAGCAGGCCCTCGAGCGCAAGCTCGTCGATCACATCGGCGGCCTGCGTGAGGCCCTCGAGTTCGTCCGCGCCCGCGCCGAGCTCCCGCGTGACACCGAGCTCGTCGAGTTCCCCGAGGACGACGACAGCGCCCTGCTCGCGCTCGCCAAGCTCGCCGGCATCGCCTCCGTCTTCCCGCAAGCGGGCGCCGTGCCGATCGTCATCCCGCCGGCCTTGCTCGACCTCGCGCGGGGCCTCGCGCCGTTCATGGTCTACGACGGGACGAAGCCGCTCGCGCGCCTCGACCTCGTCGGTGACGTCTCCTTCGGCGGCGCTCCGGCGACCGTGGACGACGAGCTGTGACCGAACCCGCGCCTCCGCCCGTCCTCCACGCCGAGGACGCTCGTGTCACGATCGACGACGTCGTCGCCATCGATCACCTCACGGTCCGCGCGCGCGGCGATCGTGTCCTCTGCACGGGCGAGGCCGAGGCCCTCTTCGCCTTGCTCACGGCCGTCCCGCTCCGCTCGCGCGCGCCCTGGCACGACGAGGCGGCCATGCCCGGCGAAGCCTCGCTCGCCGCCGGCACCTTGCACGTCGCCGGCCTCGACGTCGCCACGCGCGCCCACCTCGACGTCGCCGGCATCGCCCCGCTCGACCCGCCCTTGCCCAAGGGCACGACCGCGCACGACTACGTCACCTGGAGCGCGCGTTTCGCCGGCTTCTCTCCCCGCGCCGCGCGTGACCTCGCGGCCTCGGCGCTCGAGCGCGTCGGCCTCGTGACCTTCCTTCGCCGCGCCGTCGAGACCTTCGACGTCCCCTTGCGCCGCGCCCTCGTCCTCGCTCACGCCCTCGTCGCCGATCCTGCCGTCCTCGTCCTCGAAGCGCCCCTCGCGGGCCTCGACGGCTCTGCGGCCGTGTTCGTCATGAACGCCCTCGCTCGCGCCACCGAAGGTCGCACGGCCATTCTCTCGGCCGAGCGCCTCGAACCCGGCACGCCCGAGGGTGACCTCGCCCGCGGGGCGAGTGACGTCCTCGTCTTCGCGGGGGGCGCGCTCGTGCTCGAAGGCGCGCCCGAGGAGCTCTTCGCCGGCGTCCGCGTGTATGGCGTCACCATTCGCAAGAACCCTGGACCTTTCCGCGAGGAATTGCTCGCCCGCGGCATCGAGGTCAAGGGTGGCCCCTTGCGCATGAGCGTGCGGCTCTCGGCCGAGGCTTCGACGAAGGACATCGTCGCGGCGGCGAGCCGCGCGCGGGCGCCGCTCGTGGAGATGTTCCCGATCGTGGGCTAAGCTCCGTCCTCGGGGGAGGGCGGATCGATGCATCGAGACGACGACGTTGCGCTTTTCGCGGGGTCGCTGCCGGGGGTTTTGGCCGACGGGGAGGCGCTCCCGCCGCTCACGGAGCGGCTCTCGTCGGGGAGCGTGTGGACGCGGGAGCTCACCGTCCTCGCGGAGGAGCTCGTCCAGGCGTGGGCGCAGCGGGAAGGCTTCGACTTCGCTGGCCACGTCGTCGACGCGGATCCGAGGAGCATCGAAGACCCGGTGCGTATCCTCGACGTACGCGCCTGGGACACCGTCCGGACCGTGCGCACCTGGTCGAGGTCCGAGCTCGTCAAGCTCCTCCGCCTCGTCCCCGCGCTCTTCGCCCGTTATTACCCCGAATCCCCTGCGGCCCGCGCGCTGCTCCCCGGCTACGACGGCTTCGATTTCCACGCCTTCGGCCGCCTTTATCGGGAGCGCGTCGCCCGCGCCTTCGAACACCTCAGCCTCCTCGGTTTTCCCCCGGACGCCCTCCGCCAGAAGGACGCCCGCGGCGACATTCGCCTCGCGGATCTCTTCGTCCCCACGCGGTTCATCACCGACGACCGTGATCGGAAAAACCCGACGCTCGCCGAGCTCCTCAAGCGTGGCTCCTCCGCCCTCGTCCTCGGCGATCCCGGCATGGGCAAGACCACGCTCCTCGCGTTCCTCTCGCTCCTGCACTCCGATCCGAGCGTCAGCCTCGAAGGGTATCGATCCCCGCCGTGGCGCGTCCCTCTTTTCGTCTCCCTGCGCGAATACGCCCTCGAGTCCCACAAGAGCGAGCTCTCGCTGATCGATTTCCTCGCCGCGCGGGCCCGCTCGGACCATTCCCTCCCGAATGCCCACCCCGCGTTCTTCGAGGCCACGCTCCGGATGGGCGAGGCCATCGTCCTCTTCGACGGCCTCGACGAGGTCGGCTCCGCCTCCACCCGCAGCCGCGTCGCCAGGGCCGTCCGTGAATTTCGCGCCGCATACCCGCGTTGCCCTGTCTGGGTCACGTCCCGCATCCACGGCTACACCGCCGACATCGCGCTCCCTCGTATCGAATTCGAGCACCTCCGCATCGGCCCCCTCGCCGACGAGGACATCGACCATTTCATCAAGCGCTGGTACCAGATCCAGATCCCCGACAACGAGCGCCGCCGCGACGACCAGAAATCCTCCCTCCGTCGCGCCGTCTTCCGCACCTCGCAGGTCCGCGCCCTCGCCACGAACCCGCTCCTGCTCACGCTCATGGCCTTCGTCCACCGCTTCCTCGGCCATTTGCCCCAGGAGCGCGGCGAGCTCTACGAGAAATGCGTCGACATGCTCCTCCGCACCTGGCTCGACGCCAAGGAGCGCCCCGAAAAACACGCCTTCGAGCGCCGCGGCCTGCGCACCGAGCTCCCGCGCACGTACCTGGAAAAACTCGCCCTCCACGTCCAGTCCCACCCGAGCGGCAGCCTCCACGGCGTCCGCGGCCTCTTCTCCCGCGACGACGCCCTCGATTTCCTCACCGACCTCCACAAAGCGCGCGCCGAGGACGAGGAGCGCGACATCTCCCACGAGATCGCCCACGCCGAGATGCGCGATTTCATCGATTTCGCCTGCGACCGCGTCGGCCTCCTCGTCGACCGCGGCGGCGGCAAGCTCTCCTTCTTGCACCTCACCCTCCAGGAATACCTCGCCGCCCACGCCGACAGCTTCGACGTCGACGACGACGACGAGGGCCAGTTCGTCCGGCAGCACCTCGGCGACGGCGCCTGGGAAGAGGTCCTCCTCCTCCGCTGGTTCGTCCTCGCCAAGAAGCGCGGCGAGCGCCGCCGCAAGCTCGTCCGCGACCTCGTCGGCGACCTCGTCGACGCGCTCGCGAAATCCCCCGAGCACCCCGGCTGGCTCACGCTCGGCCGCGCCATTCGTGACGGCCTCGTCGCCCGCGAGCGCGACCGCCGCGTCATACTCTCCGTCCTCCTCGCCCGCTGGGCCCGAAAGCCCGCCTTCTCCGGCGACATCTTCCTCGTCCTCGACGACATCTGCGAATTCGGCGACGCCGACCTCCGCGGCGAGCTCCGGGCCGCCTGCGCCGACCTCCAGGAAAAAGGCAACTCGGCCGAGGCCCTCGCCGCCCTCCACCTCGAAGCCAAGCTCCTCGGCGACCTCCCCGGCGCGGCCGATCGTATTCGCGCCCGCCCCGACCTCGCCGAGCTCCTGCCCGACCTCGTCGTGTTCCGTGACGAACCCGCCCTCGGCACCCTGCTCGACGAGCGCTCCACCGTCGACCACTGGGCGACGGCCCTCGCCGACCTCGGCGGCACCGCCGTTTATCGCACCACGCTCGGCTGGCTCACCGGCCTCTCCGAGAGCCCTGTCCCCTCCGAGGCGCCTTTCCTCGGCGCCGCGCGCTGGCTCCGCGAGCGCATCCGCGCCGAGATCGAGTCCCGCCTCGCCTACACCGAGCATTACCCCGAGCGCGTCCATTTCCTCCTCCAGTCGCCTTATGGCTGGCGCCTCTCCGACTGGACCCATTCTCTCACCGCCCCGCTCGCCTTCCGCGAGATCCCGAGAGAGCTCTCCGCCGCGCCCCGGCCTGCGCCGATCACCACGAAGCTCTGCCACCCGAAGCTCGCCCGCGATCGCATGGGTGATTGTGACCTCGTCGAGCTCCCCCTCATCGAGCGAATGGTCCGGTTCAACGAGGGCGCGCTCGCCGCCTTCCCCCGGAGCGAGCCCATCCCCGAGGACGCCGTCCGCCATATCGCCACGGCCTTCGTCCGCACCGTCGTCCGCACCTTCGCCTGGAGCTTTCCGCGCTCCTTCACCGGCAACCCCAAGCCCACGTTCGTCCGTGAATTCGTCCAGTCCCTCGGCCGCGACCTCCGCAGCGACATCCTCCGCTCCTTCGGCCGCGCCTTCGCGCAGAACTTCGTCCGCGACTTCTTCCGCACCCTCGGCCGCGCCTTCTTGCGCGCCTTCGGCCCGACCCTCGGCCGCGATTTCGTGCGTGACCTCGTCCCCGCGCCCGAGCGTCGTCGTTATGCCTCGCTCCTCGGCGGCGAAGGCTCCGCCGACGCGCTCGACTGGGAGGCCCGCTGGGATCAGGCGCTCGGCGAGGAGGCGCACGTCGCCCGCGTGCTCGAGCAGGACGATTTCTGGTGGCTCATCTACATCCACCGCCCCCGGCTCGGCATTCACGCCGAGTCCCGCCCGCCGAACCTCTCGTTCGACCTGAAAAACCCCCTCGCCCTCCCCGTCCTGCTCGCCGACGCGGGCACCATCGCGGCCAATGAATGGCTCTTCGCCTTGAGCCGCCACCTGCACATCCACCCCGCCGACGAAAAGTCCTCGGACGAGGCCTGGGAGACGTGGCTCGATCAGAACCCCGTCGATGCCTTCTGGGTCGCGTTCGCCTGGGACGAGCACGCCAGGCTCCTTCGCCAGCACCATGGCCGCCTCGAAGGCCCGCTCGGCGCGCTCGCCCTCGCCCACGCCGAATACGCGTCCCTGATGACCGGCTTCGACCTCGTCGAATCGTGCCCCGCCTGGAAGACCCTGCTCGACGAGGCCGGCCCCGAAAAGGTCGCCGCCCTCCGCGCCCTCGGCGCCACGCCCACGGCCGCCTCCGCGACGGCCTCCGCGACGGCCTCCGCCGCCGCCTCCCCTTCAATGACCGCCTCCGCTCCCGCCCCCGAGCCCGCGGCCCTCTTCACCTGGCTGCACCTCTCGGATCTGCATTTTGGCCTCCCGGGCGCCGGCGATCGGCACAACCAATCCCAGATCCTCGCCATTCTCCGCGACGACCTCGCCTCCCTCGAACGCCAGGGCCTCCCGCGCCCCGACGCCATCCTCGTCACCGGCGACATCGCCTGGAGCGGCAAGCCCGATCAATATGCCGACGCCTCGAAATGGCTGCTCGACGTCGCCGGCCGGCTCGGCCTCTCCCCCGACCGTATCTTCGTCGTGCCCGGCAACCACGACGTCGACCGCGGCGCCGACGCCGATCGCACCGTCAAGCGCCTCCTCCGCGGCCTTCGCAGCGGCGACGACGACCTCGACGAGGCCCTCGACGACGAGGACGACGAAGCCCTGCTCCGCCGCCGCCAGAGCGCCTACCTCGAGTTCGCCAAGAGCTTCGCCCCCGCCTGCCGCGACCTCTTCTGGACCAGCCTCGAGAAGGCCCGCGACGGTTTGTCCGTCCGCATCATTGGCGTCAACACCGCCCTCCTCGCCGCGGGCGACGACGACCCGCGCAAGTTACGCCTCGGCCAGCGCCAGCGCGCCCTCCTCAACGACGCCGCGCGGGATCGTGAGCTCGTCCTCGTCCTCGGCCATCACCCCCTCGAGGACGATTGGCTCGCCGAGCAGCGTGACCTCGCGCGATTCTTCGCGAGCCGCGCCCACGCCTACCTCGCCGGCCACGTCCACGACGCGAAGAGCGAGCGAATCGTCACCGGCGGCGGCGCCGACACGCTCCGCATCATCGCGGGCGCGGTCTACGGCGGGCGCGAGCGCGACATCCCCCACGGCCACGCCTACAGCGTCACGTCCCTCCACCGCGCCCCGAGCGGCGCCCCCGCCCTGCGCGTCCACCCGCGCCGTTTTTCCTTCAAGAACTACGACTTCCGCCAGGACATCGACAGCACCGACGAGGGGCGCTCGTATGCCGAGCACCCCCTCGCCCGCTGGAAGCTCAGTTGAGCCCCTTGATCCGGTAAATCAGCCCCACGCTCATGTCCTTGTGGTCCTTCGGCGGGTTCTCGGGCTCCTTCTCCTTGGGCCCGGCGGCCTTCACCGCGGGCGCGGGCGCGGCGCCCTCGGGCGCCTTCACCTCCGTCGATGCGCCCTCCTTCGCCGGGCTCGCCGGGGCGCCTTCCGTCTTGGCTTGCTCCGTCGTCTTCGGGGCGGCTTCCGTGGTGGCGCCGCCGCCACAACCGGCCAGGGCCGAGATACACAGGCCGAGCGCGGCTGGCACGAGGGTCACGAACGAACGAAGGCGCAGACGACGAATCGACATGGGGGCCATTTCTCCTGCAGCCCGGCTCTCCGGGGCAAACGGCCGCGCACCTTACAGGAGGCCCCCGACGTTCTCAACGTCCCCATCGTCGGAATCTCGACGCTCCTCATGCGCTTCCATCTGGCAACCGCCCCGCGCCGGCTGTAAGCGCATCGTGCGATGACGCTCAAGGACAACATCGGGAAGGACTACCTCCGCTACGACGCCGCGGCTGGCCTGGTCGTCTTTCTGGTCGCGGTGCCGCTCTGCCTCGGCATTGCGCTTGCGTCCGGGGCGCCGCTGCTCGCTGGCCTCGTCGCTGGCTTCGTCGGCGGCATCGTCGTGGGTTTCCTCTCGGGCTCGGACGTCAGCGTCAGCGGCCCGGCTGCCGGCCTCACGGTCATCGTCGCGACCGCGATCCACAACCTCGGTTATCCTGCGTTCCTCGTCGCCGTCATCCTCGCCGGCGTCCTGCAGCTCGCCTTTGGCGCCTTGCGCCTCGGCGCCCTCGCCGACTACGTCCCGAACGCGGTCATCAAGGGCATGCTCGCGGCGATCGGCATCGTCATCGTCTTGAAGCAGATCCCGCACGCCCTCGGCCGGGACCTCGATTTCGAGATGGACATGCGCTTCATCGAGCCCGACGGCAAGGAGAACACCCTCTCGGCCATCGTGAAGGCCCTGCTCAGCGCGAGCCCTGGCGCCCTCCTCATCTCGGGCGCCTCGCTCGGCATCCTGCTCACCTGGGACAAATTCGTCGCCCCGCGCGCCAAGGCCCTCAAGCTCGTCCCTGCGCCGCTCGTCGTCGTCGTCGTCGGCACCCTCTTGAACGAGCTCTTTCGCCTCCGCGGCATGGCCGGGTTTTACCTCCGGGGCGAGGACGGCCACCTCGTCACGCTCCCGATCCTCGGCTCGCCGCTCGACATCTTCGGCGAGCTCACGCGCCCTGCCTGGTCGGCCTTGCGGGACGAGGGCGTCTACGTCACGGGCGTGACCCTCGCCGCGGTCGCGAGCCTCGAATCGCTCCTCGCCCTCGAAGCGGGGCAGCGGCTCGACCCGTACAAGCGGATCGCCCTGCCGAACCGCGAGCTCATCGCGCAGGGCCTCGGCAACCTCACCTCGGGCCTGCTCGGCGGCCTGCCGGTCACCTCCGTCGTCGTGCGCACGAGCGCGAACGTGTATGCCGGCAATCGCACCCGCTGGTCGACGATCTTCCACGGCCTTCTTTTGCTCGTCGCCGTCCTCCTCCTCGGCCGCGTCCTCAATCGCATCCCGCTCGCCGCGCTCGCCGCCATCCTCATCGTCATCGGCTCGAAGCTCATGCCGCGCGCGCTCTTTCAGGAGATGTGGCGCGAGGGCCTCTCGTCGTTCGTCCCGTTCTTCGTGACGATCGTCGCCATCGTCTTCACCGACCTCCTGAAGGGTGTCCTCATCGGCCTCGCGTTCGGCGTCTTCTTCGTCATTCGCACGAACTCGCACGCGGCCATGATCGTGGTCTCGCAGGACAACTATTACCTCTTGCGCTTCAACAAGGACATCAGCTTCGTGCACAAGGCCGAGCTCAAGGAGAAGCTCTCGAGGATCCCCGAGGGCGCGACGCTCATCATCGACGGCACGCGGGCGCTGCACGTCGACCGGGACGCCTTCGAGGTGCTCGACGACTATCGCGAGACGGCGAAGTTCAAGGACATCAAGGTCGAATTCAAGAACCTGCGCGGAAAGCGCCCCGACGGCGAGCTGCCGGCGGCGACGAGGTGATCGTCATGGATGCGTACAAGAAACTCCTGCTCGCCAACAAAGCGTGGGTCGCCGAGAAGCTCGCCATTCGCCCCGACTACTTCGAGCGCACGGCGACCACGCAGACCCCTGCGTTCATGTGGATCGGCTGCTCCGACAGCCGCGTCCCGGCCGAGTCCGTCACGAGCACCGAGCCCGGCGAGCTCTTCGTGCACCGGAACGTCGCGAACCTCGTCGTCCACACCGATTTCAACATGCTCAGCGTGCTCCAGTACGCGGTCGAGGTCCTCGAGGTGAAGCACATCATCATCTGCGGCCATTACGGCTGCGGCGGCGTGCGCAACGCGATGACGAACCGCTCGTTCGGTCTCATCGACAAGTGGCTTCGCCACATCAAGGACGTCTACCGCGCCCACCGCCGCGACCTCGAGACCATCGCCGACCCCGAGAAGCGCCTCGACCGCCTGGTCGAGTTCAACGTCACCGAGCAGGTGCAGAACCTCGCCGAGACCAGCATCGTCCAGCACGCCTGGGCGCGGTACAATCGCCCCACGGTCCATGGCTGGGTCTACGACCTGCGCACCGGCTTCCTCAAGGAGCACGCCCTCATGAAGCCCGGCGCGCCGCTCGAGGACATCTACCGCTTCGACTTCGACGACGTGCCCTCGAAGCATTGACGCGATGAGCTGAGCGGCTCGGTCCGGGCGCCTCGCGTGCGCGCGACTGTATCATGACCGTACCGCGGATGTACCTGTTACACCGCCGCGCCCCGCGCGCCCCCTGCAAACGCGCGAGAATAAAAGGGGTCGATGCCTGGCACGACGGGTGCTGTTGTGTCGCGCCTGCATCGAGTCCTATGGTTTCAGGTGCGGCCGCGTCCTTCCCCGGTCCTCCCGGCCGACCGAAGACGCACGAGGGGTCCTTACATGCATGATGAAAACAGGCACGACAAACGCTCTTCCGGCCTCGCGATATCGCTCGATCGGCGCGGCTTCTTGAGGCTCGGCGCCACGCTGGGCGCGGGCCTCCTCTTGCCCGATACCCTCGGGTGCGGCGACGATCCCGTCCTCCCCCCGCCGCCGAACCTGGCGGTGGCCCCCGAGCTCTTTCAGCCCGCCTGGGTCCGATCCCAGGGCCGCCTGCTCGACATCGAGGTGACCATCACCGCGACGCAGGTCACCGTGGGTTCGTATACCTTCATGACCCGCGCCTATACCGACGTCACCGTCAAGCAGGGCACGGCGAGCTTCGAGAATGGCGCTTATTCGGGCGCGATCCCCGGCCCGACCCTCCTGGTCCAGCCCGGCGACACGATCCGCTTCACGCTCATCAACAACCTCCCCGACGACGGCAGCGCCAATGACCCCGCCGATTGCGGCATCATGGGCGGCAGCAGCTCGAGCAGCAGCGGCGGCGGTGGCGCGCACGGCCACCTCCCCGGGCACAGCAACAACACGACGAACCTCCACGTCCACGGGCTGCACGTCGATCCCGGGCCGCCCGGCGACGACGTCCTGCTCGAGATCCCTCCCGGCGGTAGTTACATCTTCGTGTTCGACATCCCCGAGGGCGTCGGCATGCCGGACGGGACCTTGGCCAATCACCCCGCCGGGACGTACTGGTATCACCCGCACGTCCACCGCTCGACCGCCATCCAGGTCTTCGGCGGCATGGCCGGGGCGATCCTCATCCGCGACGAGGCGAACGACGACCTCGACAAGCTCTTTTCGCCCGATCCGCAGCCGGGCCAGGGCAAGGAGCAGCTCCTCGTCCTCGGGGAGTTCATGCTCCAGACCTGCAATGGCACGACCCGCCTCGCGACCTACAACGAGATCGTGACCGACGCGGCTGGGACGGTGGATTTCTTCCACATCAATGGCCAGGTCAACCCGATCCTCCGCATGCGCCCGAGCGAGGTGCAGCGTCATCGCCTCATTCACGCCGGCTTCCACTTGCCGGTCGACGTCGTGTACGTCCGCGTGCCGGACGATCAGGTGGACCCCGCGACGTCCCTGCCGAAGGCCGGCTACACGCCGTTCGATTACGACTGCCCGGCGAAGAAATTCGACCCGGCGGAGCACGCCGCCTTCGAGGCCGCGAAGAACGCGCTCCGCGCGCAGTCGGTCCCTTACGTCCAGGTGGCGACGGACGGGGTCACCTACGCCGAGCCCTTGCCGATGCCGATGGCCAATGCCGTCTCGGAGGTCGAATACCTCGTCGGGCCGGGGGCCCGCGTGGACATCCTCGCCCGGTTCGACGCGGGCACGTACCAGATGGTGACCCTCGGCTACGACCTCGGCTTTGCTTGCTCCACGCCGCAGGTCCTCGCCACGATCGTCGTCGAGGGAGAGCCGGACACGAGCATCCAGATCCCGACGTCGATGAAGACGCCCGCGCTCTACCCCTCCTTCGACGACCCGATGAAGCCCGGGAACCAGATCACGAACACGCGGACGCTCGAGTTCAAGGTCGCCGTCGATCCGGGCGCAGATAGCACCGCGGGATACCATTTCACGATCGACGGCAAGGAGTTCTGCGAAGGCCGCGTCGACCAGTGCGTCGCGCTCGGCGCCGTGGAGGAGTGGACGATCAACAACGTCCAGGAAATGGCATCGCTCCACCCCTTCCACATCCACGTCAACTCCTTCCTCGTGACGTCCATCAACGGAAAGGCGCCCGCGCACCCCATGTGGCGCGACACGATCTTCCTGCCCAAGGAGGGCTACGACATGAACGGGTTCGCCGGGACGTTGACGTTCCGCTCGCGGTTCCTCCATTACACGGGCTCGTACGTCCTCCACTGCCACATGTTGCAACACGAGGACATCGGCATGATGCAGATCGTCCAGGTGGAGGCGGACGCGGCGTGCACGCCGCCGGTCGTCATGATGTGCCCGCCTCCCCCTTGAGCCACCCCGCGGGGACCATGGCTCATTTCCAGCCACCCCCTGGCCACCTCTGGCCATCGTCCCCCCCGGCGCCCGTGCTCTCCTTGCTCGCATGAGCTCCGAGCCCCCGCCTTCCTCCACGACCTGGGTCGTGGGCAAGGCGCTCTGTATCTTCTCGGCCTTCACCTACGGCCTCCTCACCGCGGGGATCGACGTCTTCGACCCGCACCACCTCCGGAACCCCGATTGGCCGGGGCACGCGAGGTTCCACCTCCTCTGGCTCATCAGCGGCGGTGCCCTCGGCGCGCTCGCCTCCATTTACCTGTTCTGGACCGCCACCCCCCGCTCCCTCGCGCGTATCCACACGGGCGCCCTCCTCGGCGCCCTCCACATCGGCGGGTTCTTCGTGGCTGCCGCCTTCAAGAACGCGGCGGGCGCCGAATTCGACGCCGATGGCCGCGTCCTCTTCGGCTTCCTCCCGCCGGCCATGCTCCACCTCGGCACGTCCGCGGCGCTGCTCTTCGCCGGCGTCCGCCTCTGCCACCCGAAAGGCAAAACCACATGAGTGATCGAACCGTCGCCGCTCCCGTCCTCGTCATCGGCGCTGGGCCTTCGGGTATGGTGAGCGCCTTATGCCTCGCCAAACGTGGCATCGATTGTCTGCTCGTCGAGCGCCGGGACGGGCCGGACACGCACCCCAAGGCGCACGAGCTCTCCGCGCGCTCGATCGAGATCCTCCACGAGCTCGGGTTCGGCTACGACGAGCTCGCCGCGGAGGCGTCTCCGGCCGAGGACGCCGCGAAGATCCTCTTTTGCGACACGATTCAGGAGGAGTTCGGCTGCATCGATCTCCACGCCGGCAGCGCCGGGCGCAAGTACCGCGAGCACCTCGAAGCGCCCATGCCTTACCTCAACGTCTCCCAGGTCGAGCTCGAGAAGGTCGTCCGAAGGCACGTCCTCGCCTCGCCGCGGATCCGGGTGCTCTACAACCACCAGTGGGAGTCGTTCGAACAGGACCGCGAGGGCGTCACGAGTCGGATCCAGGACCGGGCGACGGGCGAGACCTTCACGGTCCGGAGCGAATACGTCCTCTGCGCCGACGGCGCGGGCAGCCGGAGCCGCAAGGCCCTCGGCATCGAGATGCGGGGCCCGGACAAGCTGCTCGATTTCGTCAATGCTTATTTCCAGGCGGACCTCCACCGGGTCGTCCGCACCCGGGGCAAGCTCTACTTCATCTTCTCCCCCAGAGCGCCGGGCAGCGTGTTCATCGCCCACCACGTCGAGAAGCGCTGGGTCTTCCATTACCCCGTGGCGACGCCCCACGAGAAGATCGAGGAATACACGCCCGAGGTGATGCAGAAGAAGATCAAGGCGGCGCTCGGGCGTGACGACGTCGACATCGAGATCACCTCGATGAGCCACTGGCGCATGACCGCGCAGGTCGCCGACCGCTTCCGGAGCGGGCGTGTTTTCCTCGTCGGCGACGCGGCCCATCGATTCCCGCCCACCGGCGGCCTCGGCATGAACTCCGGGATCGGCGACGCGCACAACCTCGCCTGGAAGCTCGCCATGGTGCTCGACGGCCGCGCCCCGCCCTGCCTGCTCGACACCTACGAGGCCGAGCGCCGCCCGGTGATCCAGACGAACTGCGACGAGAGCCGCCTCAACTTCGAGCGAATGAGCGAGGTCGCCGAGGCCTTCGGCATTCACGTCGACGACGCGCGATGGGTCACCGAGGCGCTCGCGAGCTCCACGATGCGCGCGCTGCCCGAAGCTCTGCGCGCCTTCGCCGAGCGACAGGCGCAGCGTTACGGCGAGGGTGTCCTCGCGCGGTACCATCGTGACCCCGCGGTGCGGGAGCGTGTCCTCTTGGCCATCGCGCACCAGCGCTCCCATTTCGACCGGATCGGGCTCGACCTCGGCTACACCTACGAAGAGGGCGCGATCCTGCGCGACGGCACGCCGCCGCCGGCCACGGGTGACCACGTCTCCTCGTACGTCCCCTCCACGCGGCCGGGCGCTCGATTCCCCCATGTCTGGCTGGACGGCAATACGCGGCGCCGCGGCAGTCGAGCCATCATCGATTACCGCGCTTCCATCCTGCTCGTCGGCGCCGCGGTCGAGGCGCGGCTCGGGGACGTCGAGGCGCGCCACGGCGTCCGGCTCTTCGAGCTCCGCGCGGCGGACATCCCCGCCTGCCACGTGGCCGCGGTGCACACGGCGCTCCAGATCGAGCCGGACGGCGCGCTCTTGATCCGGCCGGACGGCCACGTCGCGTGGCGGCAGGCGCGTGGCGTGATTCTGTCCGACGCGCTCATCGCGTCGATCGTCGGCCAGGTGTACGGGGGTGGAGCGCCGCTCGGGGGGTGAGGGCTTGCCCCTCCGCCGGCCGCTCGGGTACGGTCGGGCCATGACGACCCCCGCCGCTGCCGTCCGCCCGCAGAGCCAGAGCACCGTCGCGGTCCCCACGGCGGCGAGCGCGCCGACTGGCCGCCTCGCCGTGCTCTCCGTGGCGGCCATGGGCGCGCTCGCCATCCCGCTGCCGATCCTGCCCGACCGCATGGTCACGCGCCTTCGCGGCGCCCTCGCCCACGACACCGCCACGCGCCACGGCATCAGCCTCACCACCGACGCTCGCGCGCTCCTGGCCAACGTCGACAGCGAGCAAAACGCCGCCCGCGCCCTTGGCCGCAAGGCTGCCGAGGCCATCGGCTTCGCCATCTTGAAGCGTGGCCTCGGCCCCCTCGGCGCGCTCACCAACGTCGCTCGTGCGCTCGAGGTCTTCGCCTTTGGCCACCTCTTCGACCGCTACGTCGCGCAGGTCCGCCAGTCCGGGGCCGTCCGCATCCACGCCGAGGAGGCCCGCAAGATCCGCGAGACCATCGACCGCGCCTTCCTGCACGCCTTCTCCCCCATGCTCCGCCCCACGCCCATCACGCTGCCCGACTCGGTCGAGGACCTGCGCGACGAGTTCACCCGCTGGATCGACACGGCCATCCTCACGGGCGCGTCCTTGCCGAGTTACGTCGAGCGCCGCCTCGAGGCAGCCTTCGACGAGGTCGTGAGCCACGATGGTTGAGCCGGGCGCCGTCGACCCTTCCCATCCCCGCGTGCTGCTCGCCAAGACGCGGCGCGTGATCCTCAAGATCGGCTCGAAGAGCCTCACCGGCGACGCCTGGGACCGCCTCGCCGAGGACGTCGCCGCCTACCGGGGGGGCCACGGCAAGCGTGGCGCGCGTAGCGTCGTCATCGTCTCGAGCGGCGCCATCGCCCACGGCATCCAGAAGCTCGGCTTGAAGAGCCGCCCCAAGGACATCGCCTGGCTGCAGGCCGCCGCCGCCGCGGGCCAATCGATCCTCATGCAGCGTTACGAGGAGGCCTTCGACAAGGTCGGCATCCCCGTCGCGCAGGTCCTCCTCACGCACGCCGACCTCGCCGACCGCGCCCGCACGAACAACGCCCGCGGCGCGCTCGGCGCGTTGCTCGAGGCGGGCTGCGTCCCGATCATCAACGAAAACGACGCCGTCGCCGTCGAGGAGATCAAGTTCGGCGACAACGACCAGCTCGCGAGTATGGTCGCGCCCCTCGTCGACGCCGACCTCTTGCTCTTGCTCTCCGACGTCGAGGGCTTGCTCGACGCCGGGGGCCGCCGCGTCCCGCTCGTGCGCAGCATCGCCACGGAGGCGCGCCCGCTCGCGGGTGGCTCGACCTCGGGCGTCGGCACGGGTGGCATGACCAGCAAGGTCGAGGCCGCGCGCCGGGCGACCCTCGCGGGTGCACACGTCGTCATCGCCCACGCCCGCGAGCCTGGCATCCTCGGGCGCGTCGTCGGGGGCGAGGACGTCGGCACCTTCTTCCCTGCCGTCCCGCAGCGCTTGAGCGCCCGCAAGCACTGGATCGCCTACACCTTGCGTCCACGCGGCGCGATCCTGGTCGACCGTGGCGCGGCCGAGGCCATTTGCGCGCGGAACCGCAGCATCCTCGCGGTGGGCGTGCTCGGCGTGCGCGGCACGTTCCAGCCTGGGGACGCCGTCTCCGTCGTCGACCCCGACGGCCGCGAGATCGCGCGTGGGCTCTGCCGCCTGTCACCGTCCGACGCGGCGCGGGTGGCGGGGCAGAAGCGGGAGGAGGATGGGGAGGAGATCGTGGTCATCCATCGGGACGACCTGGTGGTGCTGCCGGGGGAGTGAGGGGCGGGAGCGGGGCGGGGGACGGGGCTGCTAGCCCTCGGCCGGCGTGGCCTGCGACTCTGCTTGCGCCGCCTCTGCGAGCTTCTTCTTCCGCGTCTTGAGGCCCTTCATGGCGAGGGCGGACCGGTACTTGCGCGTCTTTTCGTACTTCGCGAGCAGGCTCTCGTTCCTCGTCGTCCTGGCGCGGCGCTCGATGGCCACGGCGAAGGCGTTCACCTGCCGCTGCCTCTTGTCGTCTTCCAGGGCCCGGGTCTCTTCCATCACCTCGACGAGCTTCTTGAGGGCGGGCAGGTGCGCGTCGATCATCGCGACGCGGCTGTTGGACTGCTGGAAGGACTCGAAATCGGACTTGGTGATCCCGGCGATATCGCCGAGCGCGGCCTGGTTCGTGAGGATCTCGGAGACGACCTCCGAGAAGCCATCTTGTTCCGTGCAAAAGCCTCGGCGCTCCCCGGACGCCAGGTCGACGAGGAAGGGCGCGAGCGCGGTGCAATCGTGGACGAGGATGTCGAGCGCGATGGGCTCCAGATTCGGCATGGTGGTCTCCTCCCCAAGAGGGGGGCATGGGTGCAATGCGGTCTCCACGCGCAATGGCGCGAGGTGGATGGGGAGGATGGGCATGGCGGATTTGTTTGCAAGGGTCGGAATCTTGCTCGCGGGGCGAGGGATGGCGCGGGCAGGGTCGATCGATGGTGCCCGCAGGGTGGGTGGATGGTGCCCGCGGCTTCGTGGAGGCCGTGGGCAGGGTCGATCGATGGTGCCCGCGGGGTGGGTGGATGGTGCCCGCGGCTTCGTGGAGGCCGTGGGCAGGGTGGGGTGATGGTGTCCGCGGCTTCGGCGATGCCGTGGGCAGGGTCGATCGATGGTGCCCGCAGGGTGGGTGGATGGTGCCCGCGGCTTTGTGGATGGCGCGGGCAGGGTCGATCGATGGTGCCCGCAGGGTGGGTGGATGGTGTCCGCGGCTTCGGCGATGCTGCGGGCAGGGTCGGATGATGGTGTTCGCAGGGTGGGTTGATGGCGTCGACGGATTCGCGGATGCCGCTTGCAGGGTCGAGGGATGGTATCGACGCGCGCGGCGGCCTCCGCCGGGGTGGGTGAGGGCGGGCAAGCAATGTGGAGGAGGGAGCGGGGAGCATGGTCGATCCGTGGAGATTGACGGGGCTCCTGGGAGGGGGGCTAGACGGAAGATGACGAGTGTCGGAGATTGCCTGCTGCTCAACGAAACATTTTATTGTGTCGAATCCGTGAAGCCCGGAGAGGCGACATTCAGGGCAATGTTCAAGAAGACGCGCGGGCACGACGTTCTCATCACGCGCATCCGCCCGTGACCTCGCCGGCCCGGCGGCCGGGCCTCACCCGCCACCAGGACGTCGAAGCCCCTTCCGTCCGAGCCGCGACTTGGGCTACACTCGCGGCCCTTTTTCGAAGCTCCGGCCGATGTCCTCCTTCCAGCAACATCGCTTCCTGTTCCCGGCTGCTCTGCTCCTCACGCTCGCCGCGCCGGAGGCGCGTGCCCAGCCGACGCCTTCCGCCTCTGCCTCGGCCCCCTCGGCCCCGACCGCGTCTGCGTCGCCCCCGCCCGAGGCGCCGCCTCCGCCGCCGCCCGAGGCCTCTTCCTCCGCGGAGCCGCCCCCGCCCGAGGCGCCGCCTCCGCCGCCTCCACCTCCGCCACCCCCACCCGAACCCATCACCCCGAAGCCCGCGCCTGCCCCCCGCCTGACCTTGTTCCAGGCGCAGACCAGCGCTTCCCTCGCGATGGTCTTCCCGGGTTACACCGTCGGCGCGAGCGTGCGTGGCGGCGGCGGCGTGTACGGCTCCTCGCTCGGCAGGGGCAATCCGTTCGTCACGGGGTATCGTTATGTCGAGCGCGGCGGCGTCATCTCGGGCCTCGTCGTGGGCGGCCTCTTTTACCTCCTCGGCGCCACCGCCGCGGCCATGCCCGACTCCACCACGACCACCACCTCCTCTTATCTCCGCACCAACAACCGCGGCGAGACCGAACGCGTCATCGAGACCCGCCGCACCGCCACCTACAACAACCCCGCGCGAAACGCCGCCGCCCTCAAGGCCAGCGAGGAGGGCGCCAAGGCCCTCGTCGCGTATCGCCAGCAGGCCTTCGAGCTCGACGTTTATACCCGCGATTGGTTCGGCTCGGGCCTCGGCGACGCCCGCGGCTATCGCATGAACTTCCTCTTCACCGTCTACAGCCACGAGCGGTTCTTCGTCGAGACGGGCTTTGGCTTCGGCGACGTGAGCGCCATCGTCCCCGGCAAGGACATCCTCGTCGAGGAAAAATACATCGGTATGCCCGTGCGCGTCATCGTCCCCTGGGGGCCGTTTTATGCGCAGGCCGCGCTCGACCTGAATTTCCGCGGCCTCGACTTTGGCCTGCTCGCCGACGACGACATCGAATACCGCGACGTCGACGGCCGGCCGATGCGCGTGGACCCGGTGCGGCCGATTCCCTTCTCCTTGTCGGTGCACGCGATGCTCTGGCGGCTCGCGCTCTCGGCGGGCGTGGAGACGGCGCGGCCGTGGACGGGGCAGTTTGGTTATTTCGCGACGGCGGGGGCGAGGTTCTGATCATGGAGCTTTGCAAACGATGGCTCGGCCCGATGGGCGTCGCCTCGATCCTCCTCGCCGCGTTTTGCCTCGCGCCCGGCGAGGCCCGCGCCGCGGACGAAAAGCTCGCGGCCCTCCCGGAGATCTTCGAAGACAAGGACGCCCTCCTGGAGCGCGCGCCCGGCCTCGGCCTCAGCCACGTCATGAGCATGGCCATCGTGTATCTGCCGGGCTCCGTCGTCGACTTCGAGGAGGACCCGCAAAACCCTTCGATCGCGGGCACCGGCGCCCTCACGATCGGGGCGAGTTTCCTCCCGATCCCCACGCTCTTCGGCAGCCAGTTCGGCCTGGAGGCGGATTTCACGCTCGGCTTTCCGCTGGTCAAATCGTACTTCGGCGGCATCGGCGGCAATGTCGGCCTCGTCCTGCAGCCCCTCGCGTTCCGCTACCTGCGACTCAGCGTCGCGATCGGCGGAGGCTTCAACGCGCACGGCTACGGCTACCTGAAGCCGCGCCTCGCCTTCCCGATCGTGCCCGACCGGATCGAGGCCGAGGCGACGTATCGATGGATCCCGAACACCGCGAGCAACGTCTTCGACGGCGAGGACGGCCTCGAGGACGACGGCTTCGGCGAGCACAAGCTGCGCGGCTCCCTCTTCGTGCGGGTCGGCGAAAAAGACAGGAGCCGGGACTTCGGCTCCTTCGCGGTGCACGCCTTCTTCGAATACACCCGCGTCTCCGGCGACGAGGAGCGCCTCGAGCGCTTCCGGATCCGCCCCGGCGATTACCTGACCTTCGGCCTCGGCATGGCGTACTGAAGGGCGCTCTTTTTTCGGGAACCTCCCCCGAGGAGCGCTGTCCTTCCCCCCATGCGCTCGGGCCTCCTCTTCACGAACGGCATCCTCCTCGCGGGCATCGCGGCAGTCCTCACCATCGGCCCCGGCACCCACGGAAAGCGCCTGCTGCCGGCCGACGCCGCCGCGGTGTCCGAGTCCCCCGTCGACATGGCCGCGCTCGAATCGGCCGCGTCGCTCGCGCCCACCGTCGAGAGCGTCGTCGCCCTCGCCTCGGCCTACGTCGACCGCGGTCAGCCCGGCCTCGCGAGCGCCGTCATCGAGAAGGCCCCCCGCAAGATCCAGCTCGATCCCCGCGTCGCCGACGTCTCGGCCCGCGCCCTCTTCCACCGCGGACAGGCGCGAAAGGCCCTCGCGGCCGTCGAGGACGCGATCGACGCCTGCGACGCCGAGGAAGTGGCTTGCCGCTCCTGGCAGGTCGCCAAGGCCGAGCGCCAGGCGGCGTTCTTGAAGGAGGTCGTGGCCGCGGGCGTCGAGGATCCCATGACCGACCCCGCCGCCGTCCGGGCTGCATACGAGCGCTCGACGCAGAAGGTCGGCCTCGTCGCGATGCGTTGACGCGCCGCGCGGGGGGCCTCATGAGACGCGAGAAACACGCACCCAAGGAAAATACGACGGCGTTGTCGGATGCCCCATCGGCGCCGCCATGTCACGATTCTTCTTTTGGTTCGTCTCAGGAAGCGTTGACGGGATTCCACCTTCCCTCCGTACCCGGGAGGCCTTGGCCAGCGTGCTGAACCGACGCGAACCCCGCTCCTCCCCGCCCTCCTCCCTCGGCGCCCGCCTCGCGAGTGGTCTGCCCTGGGCGACCGTCTTCGTCTCCACCTCCCTCCTCGTCGGCTGCGCCGGGCCCGGAAAACGCCCGATCGCGACCCCCGCGTCGCACAGGCAGGCCGAGGATCGCCCCTTCGTCTTCCAGCCGCCCGTGGACCTCGACGTCGAGAACAAGGTCAACGCGGTCGTGCGCATCGTGGGCGACGTGACCTGCACGGGCACGCTCATCGCCGAGGACCTCGTGCTCACGGCGCACCATTGCGTCTCGCAGCGCGACGAGGACGGGACGGTCCAGAACCACGACAAGGACCCGGAGAGCCTCACCGTCGAGCTCGGCGGCGACGACCTGCCCTGGGGCGAGGTGACGGTGCGCGCGATCGTGAGCCCCGACTGCGGCTACGTGGCCGGGGAAGGCGACATCGCCATCCTGGTGCTCTCGCGCAAGCTCGTCGGCGTCCCCACGCTGAGCCCGCGTATCGAGGAGGCGCCCTCGCCGAACGAGGCGATTTACCCGATCGGGTTCGGGAGGTGCGCGCTCTCGCGAGGGCCGATCCACCGGATCGAGCGCTCGGGCGGGCCGATTTCGAAGGTGCGGGCGCGCGACTTCTTCGCGGTCGCCTCGGTTTGCCCCGGCGACTCGGGCGGACCGGCCTACAGCCCGAAGACGCAAGACGTGGTCGGCGTGGTCTCGGCCTCCGTGATGGATGGCGACGAGATGACGGCGGCGCCCTCGATCTTCGTGCGGCTCGACGCGTGGCGCGAGCTCTTCGCCGCCGCCCGGGAGATCGCGAACGGGACGAGCCCGAGCGAGCTGCCGCCCTTCCGGAGCTGCCAGCGTTAGTCCCTCGATCGCGGGGCGCCGGATGCTCGCCCCCACGGCCCCACCTGCGATACGATCCGCGCTTCGATGCAGAAGTTCGGCAAAGCGCTCGGCTATACCGTCCTCGGCCTGGTCGTCGTCCTCGTGCTCTTGCGGGTGATCCTGTTCAAGACCTGGACCGTGCCGACCCTGCCGCGGCTCTCGGCGTCGGTGGCCCCCACGCTCGACGGGGGGGACTTCGTGCTCCTCTTGACCCGGGGCACGCCGGGCTTCGGCGACCTCGTCCGCTGCAAGGACCCCGAAGATCCGACCCAGTACGTGGTCGGCCGCATCGTCGGCGTCGAGGGCGACAAGGTCGAGGTCACCGGGCGGAGCGTGGAGATCAACGGCAAGCGCTACAACCCCGTCCAGGCCTGCCCGACGCGCAAGTACGAGACCGTGCACCCGAACACCGACGCCGAGGTCGAGCTCGAGTGTGGCGTCGTGGAGATGGGCGGCGGCTGGTTTTACCGCGGGCAGACGAAGACCAGGACGAGCCCCATGAACTTCAAGGCCGAGGTGGGCGAGGGCATGGTCTTCCTGCTCAGCGACAACATCGACCTCTACGACGATTCTCGCGAGTTCGGTACGCTGGAGCGCGCTTCGTGCAAGGAGCGCGTGGTCTTCCGGTTCGTCGGCAAGAACGGCTGGGGCGACGCGGACGCCCGCATGACCGTCATCCGCTGAGGAAGGGATCCTTGTTGCTTGACCCCCTTCGTGATCGCCGTCTAGAACCGGATGTCCCCGAGGAACGACGTTGGGCAACGAGCAGCACGAGATAGGCATCGTTTGCGGTCAGTGCGACACGTGGAGCCCCATGGGCGCCGCGAGCTGCGCCGAATGCGACAACGATCTGGCCCTGTTCGGGAGCCGGCAATCCGTCCTGCCGACGCCGCCGCCGCCGCCGCCCGTGCGCCCGGCCGTGTCGGCGCGGCCCGCGACGACGCCAGCGCCGCCGCTGCAACGGCCCGTGACGCCGCAGCCCTCGACGACTTCGGTCTCGGCAGGTCCCCGGCGCGTCGGCCCCGCGGGCTTCGCCGGGCCCGCGCAGAAAAACCCAGCACGAAGCGAGTTCGCGGACTTATCGCAGGAGGAGCTCATGGAGCAAGCCCGTAACTACGTCTGCCGTTCCTGTTCGAGCGGCGTCCCCTCGGGCCACAAGTTCTGCGGGAGGTGCGGGACGGCCGTCCCGATGGAGATCCTCAACGCGCAGACGCTCTTCTTCGGGGACATGCAGAACCCGGCGAAGGCGAAGCTCATCCTCATCCGCGGCGAAGGCATGGATGGCCTCTCCTTCCACCTCAAGGCCGAGCAGCACATCGTCGGCCGGAACGGTCAGCTCGTCTTCCCCGACGATCCGTTCGTCTCGCCGAAACACGCGAACTTCTTCTACCGAGACGGCAAGCTCGTCGTGCGCGACGAGGGCTCGCTGAACGGCGTGTACATCCGCGTGCGCGGCACGGTCGACATCGTCCCGAGCGACACGTTCCTCGCCGGCGAGCAGCTCTTCCGCCTCGACTCGAGCCCCAAGCCCTCCGACGGCGCAGACCCGGACGGCACCTACTTCTACTCGTCGCCGAAGCACCCGAGCCCGTTCCGCCTCACGCAGATCCTGCAGGGCGGCGCCGTGGGCATGACGGTGTGCGCGCGTGGCTCGTCCCTGCAGATCGGGCGCGAGGGCGGCGATCTGAACTTCCCCGGTGACCTCTACATGTCCGGCTCGCACTGCCGCATCGAGGAGAGCGGCGGGCGCTTCTCGCTGACGGACCTCAACAGCCGCAACGGGACGTACGTGCGCATCAAGAGCGAGCGCGAGCTCGGGCACGGCGACTACCTCTTCATCGGCCGCAAGCTCCTGCGCGTCGAGCTCAACACGAACTAGGCGAAGCCGTGACCACGAAGACCCATCGGCCGCTCCTCTTCGCGGACGCGAACGGCGGCGCGCTCGCGGCCCTCGGCGCAGCCGTCGCGCGCGCGCTCGGTCACGCCGACGCCCTCGGCGCGACGACCAGCGAGCCGCAGCCGCTGCCAGCCGACGTGACGGCGGCGCTCGCAGAGATCGGGCTGGAAGCGCCAGCGATCGTGAAGCTCGACGAGGCGCTCGCGACCCCGCACACGGTCGTGTGGCTCGGAGACGGAGCGGCGCCGGTCGCCGACGCGAAGGCGCTCTCGTGCAAGCTGCTCGCGGAAGGCGCGGGGGAGCTCGAGCGGATGGCGATGGCGCGGATCACGCGGGATCGGATCGAGCGGTTCGTCGAGACGGGGCTGGGCTGATCAGCGCTTGCGGTGGTTGCGGCGCGCGGCTTCGTCGCGGGCCGCGCCGAGCGTGTCGGCGACGGAGAAGGCGGCTTTGACGGCCGTGGTGAGCGCGCGGAGGACGGGCTCGGGGACGAGGGCGATGAGGCGCTCGAGGTCGACCGGGCCGTCCGTGTTCGGGACGTAGCGGTCCATCAGCTCGGCGAAGAGGTCGTACTTGCGCGAGAGGTCGTCGAGGCGCTTGCGCAGCGCGCTCGCCTCGTCGCCCTGCGCGTCGCCGAGCAGGCCGAGCGCGCGGCGCGAGAGGGCGCGTTTGTCCTGCACGACGCGGCGAAGGCGCGCGAGGTAGGCGCCGATGATCACGTCGGGGTACTTGCCCCGCAGCGTGTAGGAGTCGTGCCGCGCGCCGGACTCGCGGCGGCGCTCGATGATGCCGGCGGCCTCGAGGCCACGCAGGTTCGCGAAGATGTTGCTCTTCGAACGACCGAGCTCCATCGAGAGCTCGTCCATCGAGCGCGGGCTGTCGGCGAGGTAAAGCGCGGCGACGACCTGCCCGCCGAGCCGCGTGATGCCAGGGAAGGAGGCGGCGATCTCGGCGCCCACGCCTTCGAGCAACGCTTGCCGCGCGGCGACGACGCGTTCGTCGGGCGCGCTTGGTTCTCCGTCCAGATCGGCTGGCCTGCGGGGCGTCATCGGCGGCGCCAATGTAGCGTCACGAGTCGTCCATGCACAACGAAGCGTGCTTGCCGCGCGGCACGCCCTGGATGAACTCGACGGGGCAACCGAAGTCGAGGATCGGGCCCGCGGGCTTCTTGAGCATCTCGCCGATCTCGACGGCGCTCGCCTCGGACCAGTCACGCGCGCCGTCGAAGCGAGCGCGGATGATGCCGTTCTTGTCGATCACCCAGGTCTCGGGGAAGAGCTTCGTGCCGTACTTGCCCGCGACGATCTCCGAGTCCGCGTCGAAGAGCACGGGGAAGGGCGCATCGCCGTCGAGCAGGACACGCAGGAGGTCGCGCACCTTCGTGCGGTCCTCGTCGATCGTGACGGTGACGAGGACCATGTCCTTGCGGCCGCGGAGCACGCGCGCGAAGTTCGCGAGCGAGGGCATCTCCTCCTTGCAGGGGCCGCAGGTCTCGGTCCAGAAGTTGAGGAAGACGACCTTGCCGCGGAACGACGAGAGCCGCACGGGCTTGCCGTCGAGGTCGGGCAACTCGAAGTCGGGCGCGAGGCGATCGCGGCCGGCGTACGCGGGGCCGAGGCCACACATGGCGGTGCAGCTCGCGCGGACCTGATCGTTCTTCGCCGCCGTGACGAAGCCGAAGACGGCGATGGCCGCGGCCACGATGAAGAGGATCTGAAGGACCGTTCCCGACTTCATGCCACGACCTCCATAGCGCAAGCGTACCTCTTCGCCCACAAGCTCGGACCCATTCCTCCGGGATCAGCCGGAGCAAGCGCGAGGGTCTTCATGCGCTGGTGATCACGGAGAGGCTTTTCTTCGGCTTCTTCGGCCTGGGGGCGAGCGCCTCGAAGGCGCGCTTGTAGGCGGCGAAGGTGCCGCCCTCGTGCACCGCCTGGAGCAGCGCGCGCCCCTCGGGCTCGCCGCCCTGCGCGAGCACGGCCTCGACCCACGCCCACTTCGCGCTCGTCGAGCGCACGTCGGCCCGGCCCTTGAGGCCGCGGCGGAGCCGATCGAGGCGCGCGTTGACGACGTCGATGCCGGCGTAGGGCGCGTTCGCGAGCGGCGTGTTGCGCTTCGGGCAGAAGGGCGCGATGCCGAGCGCGATGGGCACCTTCTGCGAGAGCTGCGTGATGAACTGGACGCACTCGTCGACGTCCTCGTCGGCCTCGCCGGGCACGCCGATCATCAAGTAGAGCTTCATGCGCGGCATGCCGTGCTTGCGCGCCATCTCGGCCGCGCGCTCGAGGTGGCGGATACGCGCGCGGCGGTCGAGGATCTCGCGCACGCGCTCGCTCGTGCCGTCCATCGCGGTGGTGAGCGTGCGGTAGCCGGCCGCCTTGAGCGCGCCGACGAACTCGTCGCTGAGCTTGTCCGGTCGCAGGCTGGAGAGGCCGACCTCGCAGCCGCGGTCGGTCAAGGTGCGGACGATCTCCACGATCTTCGGGTGATCACTGACGGCGGCGCCGACGAGGCCGACGCGGCGCGTGTCCTCGGGGATGAGGCCGAGGATCTTTTCCTTGGGGACGATGCGCATGCCGCCGTTCGTCGAGCGGCGCATCACGCAATACGCGCAGCCGCGCGAGCAGCCGCGCTCGGTCTCGATGAGGAACATGTTCGAGAGCTCGGTCTCGGGCGTGCGGATCGGGGCCCATGCGGGCAAGAGCTCGTCGTCACACTGCGCGATCGGGGGCATGGAGGCGCCGTGGCGCGAGGGGACGAAGACGTGCGGGGTCTTCGCGAGCAGGTCGAGCGCGTCCTCGCGGGAGGGCGTGTCGCGCAGGATGCGCAGGACGTCGACGGCGAGCGTGTCGGCCTCGCCCATGACGATGGCGTCGGCGAAGGCCGCGAGCGGCAGCGGGTTCGAGTTCGTCAGCGGGCCGCCGGCGAGGATGAAGGGATCCCGCGGCGAGCGCTCCTCGCGCAGCGCCGCGATGTTCGAGGCTTCGAGCAGGCGGACGACGCCCGCGCACTCGAGCTCGTAGGCGACGCTCATGGCGATCACGGGGTAGTCGCGCAGCGGCCGGAGCGCTTCGTACGTGATGGGCATGGCGCGCGGCCCGTGATCGTCGTCGGGCAAGAAGGCGCGATCCGCGGCCATGTCGGGCTCGTTCTGGATCGACTTGTAGACCTGCAAGAAGCCGAGCGAGCTCATGCCCGTGTGGTAGGGCGACGGGTAGGCGAGCGCGACGCGCCAGGGCGCGTGTTTGTCGAGGCGGCCGACCTCCCCGGCGAGCCGCCGCCGGATGGTCGCCACGGTGACGTCACGTGACATTCGGCAGGAGACTCCTTCAGCAGCCCCGGGGGCGCAAGCGATCGCAGCCGATTTCCTCACGGAAACACCCGAGATCCCCGCTTCAACGGGCGGAGGGGCGCGAGAGGTGGACGGCCTCGCCGTTGGTCTCCCAGACGACGTCGCCGCCCCGGTCGGTCCGGGCGATCGTGACGCCGCGCGTGGCCAGGGACGCGAGGACGCCGGGATCGGGGTGGCCATAGCGGTTGCGTACGCCGGAGCAGACGAGGGCGACGCTCGGGCGGACGGCGTCGAGGAAGGGCGGCGTCGTGGAGGTGCGGCTGCCGTGGTGGCCGAGCTTGAGCAGATCGGCGCGCAGGGCAGCGGGGTCCTTCGCGACGAGCGCGCGCTCGGCCGCGGCCTCCGCGTCGCCGACGAGCAACGCGGAGCGGCTGCCGTAGGTGATGCGCAGGACGAAGGAGTTGTCGTTCGCGCTCTCGTCGGGGGCGAAGCCGGGGCAGGGGGCGAGGACCTCGATGGTGGCGCCGCCGATCACGTGTTTGCCGCAGAGCGTGTCGGGCCTGCGGATCGGTACGCCGCGGCGGCGTAGATCCGCGAGCATGGATCGGTACGTGGGGCCGGCGCCGTGTTCTTCGCCCTGGCCCGTGTCCCAGAGCTCGCCGACCTCGACCGCGGGCAACGTGGAGACGAGGCCGCCGAAATGGTCCGGGTGCGGGTGCGAGAGGACGACCACGTCGACGCGCTCCTTGCGCAGCGCGCGCAGCACGGGGAGCACGACCCGCGTGCCCGTGTCGACGGGGCTGCCCATGAAGCCGCCGCCGTCGATGAGCATGGTCTTTCCGTCGGGAAGGTCGACGAGGATCGAATCACCCTGGCCCACGTCGAGGGCGCGGACGCGCAGCACTCCCTTGGAGCTCCCAGCAAACGCGGCGGCGTGCTCCAGCACGAGGAGCGCGGCGAAGCCGAGCGCGAGGGCCACGCCGCGGCGGACGCGGCCCTTCACGAGCGCCGCCGCGAGCGCGGTGACGGCGACGGCCGCGAGCTGGGAAGGCGTGGGCGGCGGGAAGGTGACGATGCCGCCGAGGTCACTCGTCACGCGGGCGACCGCGCGCACGGCGACGAGCGCGCCCGAGCCGAGCAGGGCCGCGCCTCGCTCGACGGGCGGCGCCCACGCGAGCGCGGCGTGCAGGAGGCAAACGGGCAGCGCCGCGAGCTCGCCGATCGGCGCGGCGACGAGGTTCGCGAGGATGCCGAGCAGCGGCAAGGAGGGCGTCATCATCGCGAGGAAGGGCGTGCAGCCGGTCATCGCGGCGAGCGTGGTGGCGATGGGCCGCAGCACGAAGCGGAGGGGCGCGGGGCCTCGCACGAGGCGCGCGGCGATGGGCCTGTCGAGCCCGAGCAGGCCCGCCGTCGCCGCGGCGGAGAGCACGAACGAAGGGTCGCTGCCGACGAGCGGATCGAGCAGCGCCGCGAGGAGGAGCGAGCCGCCGAAGGCGCGCACGCCGCTCGGCCTGAGGCCGAGCGCGCGCACGAGCATGACCACGGAGAGCATGCCGGCCGCGCGCAGGGCCGAGCCGCTGCCGCCCGCAAAATCGGCGTAGAGCCACGAGGTGGGGATCGCGAGCGCCGCGGACACGCGCCCGACGTCGAAGCGCGCCGAGAGGGGCGTGACGCGCAGGAGCAAGGCGCGCGCGGCGGCCGCGAGGCCCGCGACGGCGAGGACGAGGTGCGTGCCGGAGACCGCGAGCAGGTGGGACAAACCGCTCCGGCGAAAGGCCTCGTTGTCGGCGTCGTGGAGGTCGGTCTCGCCGAGGACGAGGGCACGCGCGAGCGGCTCGGCTTCGGGGTGGAAGGTCGCCTCGATGCGCCGGCGCACGTGGGCGCGGGCTCGATCGATCCAGGCGGGGAGACGCTCGCCGCGGGAGACGTGTTCGAGGTCCACGAGCCCGCCCGACGCGGCGACGCCGCTCCGCGCGATGGATGGGCGCGGGTCGGGCAGGCTCTCGTTCAGGAAGAGATGGACCGGCGCGAGGTCCGCGACGAGGCGCACGCGGTCACCCCGCGCGAGGTCCTCGGGCGCGCCGTGGAGCCTCGCGCGGAGCGGCTCGACGATCGGGCCACGTTCGCAGGCGCCGCTCACGATCTCCACCTCGATGCGGGCCTCGCCGCGCTCCTCGCCGGGCGGCGCGCGCTCGCCGCGATCCCTCTGCACCACCGGCGAACGCAGCACGATCGCCTCGCCTTCGCAGCGACCTGGAGGGCCGAGCGCCTCGGTCACGCGGGCGTGCAAGGCCGCGGCCTCGTCGATCGCGGCGCGGGCGCGCAGCGCGCCGAGGGCGAGCGTGATCACGAGGCCCGCGAGGGCCCAGCGTTCGAGGTGACGGCGCAGCAGAAACAGCGACATCACGGCCGCGAGCGCGGCGGGCAGCGGCGCGCGCGCGAGGGCGGATCCGGCCGCGAGCGCGAGCGCGGTGAGCAGGAGCTTGTCGGTCACGACGGCGCGATCGGCAAACGTCGGGCCGCCCTCGAACACGCGGGAAATCCAGCGTGATCGCTCCCTCCGACCCCTGGCGCCGCCATGGCGGACCCTGACGGCCGCCACCTTGGCGAAGGCGCGTGGCCCGCCCTCTGTCCCACGTCATGCAACTGGATTGCAGGATTCCGTGTCCCGTAAAACTCGCCTCTCGTGCGTGCGTCGGCGCTCAGAGAACACGTGCGCTGGCGGAGTGCGCTTCCTACAATGGCGGCTCTCTTGCGCGCGTTCTCCTTGCTTCGTGCCGCGCGCGTGCCGCTCCCTGGAGGTCGCCGATGTCCCCTTGTCCGCCCCGCGCTCGTTTGGCCCTGTTTCTCGGCGCTCTCGCGCTCGTCGGTTGCGGCGACATGTCGCAAGGCTCGCCGGAGGGCGACGTCTCGGAGGCCGAGCTCGAGATCAACGGCGGCTATCTGGATGACAAGGACACCGCGGTCGTCGGGATTTACGCGATGAACCTCGGCGGCATCTGCACCGGCTCGCTGCTCGCGCCGAACATGGTGCTCACGGCGCGCCACTGCATCTCGCAGATCAACAACAACGATGGCTCGGTCCAGTGCGGCGTCACCAAGTTCGCCCCGCCGGTCGCGGCGTCGAACTACCTCGTCACGACCCATCCCGAGGTCTCGCAAGACCCCTCCGCCTACCGCGCCGCGAAGGAGGTCGTGCTCCTGCCGAGCGGCGACGACTTCTGCGGTCAGGATCAGGCGATCCTGATCCTCGCGGAGAACATCCCCGAATCGGAGGCCAAGCCCCTCGTGCCCCGCGTCGACGACCCGCTCGTCACGGGCGAGACGTACTCCGCGGTCGGGTACGGCGCGACGGACGGCGCGGGCAACGGCGCGGGTCAGCGGCGTCGCCGCGACGATCTCACGATCACGTGCGTCACTGAAGAGTGCCCGCAGTTCCAGGTCACCGAGACCGAGTGGATGGGCAACGCCGGCGTCTGCCAGGGCGACAGCGGCGGGCCCGCGATCGACCTGCAAAACCGCGTCATCGGCGTGACCTCGCGCGGCGGCTTCAACTGCTCGAGCCCGATCTACGGCTACGTCAAGGCCTGGGATCAGTGGATCAAGGACACGGCGATCAAAGCCGCGGAGATGGGCGGTTATCCCGTACCCGGATGGGCGAACGGCGCGCCCACGCACCCCGACTACTCGTACACGCCCGGCGACGCCTGCAACGAGCCCGCCGACTGCGCCTCGGGTCGATGCGTGAACGACGGCAACGAGCAGTACTGCACGCGCCTCTGCAACGAGAAGGCGCCGTGCCCCGAGGGCTGGTACTGCGACAGCGACAGCGCCGGCCAAGGCGTCTGCTTCAAGCAGACGAGCGAGACGCCCGGCGGCGGCTGGGGCGACGAGGACGAAGGCGACGGCCCCGCGCTCTCGCAAGACAGCTCCTGCAGCATGAGCGCCGATCCGACGAAGCCCGTTCCCTGGCGCGGCGGCCTCTTCGCGCTCGCGCTCGTCGTGCTCGGTCTGCGGCGCCGCGCGCGGTGAAGCGGCGCGCGTTCGTCCTCGCCACGCTCGCGCTCGCGGCCTGCTCGCGCGGATCGGGGAAAGAAAAAAAGCTCCGCGTCGTCTCGCTCTCGCCGAGCACGACGGAGGTGATGTTCGCGATCGGCGCCGGCGGGTTGCTCGTCGGCCGCTCGCGGTACTGCGACTTCCCGAAGGAGGCCGCGGCGCTGCCCGTCGTCGGCGGCTACGCCGATCCCAACGTCGAGGCGATCGTCGCGCTCGCCCCCACGCTCGTCGTCGGCGCGCGTGGACCGGCCGGGCCCGTGCTCGAGGAGGGCCTGCGCGCGCACGGCATCGACACGTTTTTCCCGGAGACCGAGTCGCTCGACGGCATCACCCGCATGATCGTCGAGCTCGGCCGCCGCGTCGGCCACGAGGCCGAAGCGAAGCGGGTCGCCGAGGACATCGAGGACAAACGCAAGGCGCTCGCCGAAAAAGCCACGAAGCTCCCCAGGAGACGCGTGCTCTTCGTGTTCGACGCCGCGCCCATCGTCGTCGCCGGCCCCGGCAGTTTTCCCGACGAGCTCGTCCGTCTGGCCGGCGGGGAAAACGTGATCACCCGCGGCGGCGCGTACCCGACGATCGGCCTCGAGCACCTGCTCGCCCTCGATCCCGACGTCCTGCTCGACGGCGCCTCCGACATGCGCGCCACCAAGAGCCTGCGTGAGCGTGTCGAGGGCGCCCCCGGATGGCGCGAGCTCCGCGCCGTCCAGAAAGGCCAGATCCACTTCGTCGGCTCCGACGTCTTGCGCCCCGGCCCCCGCATCGCTGATGGACTTCTCACCGTCGCTCGTGCCATCCACGGCGACACCTTCAAGCCATGACCCGCTCGCCCGCCCGCGTCCGCGCCGATGCCCTGCTCGTCACCCGAGGCCTCGCCGAGAGCCGCGCCCAGGCCCAGGCCCTCATCATGGCCGGCAAGGTCAGCACCGAGGGCTCGCGCGTGGACAAACCCGGCGCGCTCCTCGTGCCCGACGCGCTCCTCCAGGTCGCCGCCCCGCCGCGCTTCGTCTCCCGCGGCGGCGACAAGCTCGACCACGCGCTCGCGACCTTCGTGGCCCAGGGCCTCGACGTCACGGGCCGCAGGTGTGTCGACGTCGGCGCCTCCACGGGTGGCTTCACCGATTGCCTGCTCCAGCGCGGCGCCGCGCTCGTCGTGGCCGTCGACGTCGGCTACGGCCAGCTCGCCGAGAAGCTCCGCCAGGATCCACGCGTCGACGTCCGCGAGCGCGTCAACGCGCGTGAGCTCTCGCGGAGCGACCTGCCCGAGGGCGTCGACCTCGTGGTCGTGGACGCCTCGTTCATCGGGATCGGCAAGCTCATCGGCGCCATCGCGGCCATGCTCGACGCGGGCGGCGACCTCGTCGCCCTGGTCAAGCCGCAGTTCGAGGCGGGCCGGGAAGCGGCCTCGCGGGGGCGGGGCGTCATCCGGGACAAGGAGACGCGGGAGGGCGCGATCGCCGCGGCGCGTCGCGACATCGAGGCGGCCGGCTTCGAGGTCGTGGCCGAGGTCGACAGCGCGGTCCATGGGCCGAAGGGCAACGTGGAGCGGTTCGTCTGGGCGCGCCGCCGCGCCGGTTGATCCCGAGGGGCTGACGATTCGCGGCGATGATGGTACTCATCGGCCCGGCTCGGGGTGTCTCGCGGTCTCCGCGGCCCTTGCCGGCGAGGAGAAGTCGATGCTCGGACGACGGCGTTGGGTGATGGCAATCGTGGCCCTCGGCGCGAGCGCGCTGGGGCTCACCGCGTGCACCCCGAAAGACGCGCCGCAGAAGGACGCCGCCGGCAAGGATCCGAGCGCGCCCGCGGCCCTCGAGCCCTGGAAGGTCGGCGCGTACCTGAGCCTGTCCGGCGCCGAGACGCAGTTCGGCATCGAGACCAAGGAGGGCATCGAGCTCGCGGTCTTCGAGGTCAACAAGAAGGGCGGCGCGAAGGGCCGGCCGGTGAAGGTCCTCTACGAGGACAACAAGTCGAACCCGCAGGAGACGAACAACAAGGTCCTGCAGCTCGTCACGCGGGACAAGGTCGTCGCGCTGCTCGGCGAGGTCGCCTCCTCGCGCTCCACGATCGGCGGCATCGTGGCGAACAAGCACAAGGTCCCGATGATCACCTCGAGCGCGACGGCGCCGGAGGTCACGCAGATCGGGCCCTTCGTCTTCCGCGTCTGCTTCACCGACGACATCCAGGGCCAGATGGGCGCCGAGTTCGTGGTGAAGACCATGGGCAAGAAGCGCATCGGCATGCTCTTCGCCTCGGACGACGTCTACTCCTCGGGCCTCGCCTCGCAGTTCCGCGAGGCGGCGAAGAAGCTCGGCGGCGAGATCGTCGTGGAGAAGAGCTTCATCAAGACCGAGACGAACTTCACGACGTACATCAACGAGATCCGCGACGCGAAGCCCGACCTCGTCTACGCGCCGATCTACTACAACGCGATGGTCCCGATCGCGCGCCAGGCGAAGGCCGCGGGTCTGCCGGGCAGCACGTTCGTCGGCGGCGACGGCTGGGACGCCGAGACGCTGCTCGTGGACGCGGGCGAGGAGATGGAGGGCGCGTACTTCACGAACCACTACGCGCCCGACGTGCCCTGGCCCCACGCGCAGGCCTTCCTCAAGGCCTACAAGGAGCGCTTCAAGCGCGACCCGTCGAGCCTCGCGTCGCTCGGCTACGACTCGGCCATGCTCCTCTTCGACGCCATGGGCCGCGCCAAGGGCGACACGCCCGAGGCCATCCGCGACGCGATCGCCGAGACCAGGGACTTCCAGGGCGCGACGGGCACGATCACCATCGACCCGAGCCGCAACGCGGACAAATCCATCGTGATCGTCCAGATCAAGAACAAGAAGTTCACCTACTTCGCGACGGTGAACGACAAGGCGGCGGCGAAGCCCTGAGGCGCGAGGTCGAGTGAACGCCATGGCCATGAAGATCCTCAACGCCCTCATCACGGGCCTCGCGCAGGGGTCGATGATCGCGCTCGTGGCCCTCGGCTACACGATGGTCTACGGCATCCTGAAGCTCATCAACTTCGCCCACAGCGAGGTCTTCATGATGGGCGCCTTCATCGGCTTCTTCGCCATCACGGCCATCGGCGGCAAGGACGCGCCGCTCATCGCCGGCGTGGGCGGGACGCTGCTCGCCATGGCCTTCGCGGGCCTGCTCGGCATGCTCGTCGAGAAGGTCGCCTACGCGCCGCTGCGCACGCGCGGCAAGGGCAAGGCGAACAGCCGCATCACCCCGCTCGTCACGGCGCTCGGCATGAGCGTGCTCTTGCAGAACCTCGCGCAGCTCCTCTTCACCGCGCAGTACCGCGGCTACCCGCAGCTCTTGCCGATCGAGCACACGCGCAAGGTCATCTTCATCTCGGCCTTCTCCGTGATGGTCGCGCTTCAGTTCCTCGTGCACAAAACCTGGATGGGCAAAGCGATGCGCGCCCTCAGCGTGAACATCGAGGCCGCGCGCCTCATGGGCATCCGCACGAGCCGGGTCATCTCGATCACCTTCATCGTGGGCTCGATGCTCGCCGCGCTCGGCGCCGTCCTCTACTGCCTCGATCAGTCGCAGGTGTATCCGACGATGGGCGTGGTGATCGGCACGCGCGCCTTCGTCGCGGCCGTCATCGGCGGCATCGGCAACATCCCGGGCGCGATGCTCGGCGGCCTGCTCATCGGCATCATCGGCGAGATGACCAAGCTCACGGCGTACTCCGGCCTGCAGGATGTCCTGGTCTTCACGGCTCTCATCGCCGTGTTGCTCGTCAAGCCGACGGGCCTGCTCGGAAAAGCCTCGATCGAGAAGGTTTAGGCGCGGCGGGCCCTGACCGACGGGCCGCTTGCGTTATATCCTGGAGGCCATGATGCGGCGCTTGATCCTCGCCTCCGCCTTCGTCCTCGGCGCATGCGCGCCGGGCGCCCCGGCCAACTGGGCCCGCGGCGGCGCGATGCTCGACGTGCCCCGCGCCCGCTGGGTCGTCGGCTCGTCGGTCGTCGACGTCCATCCGAACGGGCGCGTCACGATCAACGACAGCGAAGAGCTCACCGTCGACCGCGGCGGACGCGTCTACGACCCGAACAACGAGCCCGTCGCGTTGCTCGAGCCCGGCGGCAAGCTCGTCGGCCCCGGCGACAAGCTGCTCGGCAACGTGGGCATCCTGCACGCCTCGCAGGGCGACGAGCCCCACGCCTGGCTCAGCGTCCTGCCCACGGGGGAGGTCGTCCGTTACGAGGGCGACGGCTCGCGCAGCTCGCTCGGCGTCTGGATCGGCTGCAACCAGAACTACCTGCAGCACCAGACGTGTACGCTCGTCAGCCATTTGCTCACGCCCCGCATCATCGCGCGGACGCAGAACATGAACGGCTACATGCCCCGGGGCCTCGGCTGGGGCCCCGGGTACATGCCCGGCATGGGCTTCGGCATGCCCTGGCGGTGAGCGGCGGCTCGCCCTACTTCAACAACCAGCCGAACAGCAGCCGCTTCGTCGCGTCCCGCGACACCTGCGCGATCGAATCGACGAGCGGGATCTCCTTCGGACAAACCTCCACGCAGTTCTGCGACTTGCCGCAGTCCTGCACGCCGCCCTCGCCCATGACCGTCTCGAGCCGCGCGTTTTTGTGCAGCGCCCCCGACGGGTGCATGTTGAAGAGCCGCACCAGGTTCAGCGCGAACGGCCCGACGAACTGCGTCGAATCGTTGTACTGCGGGCAAGCCTCGACGCAGCACCCGCACGTCATGCAGCGCGACAGCGGGTAACGCTCCTGCTGCGCCTCGGGTGACTCGCGTGGACCCGGGCCGAGCTCGTGCGTCCCGTCGATGTCGATCCAGGCCTTCACCTTCTTCATGTCGTGGAACATGCGCTCGCGATCGACGATGAGGTCCCGCACGAGCGGGAACTTCGTCATCGGCTCGACCGTGATCACCTCGCCGTTCGGCGCGATCTGGTCCACGAGCGCCGAGCACGCCTGACGCACGCGGCCGTTGATGATCATCGTGCAGGCGCCGCAGACCTCTTCGAGGCACGACGACTCCCACACCACGGGCGCGACGTCCTTGCCGTCGACCGTGCGTGGCTCCTTCTGCACCTGCTGCAGCGCGCTGATCACGTTCATCTGCGGCAGGTAGGGGACCTTGAACTCCTCGTACCGCTTCGTCTCCGGGAGATCCGGCCCGTCCTGGCGCTTGACGCGCAGATGCACGAGACGCCCGGTGCCCTTCGTCGTGTCGCTGTTCGCCATGGTCAAACGCTCTTCTGCTGCTCGGCGGCAGCCGGCTGTTGCGTGATCTTCCCGGTCGCGGCCGCGCTCGCCGCGCCGGCCTGCTCGTACTTGCGTTCACGCGGCGCGACGAGGCTCGCGTCGACCGCGTCCGTCACGTGGACCGGCTGCCCGGCGCACGTGTAGTCGAACTCCCGGACGAACTTCACCGCGCCCTTCTGCTCGTGCTTCGCGAGCGTCGTGCGCATCCAGTCGGCGTCGTTGCGCTTCGGGAACGCGGGCTTGTAGTGCGCGCCGCGCGACTCGTCGCGGTTCTTCGCGCCCTCGGCGATCACGCGCGCGAGGACGAGCATGTTCTCGAGGTGCCGGACGAACTGCGCGCCCTGGTTCGCGCGCAGCGAGCCGTCGGGGCAGGCGACCTTCTTCACGCGCTCGTCGAGCTCGCCGATCTTCGTGATCACCCCGTCGAGCGTCGCGTTGTCGCGCTCGATCGTGACGTCGCGCAGCATCATGTCGCCGAGCTCCTGGTGGAGCTTGTAGGGGTTCTCGGCGCTCTTCGCGTCCTGGTTCTGCTTCAGGATGCGCTCGTAGTCCTCCTGGCAGCGCTTCTCGGCCTTCTCGAAGATCGATTTCGGCAGGTCGAACGCGCTCTTCGCGAGGCTCTTCTGGTAACTCGCGACCGAGGGGCCCGTGACCATGCCGCCGTAGATGCACGAGAGCAGCGAGTTCGCGCCGAGCCGGTTCGCCCCGTGGTACTGGTAGTCGACCTCGCCCACCGCGTAGAGCCCGGGGATGTTCGTCGCGTGGTTGCGCGGCGAGCCGGCCTTGATCGATCCGCGCGCGTCCCTCTCGAAGTCGACCCACAGGCCGCCCATCGAGTAGTGCACGGAGGGGAAGACCTTCATCGGGTTGTGGTAGGGGTCGGTCCCGGCGAACTTCTCGTAGATCTCGAGGATACCCGCGAGCTTCGCGCGCAGGAACTTCTCGTCCTTGTGCGTGAGGTCGAGGTAGACCTCGTTCTCGTTCTTGCCCGTCTTCGGGTTGAAGACGCCGCGCTTCTCGTGGAAACACGTCTTGAAGATGGCGCGGGAGGCGATGTCGCGGGGCACGAGGTTGCCGTAGCCCGGGTACATGCGCTCGAGGATGTAGTCGCGCTCCCGCTCGGGGATCTCCTTCGGGTTGCGCTGATCCTTCGGGTCCTTCGGCACCCACACGCGGCCGCCCTCGCCGCGCGCGCTCTCCGAGATGAGGCGGAGTTTGTCCGCTCCCGGGATCGCCGTCGGGTGCACCTGGATGAACTCGCCGTTCGCGTAGACCGCGCCCTGCTGGTAGACCGTCGCGGCCGCCGTGCCCGTGCAGATCACGCTCATCGTGGAGCGGCCGAAGACGATGCCGTTGCCCCCCGTGGCGAGCACGACGGCGTCGCCCTGGAAGTACTTGATCTGCATCGTCTTGAGGTCCTGCGCGACGCAGCCGACGCAGGTGCCGCTGTCGTCGAGCACCGCGTGCAGGAAGTCCCAGAACTCGAACTTGCGGACCATCTTCTCGCCCGGGATGGCCACGCCGTGCTCGTCGACGACGTCCTGGATCTCGTAGCGGCGCACCTGCTCGTCGAGGGCGTAGAGGAGCTGCTGGCCCGTCGTCGCGCCCGCGAACGCGGTGCGGTGGAAGAGCGTGCCGCCGAAGCGGCGGAAGTCGAGCAGGCCCTCGGGCGTGCGGTTGAAGGGCACGCCCATGCGGTCGAGCATGAACACGATGCCCGGCGCCGCCTCGGCCATGCCCTTCACGGGCGGCTGGTTCGCCAGGAAGTCGCCGCCGTAGGCCGTCTCTTCGAGGTGGATCTGCGGGCTGTCGCCCTCGCCCTTGGTGTTGACGGAGGCGTTGATGCCGCCCTGCGCGCACACCGAGTGCGAGCGCTTCACCGGGACGAGCGAGATGAGGTCCACCGGGACCTTCGCCTCGCAGAGCTTGATCACCGTCATGAGGCCCGCGAGGCCTCCGCCGACGACGACCACCCTTCGGACCTTGCTCCCCTCGCCCCGGTTCGTGCTTTTCGCAGCCATGGCTCAGTACCTCACTCGATGACCGGCCCGACGGAGACGGGCTTCTGCGTTTGCTGGAGGATGTCGGCGCACGTGCGCGCGCCCGACGTTTCCTTCCTGCCGAAAATCATGTCCTGCACGCTCTGGCCCGTGGCGAAGTAGATCGCCGTGTTCGCGCCGAGCAAGAAGATCGCCACGCCGAGCACGCCGAAGACGGCCGCCGCCATCTGCTGCGAGCGGCGCGACACCGTCACGCCCCACGAGAAGCAGAAGCCCCAGAGCCCGTTCGCGAAGTGGAAGACACACGCCGCGATGCCGAGCACGTAGAGCAAACCCACGACCGGGATGCCCTTCACCGTGGCCGACATGTTCTGGCAGAGCGCGGGGTAGAACTGCTCGGGCGCCATCTTGCCCACGAGCTTCTTGCCCCAGTACTCGTAGAGGTGGAACGCGATGAACGCGAAGGCCATGAGGCCTGTCACGCGCTGGAGCGTGAAGGCCCAGTTGCGCGTGGTCTTGTACTTCGAGACGTTGTACTTCGCGTCGAGCGCGAGCTTGACCCCGTAACCCGCGTGGAAAAGCAGGGGCAGGAGGATCAGCCCCCACTCGAGCACCGGCAGGTACGGCGTGTGGGTGATCTCCGAGACGGCCTTGTCGAAGGGCTCCTGTCCCTGGAGCGCCTTGGCGTTCGTCCACAGGTGGAACACCATGAAGGCGCCGACGGGCGCGACGCCCGTGAGCGAGTGCAACTTGCGCAGGAGAAACGCGCGGCGGTTCTGCGCGAAGAGGGATTGATCGGCCAGCGCTGCTTCGGACACGAATGCTCCTCGTCGTCTTGCGGGCGACCGGCGATGTATGAAACTCTGGCCAGGACGTCAAGGTAAGGTGGCGCGATCTTCAGGCAATTCGCTCGGCCGCTCGATCCGGGCTCTCGCAGCGTTCGCCGTCGCGCTGGCGTGCGCCTCCGCGTGTGATGGATCGCGTACCATCGTCGTCGCCCCCACCGTGCCGCTCTCGTCGTCGATCGAGGCGCAGACCGAGCTGCGGGGCATCGAGGCCTCGTTCGCGCAGTCGAGCCGAGCCGAGCGCCTCGCCCTCGAAAAACGCCTGCTCGCCTTCCAGAAGCGCTTCCCCGAGGACGCGCTCGGCCCCGTGGCCGACGTGATGCTCGCCTGGATCGCGCTCGAGCGAGGCGACCTCGGCCGCGCCACGGAGCTCGCGTCCCGCGCCGAGAAGCAGACGGACCTCCTCGGCACGACCGCGGAGCTCGCCCGCATGATCCAGGGCGCCGCGCTGCGTCGATCGGGCAAGGCCGAGGCCGCGCTGGGCAAGCTCTTGCCGCTGCTCGGCAAGCTCCTCGACCCGCACGCCCGGACGTTCTTGAACGAGGAGACGACCGCGAGCGCGATCGGCGCCAAGCACCACGGCCAGGCGATCGAGCTGATGCTGGTGTGGCTGCACGAGGCCTCGTTCGAGGAGCGGTCCGAGGTGCGCGCGAAGCTCGCCGAGCTCGTCGCGAGCATCCCGCCGGACGCGCTCACGCCGATCCTCGAGGAGCGCCGCAAGAAGTACCCCGAGCCGCAGAGCGAGGAGCTCGAGGTGCAGAAGGCGCTCGTCGCGCGGCTCTCGGACGCGGCGATCTCGGCGCACGATCAGAAGCTCGCGGGCAGGCTGCTCGGGTCGGCGATGCCGCTGCTCGGGACGGGCGCCGACGAGATCGCCGAGCTCGCGCAGGGCGCGGGTGGCGCGCGCGTCGAGGCGCCCACGCTCGGCCTGGTGCTGCCGACGCGTAGCCTCGAGGCGCGGCGGCGGGGCACGCAGGTCGTGAGCGGCGTGATGTTCGGCCTGGGGCTGCCGGGGTCGAAGGCGCGGCTCGTGACGCGGGACGATCTCGGCCGGGACACGGGCATCGAGGACGCGCTCGAGGGCCTCGGCGCGGACGGGGCGGCGATCGTGATCGCGGGCGTCGACCGGGAGGAGGCGACGATCGCGGCGAAGTTCGCGGCGCGCGAGTCGATCCCGGTGTTGCTCTTGCATCCGCCCGCGCCCGACGTGGCCGACTCGCCGTTCGTGTTCGTGATCGGCGAGGAGCCCGAGCGGGTGCGCAAGGCGCTCGTGGGTGTGCTGCCGTCGAAGGGACAAACGGTGTGGATCGGCGACAAGGGCAGCGTGGACATGGCGCAGGAGGAGGCGTTCGAGTGCACGCGCCTGCCGCCGTCGTGGCGCGGCATCGGGGGCGCGGCGGTCTACGGGAGCTGCGTATCGGACGTGCTGCTCGCGACGGCGGGGACGAGCGTGAAGGTGGCGGTGGGGCTCGACCTCGGCGGGGTGAGCTTGCCGCAGGGCACGCTGGCGGCGACGGCGGGGGCGTATCCGATCGACCCGAAGGCGCCGTCGCCATCGTCGATCGCGGAGTGGATGCGCCTGCACCCGGACCCGCCGAGCCTGTGGGCGGGGCTCGGTCGTGACGCAGCGGTGCTCGCGTGGGTGGGCGTGGAGGGATTGCCCACGCAGGGGACGCGTGACCCGAAAGAGGTGAAGAGTCGGCGGGAGCAGGCGGCGGCGGCGCTGGCGGCGGCGACGCGGGAATTGTGGACGACGGAGGCGAAAGGGTTTGGCGGGGAACGGAGGATGCCGCGGGGGATTTTGGTGCGGGAGGTGAGGTGAGAGCGTCTGCTCAAAAGCAGGCGCCGTAGCCGATGAAGCACGAGCCCCAGCCGGCCTGTACCATGGCGTTCGCCTCCTGTTGCGAGCAAGCTGCGTAGGACTGTGTGATCCCGTTGCCGCCACCACAGGAGATACAGTAATAGTAAATGGCGCCGCAGTCATACGGGCATGAGCTGCACGTCTCACCCCGGTGGGTTTCACAGCTCCAGTTGCCGCACACCGGGCCGCAGGCGCCGCAATCCAGCGAGCAGGTCGAGCAGGTCTCGTCGTTGTCGCAGGTGCCATTGCCGCACCAGGTGCACGCTCCACAGTCCTGGGAGCAGGTCGAGCAGGTCTCGTTGTTGTCGCAGGCGCCGTTGCCGCAGCAGCTCCCGCAATCGCCGGGGCAGCTCGAGCAGGTCTCGCCGGTATCGCAGACCTTGTTCCAACAACCGATGTTTCCCGACGCGTAGAGGTGCCGCGCGTATTGCATCGCGGGGCCGACGCCATTCACGGTCTGCCAGGGGGAATAAGTCGTCACGGCTCCATAGGCATCCGTGAACGTGCCCCCGAAGTTGCCGGCCCGGTAGCTCGCGACGAAGTGGTTCCACTTGCCAATGCAAGTCTTGCTATAGGGGAAATAGTTCGTCTGCCAGATCCGACAATACGCGTTGAGATCCACGGTCTGGCCGCTGCTCGAATGGTGCGCGAAGCAGATCCGGTTGCCTTGCAGGTTCGGCTGATCATGGAGAATGAGGAGCAGCGGGCTGTCGTAACACGAGATGGTCCCGAGCGCCTGCGCCGCCTCGCCCACGTTCTCCTCGTCGCCTTGCGCCTCGACGTCCGGAGCGGGCATCGCCGGGTACATGACCTCGGCCAAGGTGAGCTCGCGGGTGTACACCTTCTCCGACCCGTCCTCCTGGAACACGACGACGGTCTCGGTGAAGACCTCGCCCTCCGCCGCGCCCTCGACCGGATCGGCGACCTCCGCCGCGCAGCCGAAAAATCCCGCCGAGCACAGAACCAAAGCCGTCGCTTGCTTGAACAAGGCACATCCCTCCGTCACGTTTGGCCCCTCCAAGAGCAGCGTTCGTGCCCAGCTCGAAATGTGGAGATTCGCGGGCTCTCCCGCCTTCCGGCGGCGCACGCCCGCGGGCCGCACGCGGGCGGTCCCACCGACGTCACACGCGAGGGACACGCCTCAGGGACGCGCCGCGTGGGCCTGCTCGACGCGCCGCTGGCAGCTCTCCAGATCGGCCCGCGCCATGGCCTCGGAGACGTTCAGGATCTCGATCCGGCGCTCGACCGGCATGCAATACGTGGTCGCCGACCAGAGCTTCGGATCCGACGTCCCGGCGAGCGGCTCGAGGTCGGTCCACAACCACGCGGTCCCGTCCTCCGCCGCGGCGACGACGCTCTTGCCATCCGCGCGGAACGACGCACGATTGTAGCCTTTTTCCGCCCCGCGCAAAACCACCGGCTCGCCCGTCCCGTCCACATTCCAGATGCGGACCGTCTTGTCTTGCGAGGCCGTGACGATGCGCCCGCCATCAGGACTGAACTCCGCCCAGTTTACCCAATGCCGGTGACCCCGAAGGGCGAAGAGCTCCACGCCGTCCTCGACACGAAAGACGCGCGCCGTATTGTCCCACGAGGCCGTGACGATGCGCTCGCCGTCGGGGCTCCACACCGCCGAGCCAACCGTGTCCTCGTGCCCGCGGAGCACGAGCGGCGGCGCGCGGCCCTCGACGCTCCAGATACGCGCGGTCCTGTCGGCCGACGCCGTCACGAGACGCTCCCCGTCGGGGCTCCACGATACGCACCAGACCGTATCCTCGTGATCTCGGAACACGAAGGGCGCGGATTCGCCCTCGGCATTCCATATCCGCGCCGTCCTGTCCGCCGAAGCCGTGGCGATTCGCTTGCCGTCGGGGCTCCACACCACCGACCAGACCGTGTCCTCGTGCCCACGAAAGACACGCGAGGGCGCCCCGCCGTCGGCGCTCCAGAAACGCGCGGTCCTGTCGTCCGACGCGGTGGCGATGCGTTTGCCGTCGGGGCTCCACACCGCCGACCAGACCGCATCGTCGTGACCCCGCAGGACGAAAAGCGCCTCCTCGCCGCGCTCGCTCCAGATGCGCGCGGTCCTGTCCGCCGACGCGGTAAGGATTCGCTGCCCGTCGGGCCGAAACAAGGCGGATGACACGGTATCCTCGTGGCCACGAAGAACCACGGGTCGATGTGCCCCGCCATGGGCCCGGTACATCCGCGCCGTCTTGTCCTTCGACGCCGTGACCACACGCTGCCCGTCGGGGCTCCATTCCGCGGACCAGACCGAATCGCCGTGCCCGCGGAGCACCAGCGGCTCGCCCTTGCCGTCCGCCCTCCATACCCGCGCCGTGAAATCCTGCGAGGTCGTGACGACGTATTCGCCGCCGGGATCGAAGCTCGCGGACCAGAGCCAGTTGTCGTGACCGCGGAGTACCAGCGGGTCGCCCTTTCCGTCCGCCCGCCATATTCGCGCGGTCTTGTCCCTCGAGGCCGAGACGATGCGCTGGCCGTCGGCGCTCCACGCCGCCGAGCTCACGACGTCCTCGTGTCCACGAAAAACGAGCGATTCGCGCGTCGCATCGAGCTCGTGCACACGAATCGTCCTGTCCCTCGACGCGGTCACGACGCGCCGGCCGTCGGGGCTCCACCCCGCCGAAAGGACCCCGGCCTCGTGGCCACGCAAGACGAGGATCTCTTTTCCACTCTCGGCGCTCCATACCCGCGCCGTCCCATCCTCCGACGCCGTGACGATCCGCCCGCCTTCCGGGCTCCACGCCGCCGACCAGACCCGGTCCTCATGCCCTCGAAGGGCCATGGTTTGTCCGGTCCCATCCGCATTCCATACCCGCGCCGTCCTGTCCTCCGACGCGGTGACGATGCGTCTCCCCTCGGGGCTCCACGCCGCCCACCAGACCCGGCCTTCGTGACCGCGGAGAGGGATGGTTTGTCCAGTCCCATTTGCATTCCATACCCGGACGATCCGGTCGTCCGACGTCGTGACGATACGCGCGCCGTCGGGGCTCCACGCCGCGCGCGTCAGCGGCTCCGGATGCGTGAGCACCACCTCCGCCGCGCCGGCTTCGAGCGCCCAGCGCGATAGCTCCGCCCAGCCCCGCGGCGCGTCGGGCGGCTCGATTTCACGAAGGAGCGCGAGCACCGTCGTCGGATCCCCCGAGAGCTCGCGCGCCGCGGCCATTCGTGTCGCATTGCGCGCCTGCCGAGCCTCCGCTTGCGCCCGAACGGCCTCACGATCCGCGCGGATCGCCAGATACGACACGACGACCGCGATCGTCGCGAGCGCAGCGAACGCCCCCGCCCCGATACGAAGACGCAGCCGCCGCGCCCGATCCGCGTAATCGACGACGGCGCCGAGGTACCGCGCCTCGCCTCGCGCGAGCTCCCCCGAAAACCTCGCCTGAAATCGCTGCGCATCCGTCGCCGCCTGCCCGCGCCAGAGCAGATCGTCCGACGCGCCGCTCGCCTGCCATTCCCGCGCCGCGTGCCGCAACCGCGATAAAAATGCCGCGTCCTCCCCGTTTTCGTCGAGCCACCGCGCGAGCGAGGGCCAGCCGCCGATCAGCGACTCGTGCACGATCTCGACCCGCGCGTCCGCCTTCCCGCCGCCCTCGACCGAGAGCAGCCGCGCCTCGATCAAGCGCCCGAGCCCCCGCTCCATCTCCGCGGGCGCGCCGAGCTCGCCGAGCTCGCCGAGCGTCGCGAGCGCCCGCGTGCGCTCGGGCGTGACGAGCCGGAGCAGCGCCGCGCGCGCGAGCTTGCGCTCCTCGGGGGACATGGCCGCGAGCACCGCCTCCGCGTGGCCCGAGAGCGCCCCGGTCACGCCGCCCATGCGACGATGACTCTCCTCCGTCAAGATGCGCCGCTCCCGATCCCGCGTCTCCCACAGCCGCGCCGCGGTGAACGAGAGCAATGGCAGCGCCCCGGTCGTGTGCTCCAGCGTGTCGAGCATCTCCTCGACGAGCGCGGGGCTCTCGAATGCGTGGTCGACCGCCTCCAGCGGACGCACGAGCGCCTCCCGCAACCCCTCTCGGTCCATCGGCGCGAGCAGCATGATTCCACGGCTGAATGCGCCGAGCAGCCCGCGCGCCTCGGCCACCCGGTCGAGGAAATCGCTCCGGATCGCGACGATCACCCGCAAGGGCGACCCCGCGTCGTCGGCCACGCCCGCGAGGCACGAGAAAAACGCGAGGCGCTCCTCGGCGCTCGCCAGCGTGAAGAGCTCTTCGAGCTGGTCCACGAAGAGCACGATACGTTTTTGCTTCCGCCGAGCGCGCATCCGTAATCGTGTCCCGACGAGCCCGGGCTCCCGCGCGAGCCTCGTGACGAGCCCCTCGCGATCCTCGGCGAGCGGCGCCTCCCGCGGGGCCACCGCTGCCTGCGCGTCGTGGCTCGACGTGTCCGGGGCCCGCGAAAGCAGGAGCTCGGCGAGCGCGCAAAGCGGCCTCGGACCCGGGCGGATCGTGAAGGCCTCCACGGCGTCGCCCGAGCGCCCGAGCGCGGGGATCACGCCCGCGCGCACGAAGGACGATTTCCCCGCTCCCGACGGCCCCACGACGGCGATGAGCGGCTCCTCGGCGAGCCTCCCGACGACCTCCGCGATCGCGCGGGAACGACCAAAAAACCGGGAGGCATCGCTCTGCTGAAATGCGGACAGGCCCGCGTACGGGTTCTGCGCTTCGCCCGCTCGCGCCCGCCCCGACGTGGGCAGGAGCGCTTCGAGCTCGTCGAGCAACACGCGGGCGCTCTCCAGCCGATCTTCCTTTTGCTCGATGAGGCAACGGTCGATGATCGAGCCGAGCTTGCCGAGGTCGGGCCGCAGCTCGCGCAGGCTGGGCATCGGCGGGCGGCGCTCGCCGGAAGGGGCGTTCGCCAGGGGGTTTTCCCCGAGCACGAGCTCGGCCAGGAGGACACCTACGGCCCAGATATCGGTCCGGTGATCGACGGGCGAACCCTCCCATTGCTCGGGCGACATGTACGACGTGGTCCCGATCCGCGCGCCCTCCGCGGTCAGGGCCGGATCGTCGTCGTCCGGATCGTTCGCCCCGTGCGTCGTCGTCTCCGGCGCGCCCACGCGCTTCGCGATCCCGAAATCGAGCACCTTCACCACGCCCGCACGGGTGAGCAGAATGTTCGCCGGCTTCAAATCGCGGTGAACGATGCCTCGCTCGTGCGCGAAGACGAGCGCGCGCGCGACCGGGATCACGAGCTCGACGGCGCGGCTCGGGGAGAGCCCTCGGCGCCCGTGGTCCTCGGCGAGCAGGACGTCGAGCGTCTCGCCCTCCAGGTATTCGAGGACGAGGTACGGCTTTCCGAAATGCTCGCCGAGCTCGTGGATGACCACGATGTTCTCGTGCGAAAGTTCCGCCGTGGCGCGCGCCTCGACCAGGAATCGCTCGGCGCGCGCGCCCGTGTGCTCGGTGATCAGCTTCAGGGCGACCCGGCGGCCGAGCGACCGGTCCCGGGCGAGGAAAACCGTCCCCATGCCGCCCCGGCCGAGCGGCCGAATGATCTCGTAATGCCGGAGGATCGATCCCGGTCCGATCGACGCCTCACGCGTGGGGCGCGGGTGGGGCGCCGTACCGTCCACGGTGGCCACGGTCGCCGCGGGATCCCGGGGGCCGAACTCCTTCGTCACGCGCTCGACTCTACACGGGATTGCGGGCCGCCCCCTCGCTTGTTAGCATCGGCTGCCCCGGGCCGCCGGCCCAGCGAGACGCCGCGCATGAGCACCACCGAGGAGAAAGCCCCTGTCGTCCGGCGGGGTCCGGCGCGGGCCCCGCGGCTTCGCCTGGTGTATTCGGGCGACGTGCTCGTCCCGCCTTCGACGTTCGTGGTCTCGCACGGCGAGACGCCCATCGGGCGTGATGTCCCCGCGGGTGTTCGGCTCGCGCAGGACGGCCGCGCCTCGCGCCTGCACGCGACCTTGCACCGCGGCGCGCTCGGCATGCTGCGGATCGTCGACGAAAAAAGCCGCAATGGCACCTACGTCAATGGGCGGCGCGTCGAGGAGGCCTCCCTCGCGGACGGCGATGTCCTCTCGGTCGGCGATTCTCATTTCGTCGTCCGACTCGAGCCGGAGGACCTCGGCGACGCGCCCGTGCCGGCCCTCGTCGGCACCGCGCCGTGCATGCGCGCGCTCCGCAGGGCCATCCACGAGGTCGCGCCCACGCGGGCGACGGTCTCGATCCTCGGCGAGAGCGGGTGCGGCAAGGAGGTCGTCGCGCGCGCGCTCCACGACCTCGGCCGCCCCCAGGGGCCGTTTGTCGCGGTCAATTGCAGCGCCATCCCGGAGACCCTGGCCGAGAGCCAGCTCTTCGGCCACGTCGCCGGCGCCTTCACCGGGGCCGTGGCCCGCCCCGGGCTCTTCCGCGCGGCGCACGGAGGCACGCTTTTCCTCGACGAGATCGGCGACCTGCCGCCCGCCCTTCAACCCAAGCTCCTCCGCGCGATCGAAGACCACGCCGTTCTCCCCGTCGGCGCCACGAGCCCGATTGCGTGTGACGTGCGAATCGTCGCCGCCACGAACCGAGACCTCCGGGCCGCGGTCGAAGGCGGGGCCTTCCGAGGCGACCTCTTCGCGCGGATCTCCACCTTCCTGCTGGAAATCCCCCCCTTGCGCGCGCGCCGCGAGGACATCCTCGAGCTCCTCCTCCACGCGCTCGGCGCGCCTCGCCGGCGCCTCTCGTCCGCGCTCGCGGAGGCCTTGCTCCTGCACCCGTGGCCCTTCAATGTCCGGGAGGTCCTCGCGCTCGCCGCGCAGCTCCGCATTCGCGGCGGCAGTGCGGACGTGCTCGACCTCGACCTCGTCGAAGGTCGTCTCACGCCCGCGCCGGCCGCGACGGGCGACACGGACGAGGACGACGAGCGCGAGGAAGCCGCCGCCGAGAAGGAGCCGCCGCCGGGCCGCGTGGAGCTCGAGGCGCTGCTTCAGAAGCACCGGGGCGTCGTCGCGGACGTGGCCCGCGTGATGCGCCGGTCGCGCAAGCAGGTGTATCGGTGGATCACGGAGCACGGGGTCGACGTGCGGCGCTTTCGGGGGTGAGTCGTCTCGGCGAAAATCGAGCCGACCTCAACGCGCCGCGGTGAGCGGCAAGCAATGGCGCAAGGCCTGTCGGACCGTCGCGAAGGTGCGGAGCCCGCCGAGGTCGATCGGGGAGGCCGACAAGGTCCGCGCCACCTCGCCGCGTATGCCGGAGAGGTGGCATTTCGCGCCGAGCAGCTCCACCGCCGACACGATGCGCAAGAGCGCGTCCGCCGTCTCGGCGTCCACCGTATCGACGCCCGTCACGTCGAGGATCACGCTCCGCGTCGACGAACGGATGACCTCCTCGAGCAGCGTCGCCGTGATCGTCTGCGTTCGCCGCGGGGAGAGCGCGCCGATGATCGGCATCGCAAGGACGCCGTCCCAGACGCGCAGGAGCGGCGTGGACAATCGCTCGAGGGATCGCTCGAGCTCCTTTTGAATCGTGCTGCCCGTCGCCGCGAGCGCGCGTCGGTAGGGATCTGCCCGCGTGTCCCACGCGTCTTCCGGCTGGATCTCCCAGCGGCACACCTCCGCGCCGGCCGCGGCGCATTGCGTCTCCACGCAGAGCATCGGCCGATCCATGAACGCCGACGCGTAACCGGAGGCGTATCCCGCCAGCGTGAAGCATACCGGGGCGCCGCTCTCGCCGATGTGCTCCCGATGGATCTCCGCCTCGTAGGAGCTCTCCCACGCGCCGTACATGTGGAACGACCCCTCGGCTCGATTGAAATGGAGGTGCTCCGGCTTCGCGAGGACGAGCCCCTCCCATGAATGGAGCACCGGGCCCGACCCGACACGATCTTCGTCCGTGTCCCAATCGAACATGGCGTTGAGCGCGACGTAATCGCCTTGCCCACACCGATGACCGAACTGCGCGAGGACGCTGTTCGTCATCTCGAGGCCGAGCCGCTCGAACAGCAATGCGCGCAGCACGCCGAACGCAGCCTGCCGGAAGATCAACATCCGATCCGGGCCGAGGCGGATCTGGCCCTCGTGGGGGGAGAACTCCAGCATCTTACGAAGGTCGATCTCGCCAATTTTCATACAGGACGGAAAACTGACTGGGTTCCTGGGATTGTCAACCACGTTCCCGGAGGCGACATCTCCCTCGCTCCCCCGCAGAAAAGGCGGTACATCCTCCCCCGGCATGCGTCTCCGCGCCCCCGCTTTTGCCCTCGCCGCTCTGCTCCTCCTCTCGGCTGCGCCCGCCCTCGCCGATCGTGTCGTCGTCCTGCCTTCGCAGGGCGGCGCGGCGCCGGCGGCGCGCCTCGGGCTCGATCAGGACCTCATGCGTGGGGCGGCCTCGTTCAACCATCAAATCGCCTCCGAGGTCGAGACCCACGCGGCCCTCGTCCGCATCGCCGACGGCGTCGCCGATACCCCCGAGGAGTTCGCCTCCGTCGCCAATCTCCTCCGCGCGAGCTGGATCCTCGCCGCCAAAGTCGAGCCGGCACAGGCCACCACCCGCGTCGAGATCTCCGCCTACCTCGCCACCCTCGGCCGCGTCGAGTCCGTCGCCCGCGACGTCGACCCCCAGAAACAAGCCACCCAGGTCCAGGAGATGCTCGCCGTCCTCATGCGCCCCGAGGGCGTCGGCGTCGGCGCTTTGCCCTGGGAACAGGCCCTCCCGCCGCCTCCGCCCCCGCCTCCCATCCCGCCTCCGCCGCCGCCTCCTCCGCCGCCTCCTCCGCCCCCGGTCGGCGCCGCGCCGCCCTTCGACATGAGCCAGTTCATGCCTCCGCCGCCTCCTCCGCCGCCGCCGCAGCCGGCCAAAAACGAGGTCACCATGAACTACCTCGGCGGCTCCCAGAAGGCCGTCTGGCCTCCGTACACCGCGGGCAAGCCCGTCTTTTTGACCGCCCTCCTCGGCGTCTCCGGGGCCGCCTCGTCGCCGGGAGGCGCCGCCGGCAGCTCCGGGGCGTTCGCCTTTGGCGTGCGGGGCGGTTATGCGATCGGCGCGTCGGGGCTCGAGCTCTTCGCCGGCCTCGCGGGCAACGTCGCCGGCCCCCCCGCCTTGTGGGTCGACGTCGGCGGCCGCTGGCTCTTTTCTCCCATGATCCGGACCGCGCCCGACGGCCGCAAGGAGGGTTTTTCCTTTCACGTCGGCCCCGAGCTCTTCCTCGGCCCCTTCGTCCGCCTCGGCAGCACCGTCACCGCGCCGAACGGCGTCACCTACGAGGGGCGCAGCACGGGGCATTTCTCCATCGGCGCCGCCCTCGACCTCGTCTTCGGCATCACGCCGTCGCTGCGCATCGACACCCAGCTCGGCAACCTCCGCTTCGTGCCCACGGACGACGGCACCATCGTCCTCATGGGCGCGACCGCGGGCCTCACGTATCGCTTCTGAGCCCTCCCGCCGTGCCCACGATCGTCCCGCTCCCCACGCGTCGCGCCACGATCCGGCTCGCCCGCGCCGTCGCCGCGGCGCTCGTCCCGGGTGACCTCGTGATCCTCGCGGGCGACCTCGGCGCCGGGAAGACCTTCTTCACCCGCGCCCTCTGCCGCGCCCTCGGCGTCCCCGCGAGCGAGCCCATCACGAGCCCCACCTTCACCCTCGTCCACGAGCACGAAGCGCGCCTGCCGATCGCCCACGCCGACCTCTACCGCGTCGGCGACGAGGACGAGCTCGCGCAGCTCGGCCTGCGGGATCGGCGCGGCGAGGGGGCCGTGCTCGTCGTCGAGTGGGGCGCGCCGTATGCGGCGGCGCTCGGCGGGGACGCGCTCTCCGTCACGTTCGAGGTCGCGGCGGATGGGACGAGGCGGGCGCGGCTCGAGGCGGGCGGCGCGCGCGCCTCGGCGCTGCTCGCGGCCGTGACGGGCGCCGGACGGCCGTGATACAGAGGTCCTCGCGTGGACGACTCCGAGCCGAAGCTCTTGCAGCGGATCCTGGATCCCGTGCTCGGCTTCTTCGAGAACATCGGGACCACGGTGAGCTTGACCTTCCAGACCGTGGCCTGGCTCTTCCGCCCCCCGTTCCGGGCGAGCCAGATGCTCGCCGCGATGGATTACATCGGCGTGCAGTCGACCTTCCTCGTGGGCCTCACGGGCCTCTTCAGCGGCATGGTCGTCGCGCTCCAGTCGGTCTACGCGCTCAAGCAGTTCAGCGCCGAGGCGAACGTGGGCGGGATCGTGGCCGTCTCGCTCATGCGTGAGGTCTCGCCCGTGTTCTCGGCGCTCATGATCACGGCGCGGGCGGGCAGCGGCATGGCGGCCGAGCTCGGCAACATGCGCGTGACCGAGCAGATCGACGCGATCACCACGATGGGCGTGAGCCCGGTGCAGTACCTCCTCTCGCCGCGCCTGCTCGCGGGCGTGATGATGGGCCCGCTCCTCTGCATGCTTTATTCGACCATCGGCATGATCGGCTGCTACCTCGTGGCCGTCGCCTGGCTCGGCGGCGACTGGGGGTTTTTCCTGCGCAGCATTCACGACTTCGCCCGCCCGCGTGACCTCTTCATGGGCCTCGTGAAGGGCGCGATTTTTGGTTTCCTGATCGCGTCGATCGCCTGCCGCCACGGGTATTTCGCGTCCGGCGGCGCGCGCGGCGTGGGTATGGCGACGACGCGGGCCGTCGTCGAGAGCTGCGTGGCCATCCTCGTGGCCAATTACGTCCTCACGCAGGTGATGCTGGGAGACATGTGAAGCATGGCGAGTCCGGACAAACACGCGCCCGCGGGCCTCGACGTCGAGGCCTTGAACGACGAGCTCGCCCGCGAGCACCCGATCGACGCCTATTACGAGCGCTCGTTCTTGCCGATCCGGCTCATCGAGAGGGGCCGCCTCGCCATCATTCGCCGCTTCATCGGCCCTGCGGACGGCCTCGACCTCGCCGAGATCGGCTCGGGCGGCGGGCACGTCCTGCGCATGTTCCCGCGGGCCCGCATCACGGCGATCGACGTCTCCGACGTCTTCCTCGACACGGCCCGGAAAAACCTGGCGGGGTACGACGCGCGTTTCTTGAAGGGTGAGGTCGACAAGATGGACCTGCCGGCCCGCTCGTTCGACCGGATCATCTGCACCGAGGTCCTCGAGCATTGCGAGGATCCGGGCGCGATCCTCGGGGCGATCACGCGGCTGCTCCGGCCCGAGGGCGCGGCGGTCATCACGGTCCCGAACGACCCGCTCATCCTCGGCTTGAAGGGCTTCGTCCGCAAGACGCCCATCGGCTGGGCCCTCGGGGATCGCATCGAATGGGGCGGCGACCGGTACCACCTGCACACGTGGACCCCGGCCGAATTCGAGCGCCTGCTCGAACGGTTCTTCCGGGTCACCCACCGCGCCGCGTCGCCGTCGGACCTACTCCCGATCCGGGCGTGTTTCCGCTGCGTGCTCCGGTAGCGCCGCCCCCCCCGAGCGGGGCTCACTCGTGCGTGACGGTCAGCTCGTAGGGGTTGACCCAGTTCTTCGCGAGCTCGCCGCCCGTGTCGAAATCGTTGTAATAGAGCGACACGAACGGGGAGACGAGCACGTAATAGGTGCCGGGCTCCGTGATCTCGGCCTCGATCGTCTTGGGCTCGGTCTCCAGGGCCAGATCCCCGGCGAGCTTCGTCTCGCCGTCGGGCCCGTACATGTCCAGCGACAGCGCGATCGGCGTGTCCAGGGTGGCGCGCAGCATGCCCGGCCTGTCCACCTGGACCTCGTAATAATCGTAATGCGCCTCGTAGGTCGGCCAGGCATTCTCGACGTACCCCGCGAGCATGTAGGCGCTGAGCGGCTTGCCGAGGGCGATGCTCCGCGCCTCGGCGGGCGTGTCGTTCGGCTCGAAGCAATCCACGGCCGCGTGGAACTTCCAGTCGTAGGTGACCTTCTGCGGAGGGTCACCCGTCGCGACGCCGGTCTCCTCGAGCCGCACCGAATACGTCATGCCGGGCGTGACCACGAAGCGCCGCGCGGCCACGCCGCCCTCGCCGCTCGCCGAGCCCGAGATGTCGCCGTCGGGGTCCGTGGCGGCCATGAGGCCCATGAAGAGCTGCTCGCCGTGCCCGCGGACCTCGACGTACCCGCCGCCCGCGTCGTTCGGCACGGTGAACGTGAACGTGTGCGTGTTCGCCTCGGCCGTGGCCTCGAAGCCGTCCGTACCCTCGGCCGCGGTCGGCTCGTAGCAGGTGGCCTCGTGATCGCCGCCGCCGCCCTGTCCGCCGCTGCCGCCCTGTCCGCCCTGACCCCCGGCGCCGCCATTACCAGCCTCACCGCCGTCGCCGCCATTGCCGCCGCCGCCGGGGTTGTTCGTCGTGATGATGCAGCCGGACAGGAGGGCGAGGGACGTGAGCAGGGTGCAGAGGAACGTGGTCGTGCGCATGTAAAAGCCTCCTCGAAGCAAAAGGCGCCCGGTGACCGGGGCGCGCCGCCTGATGTAGCCGCCTCGGGCGGGAGAAGCCTTCGACGAAGCTCGGTCGAAGCTTGGCCCCCCTCAGCCCGCGTCGATGATCCGCACGGCGTCGGGCGGCAAGCAGAGGACGTATCCATGCCCGCGGCGCGAGAGCACGAGCCGCCTGAGGAGCGCGTCCCGATCGAGTGATTCGAGGCTCGCCAGCCGCTCGCCGCTGCCGCTCCGCGCGATGAGGCCTCGCAAGAGCGCCTCGTCGAGCGCGCCGTCGTCGAGCAGGCGCCGGACCGCGTGGCGGATCGCCGTGACGAGCGGCGCCACCACGCCCGCGCTGCCCACCGCCTCCTGGATGTCCCACACGTGCACGACCTGCGAAGGGCTCGCCGCCAGCGCGGCGAAGGCGCGCGCCGCCGCGGCCTGGAGGTCGAGGTAACGGCCGGCGAACTGCACGACGCAGGCGTCGCCGTCCCGGGTGATGACGAACGCAGGCGAGGCCGCGGCCTCGCCGGGCGCGCCTTCGAGCGGGATCGGGCTGCAAAACGGCTCGGTCTCGGCGGGCCCGAGCACCTCGAGCAAGACGGCGCCGATCTGCAGGCGCGAGCCCTCGCCGAAGCCACGCGCGCCGCCCGGCTCGAGGGGCGCGCCGTCGAGGAAGAGGCCACTCGACGTGGAGAGGTTCTCGATGCGGAGCGGCGGCACGAGCGCCCCGCGCGGCCCGGCCGTGATGCGCGCGTGGCGCCGCGAGACCGAGGGGTGATCGAGCCGGATCTCCACGCCCGGCTCGCGCCCGATCACGCCGCCCTCGGGCAGGTCGACGACCTCTCCCTCCCGGAGGCGGCCGGGGCCGACGACACGGAGTACGCGGGCCCTGAAATGCACCTCCTGGGGATTAGCGCGGAGGCAGGGCCGCCGGCAAGGTGGCTCGCCCGCCCCGTCGCGGCCAGAAACGCGGACGATGGTGACCGACGTTCCCCTGTCGCTGGGTGTCTTCACGGCCGCGCGCCGGATCGGGCGGGGCGGCAGCGGCGAAGCGTGGCTCGGGCAGCACAGGCCCTCGGGCGCGGACGTGGTGCTCAAGATCCCGCACGCGCCCGCCGGGGGCGAAGCCGCGGCCTTCCGGCGCATCCAGGCCGAGGCGGCCATCGCCTCCGAGGTCACGGGCCCCCACGTGCTCGGCGTGCTCGACTTCGGGCGCGTCACGCCCGCCGAGTCCGCGGCCTCGCGCACGCGCCTGCTCGCGGGACAACCCTACCTGGTCCTGCCCTACGCCTCGCTCGGCTCGCTCGCGGGGTACGTCGGGCGCTTGCCGTTCGAGGCCACGCGCGTGGTGCTGCTCGACGTCCTGCGTGGGCTCTCGACCCTGCACGCGCGCGAGGTCGTCCACCGCGACATCAAGCCCGCCAACGTGCTGCTGTTCCTCCCCGAGGGCCCGCTCTCCATCCGCGCCGTCGTCGCGGATCTCGGGTTCGCCCTCGTCCCGCGGAGGACCGAGCCGCTCGGCGCGCGGGGCGGCACGCCCGGCTACATGGCTCCGGAGCAACACACGGGCCGCCTGCGCGACCTCGGTCCGTGGACGGACCTGTACGCCGTGGGGTTGCTCGCCGCGGAGCTCGTCGCGGCGCCCGAGAGGCCACCCGCGTTCGACGCGTGGATCGCGGCGCTCACGGCGGAGGAGCCCCGCGAGAGGCCCCGGTCGGCCGCGGAGGCGGCGCACTGGCTCGGGGTGATGGGCGGCGCGCCTTCGCTCGTCGCGTCTCCGGCGGAGCGGCGCGCGCTCGCCGAGGGGATCGCCGCCGCGCGCGCGGCCGCGGCGCCACGCGAGGTGGACGCGGGCGCGCTCGCGACGACCGCCCCCTTCGCCGAGGTGCTCGACGTGGCTCCGGCGGGCGAGGCGCCGGGCGGCGCGGGGCGGGCAGCGCGGGGCGCGCGGCCCGTGTTCGTCCCGTCGCTCGTGTTCCTGGACGAACCCCTCCCGCCGCCGCTGCCGCCGGGCCTCGGCGCGGGCGTGTGTGCGCTCCGCCGTCCGCCGCTCGTGGGGCAACAGGACCTGCGCGCGGCCCTCTGGGAGGCGCTCACCGAGGCGTGCCGCGCCCGCGCGCCCCGCGGGGTGATCGTGACCGGGCCCGTGGGCGCCGGCAGGAGCCGGCTCGCCGGCTGGCTCGCCGAGTCCGCGCACGAGCGGCTCGGTGCCCGGACGATCCACGTCGAGGGCCGCGACGGGGACGGGCTCGGCGCGCTCTGGGAGCGTGCCTTCGCCGGCCTCTCGCCCCGTGGTGGTGCGCGGGTCGCGCCCACCACCGAGGAGCGGCGCGCGGCGCTGCTCGCGTGGCTCGCCGCGCTCGCCGCGGACGCGCTCGCCGTGGTGGTCGTGATCGACGACGCCGAGGCCGACCCCGAAGCCGTGGCGCTCGCCGCGGACGCCCTCGACACCCCGGACGGTCGCCTCGGCCCCGTGATGTTCGTCCTCGCCCAGCGGCCCGAGGCGCGCGCGCCGGCCGCCGCGGCGCTCGCCGCGCTCGGCGCGCGGCCTCGGGTTCGTGCCTGCCCCGTGCCGCCTCTGACGGACGCCGAGACCGAGCGCCTGCTCGCCAGCTTCATCGGCTCGGACGAGCGCACGCGCCAGCGTATCGCCGCGCGCGCCGAGGGCAGCCCCCTCTTCGCCTGCCAGCTCGTGCGGGACTGGGTGCAACGAGGTTTGCTCGTCCCGGCCGCGCGTGGCCTCGCGCTCGCCGGCCCGGAGCCGCCGATCCCCGACTCGCTCGTCGCCCTCTTCCAGGACGAGCTCTCCGCCGTGCTCGCCGCGCGTGACGAGACCTTCGGCCGCGCCGTCGCCCTCGCCGTCCTGCTCGGCGGCGACGATGGCCGCGGCTGCTTCTCCCGGGCTTGCGCGCTCGCCGGCGTCTCGCCCCCGCCCGACCTCGCCGAGGTGCTGCTCGACGCCGGCCTCGCCGTCCGCGCCCCGGGGGGCTTCCTGCTCTCGCACGCCATCGTCTGCGAGGTCGTCGAGCGGCGGCTCGAGGGCGACCCGCAGCTCGCGGCGCTCCACCTCGCGTGCGCCGAGGCGCGGTTCGGCGCGCGGGGAGCCTGCCGGATGCGGCCTCGCGCGGCGCTCGCGGCGGCGCGCCACTTCGAGCGCGCGGGGGAGCCCGAGCGCGCGATCGAGGCGCTGCAGGCGACCTCGTTCGTGGACCAGGGCGCCGCCGACGCGGCCGCGATGCTCGACCTCCTCGACGGGCTCGTGTCGCGGCTCGCCGCGCGGCCTCGGGCCCTGCCTGCCTTGTGGGCGCTCGCGGCCCGCGCGCATTACCAGCGCGGCGACAGCGCGCAGGCGGAGGCCGCGGCGCGCCGCGCCCTCGCGGCGGACCTCCCGAGCGACGATCCGCGCGCCCGCTTCGACGCCCTGCTCGCCCTCGGCGCGGCGGCCACGAGCCGCGGCGCCATCGACGAGGCGCTCGCGCTCGCCGACGAGCTCGAGGCGCTCGCCGCGCGCCTCGGGGATCCCACGGACGCGCTGCTCGCCGCGATGCAACGCGGGCGGGCCGAGTTCGTCGGCTGCCGCCCGGCCGCGTGCCTCGCCACGGTCGACGCCACCCTCGCGCGGAGCGAGGGCGCCGATCCACGCGTCATCGCCCGCGCGCGCACCGTGGCTGCGGACGCGGCCTTGCTCGCGGGCCTGCTCGACGATGCGGCGCGGCGCTGCGAGCAGGTCCTCGTGGACCTCGGCGAAGGCGCGGCCGGCCACCTCGCGGCGCACGTGCTGGTCACGCTCGCCGACGTCGAGGTGCGCCGGGGCCGCTTCGACGCGGCCATCCAGTGGAGCCGCAAGGCTGCGGCGGCGGCCCATCACCGCGCGCCCGTCGTGGGGTATGCGCGGGGCAACGCGGCGTATGCGATGCTGCGCGCCGGGCGCGTCGGGGAGGCGCGGGCCGAGGCCGAAGCGGCCCTCGCCGACTTGCCCGAAGGGCAGCGGCACCGGCTCTGGTTTTTCCTCACGGGCCTCTTGCTCCCGTCGCTCGCCGCGGAGGACGACCTCGCCCTCTTCGACGCGCGCTTCGAGGCGTTCGAGGCTTTCTCCCGGACCACGCAGGTCTCGCTCGTCGAGTGCGCGGAGGCCTTGCGGATGGCCTTGTGGACGCTCGAAGCGCGGGGTGAGGCCTCGCGCGCCGCCGCGGCCCGCGCGCTCGCCGACGAGCTCTTTCGTCGTCTCGGCCGCGCGGGAGAGGCTAGACTGCCTTCATGCTGAAACGCGCGATTTCCTTGGGCTTGATCACCACGACCTTCCTCCTCGCCGCCTGCGGCGACGGCGGTTCGAACACGACCGGCGCGGGCGCCAGCGGCGGCGGCGCTGCGGGCGGCACCGGCGGCATGGGCGGCGCCGGCGGCGCGGGCGGCGCCGGGGGGATGGGCGGCGGCGCCGGCGGCACGGGCGGCGAGGGGGGCATGATGGAGGTCGATCCCCTCGTCGGCATCGGGACCGTCGAGGAGATCCAGGCTGGGTTCATGTTCACCGAGGGCCCGCAATGGATCCCCTCCACGAACACGCTGCTCTTCACGGACATCCCTGCGAACCGCATCTACGCGCACTCCCCCGGCGGCGGCGTCATCACCGTCTTCCGCGAGCCCAGCGCCAACACGAATGGCCTCGGCCTCGACCCGAGCGGCCTGCTCGTCGCCTGCGAGCACAGCGGCCGGCGCGTCTCGCGTACGCTCGCGGACGGCACGATCGAGACCATCGCCGACCTGTACGAGAACAAGAAGCTGAACAGCCCGAACGACGTCATCGTGCATTCGAATGGCACGGTCTATTTCACCGATCCCCCCTACGGCCTGCCCGACCCCGGCCAGAGCGAGCTCGGCTTCTTCGGCGTCTTCCGCGTCACGCCCGGCGGCGAGGTCACGCTCGTCGCCGACGACATGCAGCGCCCGAACGGCATTGCCCTCTCGCCCGACGAGAAATCCCTCTACGTCGCCGATACCCAGACCGGCGAGCTCCGGACCTGGCCGGTGAACGACGACGGCTCGCTCGGCGCCGGGAGCACGCTCGTCACGACGGGCCCCGGCCCCGACGGAATGGCCGTCGACGAGAAGGGCAACCTCTTCGTCACCACGAAGAACGGCGTCGAGGTGTACAGCGCCGCCGGCAAGCTCTACGGCGCCATCGCCGTCCCGCAGCAGCCCTCGAACTGCGCGTTCGGCGGCGAGGACAAGAAGACGCTCTACATCACGGCCCGCACCGGCCTCTATCGCGTCACGCTCGCGAACCCCGGCCTCTACTGACGCCGTTCAGATTCGCCCCGCCGCCCAGATCGCCACGGCAACGCCCATCACGCTCTCCCCGGCGACGAGCCCCGAGGCCGTCGCCGTCGTGTAAAGCGCGTCCTTCCTGGGGAAAAAGCGGGCCACGATCGCCCCGATCGCGGCGCCGAGGAAGAGCGTATAACTCGTCGACGCCGGCAGGATGAACGAGAGCCCGAGCCCCATCGAGGAGGGCACCCAGGCGGCGAGGCGCTTCGGCCCGAGCTCGCTCGCGAGCGTGCAGACCGCGGCGAGCGCGGCCGCGATCGCCATGGCGAGGGCCGCGTGCGGGGGCAGGCCGGCGAAGCCTCGCGCGAGCAGCTCCGCCGTCCCTTTGAACATCTGCACCCCGGGCGCGGGGTATTTCGTGCCGAGCAGCTCGAGCGGGAACGCCGTCAGGAAGACGAGCGCCGTCACGAGCCCGCCCACCGTGATCCCGAAGAGCTGCGCGAAGAGCTGCTTTTGCGGAGAAGCGCCGAGGATCCGGCCCGTCTTCAGGTCCTGCATCATGTCGCCGCAGCTATTGGCCCCCGCGTTCGTCAGGCCGGCGGCCATCAGGCTCACGTGTGTTTGTCCCGGCGCGAGCACCGCGAAGAGGAGCTGCGAGACCATCGCCATGGGGCCGAGCGGGTTCACGTCCGTCTCGCCGAGCGTCCTCGTGCCCACGAGCGCGAGCGCGCCCGCGAGCACGATCGCGAAGAGCGTCGTCGCCGGGTGCATCCCGAGCACGAACCATTGCGTCGTGATGGCCAGGATCGCCGCCGCGGCGAGGCCCCAGCCGAGCCAGCGCGAGGGCACCTCCACGTCCCTCGGGTCGGCCTCGCCGGGCGCCTTCGCCCCGATCGAGCCGATCGATCGCATCGCCGTCACGATCGAGCCGCCCTTCAGCGCGAACGACACGAGCCCCCCCACCACGAGCATCGCTACGCCCGGCCAAACGCAATATCCCACCGCGTCGCCGTAGAGGTTCGGCGCGGCGGGCGTGGGCGTCACGAAGCCTCGCCCGACGGCCCAGGGGACGACGCCGGCCCAGCAGAGCGTCGCGCCGACGGCCATCCACGCCGCCGTCCGCAGCCCGACGAGCGCGCCCGAGCCGAGCGTCATGAGCGACATGTCGAGCCCCAGCGTGAGCCGCGCCAAACCCAAGGCCCCGAGGCTCGCGAAGGCGAACGGCACGGTATCCGGCACGAAGCCGAGCACCCCGCGCGTGAACACGAGCGTCGCCCCGATCCCGGCCGCCACCATCAAGGCCACGGCTTTTTTCGTCCCGCCTTCGCCTTCGCCGTGCAGCGCGAGGGTCATCTGCGCTGCGGCGACACCCGACGGAAACTTCAGGTTTTCACGGTTGATCATCTGCCGCTTCAGCGGGATCGCGAAGAGCAACCCGAGCAGGGCGGCGGAGACGAGCCACGCGGTGATCTGGAGGAGCGACAGGCGCTGCCCCGTGACGATCATGAGCGCGGGCATGGCCGACACCATGCCCGCGCCCGCCATGGCCGCCGCGGCGGAGGCGGCGGTCTGCATGGTGTTGTTCTCGAGCACCGTGAACGCGGGCCCCCGCGCGACACCGCGCCAGAGCCGGAAGAGGAGCCACGCCGAGATCGCCGCCGTGATCGAGGCGCTGTACGTGATGCCGATCGTCAGCCCCGTGTAGAGGTTCGCCGCGGAGAGGACCGAGCCGATCACGCACCCGAACACCACGGCGCGCAGCGTGAACTGCCGCTCCAGGGGCCGAAAGACCCGGTCGTACCAGACCTCGTCCGTCACGCCTGCGGCATCGGCCACGGGCGCCTCGCCGCGAGGCTCGTTCGTGACGGAGGCGGGCACGCTCGACATGGGGGCATCGTCCAGCGTGCGCGGGTCGAGGTCAAGCCGAGCGGGCATCCGTCCGGCGTGCCCCGCTGCGTGCTGGGACAAACCGGCGGCCTTCGCGGGAACTTCCGGCCGCGCCCGCGCTCGGATCGGCCATGTCGACCCGCCGCCTCGCCCCCGCCCTCCTCTTCGTCCTCGCCTCCTGCACGAAATCACCTCCCGGCCCCGAAGCCGCCGCGCCCCTCGCGCCCGCGCAAAAGGCCGTCGCCAGGGCGACGAAGCCGCTCGTCGACGAGCCCCTCGCGCCTCCCGTCACCCAGAGCGACGCGCCCGCGCCCGTCGAGAGCGCGCCCGCCTCCGAGGAGCCCCTCGTGGAGCCCGTCGATACGCGTCACGGCGCCGCGCCCGGCGCCGCGGGTGGCCTGGGTTTGACCGGGGTGGGCGAGGGCGGCGGCGGGCGCGGGGAGGGCATCGGCCTCGGCACGATCGGCACGCTGGGCCGCGGCGCGGGCGTGGGCACGGGCGCCGGGTTCGGCTCGGGCCATGGCAGGCTCGGCGGCTCGCACCGCGCCGTGGGCGGCGTGCGCGTGGGTTCGGGGGGGCTCGGCGCGTCGGCCGCGCCCTCGCAATGGCAAGGCGGCGTGCGCACGGGGGAATGGGACGACAACGCGAACTTCCGCGATTACACGGGCTGGCTCGGCAAGGAGCGCGCCCCGGGCGCCGCGACGCTCGACCTCTCCTCGCGCCGCTTCCTCGTCGTGCGGGACAGCGCGGGCAAGCCCGTCCCGAGCTGCTCCATCGAGGTGCGTGACCCCTCGGGGACGACGCTCTCGTTGCGCACGACGGCGAGCGGCCGGGCGCTCCTTTTCCCGCGCGCCGAGGGCCTGAAGGGCCCGAACCTCGAGGCCACGGCGCGCTGCGAGGGCCGCGTGGTGACGAAGACGACCACGGTCACGCCGGGCGACGACGTCGTCGACCTCGCCCTCTCCGGCCCGCGTGGATTGCCCGAGGCGCAGACGATCGACGTCGCCTTCGTCCTCGACACGACCGGATCGATGTCGGAGGAGATCCACGCATTACGCGACACGCTGGAGAAGGTGGCGAGCGCGCTCGCCACGCTGAACGTCCGGCCGCGCGTGGGCCTCGTCGAGTACCGCGACCGCGGCGACGTCTACGTGACCCGGATGCACCAGATGACGACCGACGTCAAAGGCCTGCAGGCGCGGATCGCGTCGCTCGGCGCAGGCGGCGGCGGCGACACGCCCGAGCACGTCAACGAGGCGTTACGCGTGGCGGTGCGGAACCTGCGATACCGCCCCGAATCCGTGGCCCGCCTGGTCTTCTTGATCGGCGACGCGCCCCCGCACCTCGATTACGCGCAGGACGAGGGGTATGCGGCCGCGATGAAGGAGGCGAGCCACGCGGGCGTGCAGATCTACTCGATCGCGGCCTCGGGGATGGACACGCTCGGGCAGGTCGTCTTCCGTCAGATCGCGCAATACACGGGCGGCACGCACATGTTCGTCCTGCGCGGCGGCGCGGGGCCTGCGTCGGTGGGCGGCGGCGACCCGAAGGCGAGCTGCGGCGGGACACACACGGATTACACGAGCGGAAACCTGGACGCGCTCATCCTGAGCAAGGTGCGAGGCGCGATCGCAGCGCGGGACGCGGATCCGATGCGGATCGCAGGGCTGCATCGCGACGAGAAGGACAGGCCGTGCGAGCAGAGGGTGGTGATGGTGAGGTGAGGGGGGCGGCCGCTGGTGGTTTCCTCGTCAACCACCTTGTCCGGCCGAACTGCCCTCGCCTAGAATGCCCCGCCCATGGGCCACCTCCTGGCCAACACCGAAGATCCGATCGAGGAAGCAGGCTCCTCCCAGACCGCCGGCGTCCTCGTCTTCGTCCTGCGTTACGAGGACCTCCGCGCGGCCGACTCCGGCGTTTTGCCTCCCCTCACGCAGGACGGCGACGGCTTCGAGATCGGGCGCGCGCCCGAGGTCCGGCCGCCCGCGTTCGAGGAGACGAGGTTTCTCCTGCCCGATCGATTCGTCTCGCGCCTCCACGCCCGCGTGGTTCGTCGCGGCGGACGGGATCTCCTCGAGGACGCCGGCAGCAGGCTCGGCACGTTCGTGCGCGGGGAGCGCATCCACGCGCCCGTCCCCCTCGCCGACGGCGACCTCGTGGAAATCGGGCAATCACTCTTCGTCTATCGGATCGTCGACGCGACGTCCGCGGTCCGGATGATCCGCGGGGGGCTCACGTTTGGCCCGACACGCTCGTTATGCCCCGAGATCATGCGCCTCGCGCTCGATCTCGGACAGCTCGCGCGTACCGTCGAGCCCATCCTCCTGCTCGCGGAGACCGGCGCCGGCAAGGAGATCGCCGCGCGATACGTGCACGAAAAGAGCGGACGCGCGGGGCCCTTCGTCGCCATCGATTGTGGCGCCATCCCCGAGCACCTCGTGGAAGGGGAGCTCTTCGGCCACCGCCGCGGGGCGTTCAGCGGCGCGCACGAGGAGCGCAAGGGCCGCATTCGCAGCGCGGAGGGCGGCACGGTTTTCCTCGACGAGATCGGCAATCTGCCCGGGAGCGCGCAGGCGAGCTTGCTCCGCGCGATTCAGGAGCGCGAGGTGACGCCCGTGGGCGCCGATCAGGGGCAGAAGGTGGACGTGCGATGGATCGCCGCGACGAACGCCGACGTGTTCTCCGAAACGAGCGGCTTTCGCGCGGATCTTCGCGCTCGGCTCGCGGGGTACGTCGCCGAGCTGCCGCCGCTCCGGGAGCGCCGCGAGGATCTGGGGTTCCTCGTCGCGCACCTGCTCGGCCGGGCGGGCGCCGAGCGAGCCTCGATCACGCCGACGGCGGCGCGCGCGCTCTTCGGGGGCGACCTGCCGGGCAACGTGCGCGAGCTCGAGCGAGCCCTCGGGACCGCCGTCGTGCTCATGGGCGACGGGCCGATCGACCTGCCACACCTGAGCGCCCTTCGAGCACGCACGGCGCGGGAGAAGAAGGCGCCGAGCGTCGAGCCGCCCGTCCCCGAGGCGAGCGACGAGGAGCGGCGGAACAAAAAACGGCCACCCAAGGAGACGATCGAGGCGGCCCTCTTCCGGTCGAAGGGATCCCAAGGGGAGGCGGCGCGTCAGCTCGGGGTGCACGAGCGGCAGCTCGCGCGGTGGATGGATGCCCTCGGCATCCCCCGGCTGCGGAAGGGCTCTGCGGGCGGGTGAGACGAGGTCCCGCGAGGGCGGGGTAGCTCGCGCGAAGGGCGGGGTGGCTCGCGCCGAGGGCGGGGTGGCTCGCGCCGAGCGCGGGATGGTTCGCGCCGAGGGCGGGATGGCTCGCGCGAAGGGCGGGGTGGCTCGCGCCGAGGGCGGAGTGGCTCGCGCCGAGGGCGGGATGGCTCGCGCGAAGGGCGGGATGGCTCGCGCCGAGGGCGGGATGGCTCGCACCGAGAGCGGAGGGGCTCGCGCCGAGGGCGGCGGGGCTCGCGCCGAGGGCGGCGGGGCTCGCTCTCTGGGGCCAGATGTCCGGACAAATGGGGGAGATGTCCGGACAAGTTTCCTCCATCCGACCGGACCTGCGGGCATCGCGCTCTGTGGCTCACGCTTGATTTCCCACGTTTGCCCTCGCTGTCCCCTCCTGGCATTCCTCGTGCATTGCCTCGCGCCCGACGCGCCACGCACCCCCAGGCGCGTCGAGAGAGGAATCGTCATGACTGCGACCCTGATCGTGAAGGACACGTTGCCCCGGAAGAACTTCATCGCCATCACGCAGCTCGGCCTCAAGGCCTTGAACCTCGCGTTCACGTACGCCGTGGCGCTCGGCCCGCGGCTGCCGCAGGGGATGGTCGAGGACCTTTCGCTCGACATCGAGATCCTCGGCGAGGTCGTTCCCAGCGCGATCCAGGCGCGGAGCGAGTCGGTGGCCGCCACGAGCACGCAAGATACCGCGCTCGCCCAGGGGCACACGCGCGTGCGGCAGATCCGCGCCGCCATCCGCCGCACCATGGCGCCCGAGGACGTGAAACGCGGTTATGGCGTGGGGCGAAGGGCGCGAAAGGAGAGCGTGGCCCACGTGAAAGCCGCCATTCAGCAGATCCTCGACCGTGCCAAGAACAACCCGGCCGAGGCCGCGTCGCTCGGGATCGTGCAGAAGGACCTCGACAACCTCGCGCTCTCGCTCGCCGCCATCACGGACGCCGATACCGTGCAGGAGAAAAAACGCGCGAGCGCGCCGCTCACGACGCAGGAGAGGAACCGGGTCGGAAACCGGATCCTGGCGGCCGTCGCGCGCATCGAGGCCGCCGGACGGCTCGAGTTCGCGAACGACGACACGAAACGCGCGAGCTTCGAGGCGCTCGGCGCAGGGCCGAGGATGCGGCGAAAGGCCGTCGCGGAGGAGCCGGCAGGGGACGAGGAGCAGGCGGTGATGGCCGGATAAGTCCTCCCTTCAGGGCTCGGCCGCCCTGGCGCTCGCATGGCGCTTTACACCAGGCTCTGTCGGTGCTCATCCTCCCCCCATGAGCCCGCCGGCGAGCAAACCCGGCCCCGCCTCCCTGCGGTTCGTCGCGGGCTTGCTGGTCGTCTCCCTGGTCTCCGCGGCCTTCGCCGTCCTCTTCCGGGCGTCGCTCTCGTTCGTGCTCGGGCACGCGCTCGGCGAGGGCGACGTCGTCAGCGCCATGCGACGCTCGCCGCCGTGGATGCGTCTCCTGCTCCCGCCGGCGGGCGCCCTGCTCGCCGGCGTGCTCGTGGCCCTCGCCGCGCGCAAGCCGAGCGGCCACGGCGTGGGCTCCGTGATGGAGGCCGTCGTCCTCGGGCGCGTCCGCCTCTCGATGCGCGTGACGCTGCTCAAATCCCTCGGCTCCTTCTGCGCCATCTCCTCGGGCGGCTCCATCGGGCGCGAGGGGCCGCTCATCCAGTTCGGCGGCGCCATCGGCAACCTCGTGAGCTGCAAGCTCGGCCTGCCCCTCGAACACGCGCGTATCCTCATCGCCGCGGGCACCGCCGCCGGCTTCGCGGCGGCGTACAACACCCCCTTCGCGGCCATCCTGTTCGTGCTCGAGGTCGTCACGGGCATCGTGGTGCTCGACACGATCGTCCCCGCGTTCGTCGCGACGGTGCTCGCGACCGCCGTCACACGATCCATCGTCGGAGAGGGGCCGATCTTCGGCGCGCGGACCTTCACGGCATACTCTTCCTGGGAGCTCGTCGCCCACGCGGGCGTCGGCGTGCTCGGCGCCCTGGCCGCGCAAGGATTCATGCGGCTGCTCGCGCAGGGCGAGGCCCTCTTCGAGCGTTCGAGGATCCCGCTCCCCTGGCGCACGGCGCTCGGGGGCCTGCTCACGGGCGCCATCGTGGCCGCGTTGCCCGAGGTGGCGGGTAATGGGTACGAGCCGCTCAACGAGCTGCTCGACGCGCGCCTCTCCGCGGGGTTCGTGGCCGTGCTCCTGGTCGCGAAGTGTGTGGCGACGACGGCCTCGGTCTCCTCGGGCAGCCCCGGCGGGGTGTTCACGCCGACCCTGCTCCTCGGCGGCGGCGTGGGTTTTCTTTACGGGACCGCGCTCGTGTACCTCTTCGGGCCCGCGGCGGGCTCCGTGGGGAGCTACGCGCTCGTCGGGATGGCCGCGACGACGGCGGCGACGACACACGCGCCGCTGATGGCGGCCGTCATGGCCTTCGAGCTGTCGGGTGATTACGGGGTCGTGCTCCCGCTGATGCTCGCGACCGCGCTCGCCACGGCGATCTCGCGCGCCCTGCGAAAGGACTCCATTTACACGGCGGAGCTGCGCGGCCGCGGGGTCTGCTGGGAGCTCACGCTGGAAGGGCGGAAGATGATCGAGTGATCCTGCTCGACCCCCCACGTATTCAATGCATTGCATACGGTATTCGCGTCGCCGCGCTGACCTCCACGATTGGCGCCCGATCGAGCCGGAGCGCCCGCGCGAACCGCCTTGCCGACCGCCGAGAACCGACCTACCGTCCCGCCCGATGTCCCTCTCCGCGGCGGAGCTTCGCAGGGTCCTCGGGCAGTTCGCGACCGGCGTCACGGTCGTCACGACCCGCCACGAGGGCGTGCCCCAGGGCATGACCGCGAACTCCTTCACCTCCGTGTCCCTCGAGCCGCCGCTCGTCCTCTTCTGCGCCGACAAACGCGCTCGCTCCGGCACGATCGTCGGCGCGGCCAGGTGTTTCGCCGTCAACGTGCTCGCCGAGGACCAGCGCCACCTCTCCGACCTCTTCGCCGGAAAGGGCACCGACGCCGAGCGCTCGGCCCTGCTCGCCGAGATCGGCCAGACCGCCGTCACCGGCGCCCCCGTCCTGCCCGGATCCCTCGGCTGGCTCGACTGCCGCCTCGAACGCGCGATCGACGCAGGTGATCACGTCGTGTTCCTCGGCGAAGTCGTGGCCGCTTCGACCGGCGATCCGTCCGCGCCCTTGCTCTACTTCCGCGGCGCCTATCGGCACCTCGAACCCGCCTGAGTCCGCATCCGGCGTTGAACAGCGCCGGGAGAGCGCCTAAGGTGTGCCACGAATCCGGCAAGGAGAGCGCATGGCCCTGGGTGATGTGGTCTTGGTGGCGACGGACCTGAGCGAGTCCGCCGACGTGGCGATCAAGCTCGGACACGAGTACGCAGAGCGGGCGGGCGGCAAGCTCGTCGTCTGTCACGTCGTGCACGAGGTGCTGCGCTCCGCGCCCCTCTTCCCGCAGGCGGTCCAGGCCGACATGGAGGCCGTGATCCACGCCGAGAGCCGCGCCGCGGCCGCCGTCGAGGATCGAGTCAAGGAGATCACGGGCCGCCCGAGCAACGGCTTCGAGGTGCGCATCGAGAGCGGCGGCGCCGACGCCGCGATCCTCCGCGTCGCCGAGGAGGTCGCAGCCACGCTCGTCGTCACGGGCAGCCGCGGCCTCACGGGCATCGCGCGGCTCCTGCTCGGCAACGTCGCCGAGCGGATCGTGCGCTACGCGCATTGCCCCGTGCTCGTCGCGCGCTCGCACGCCCGGACGAACAAGGTCCTCGCCTCGACCGACCTCTCCGAGCTCTCGCAGCCCGGCATCGCGCTCGCCGGTCAGGTCGCCGCCATGCAGGGCGCCACGCTCACCGTGCTGCACAGCCTCGACATCCTGCCGGCGCCGGCGTTTGGCTTCACCGTGCCCTTCGGCGGCGCGCCCGTCGTGCCGCCGCCCGAGCTCATCGAGCAGATGCGCACCGGGGCCGACGGCGTGCTCGCAGGCATCATCGAGCGGATGGGGATGAAGGCCGAGCGCCGCGTGACCGACGGCGACGCCGCCACGGCCGTGCTCCGGACCGCGGAGGAGCTCGACGCCGAGCTCGTCGTCGTCTCCACCCACGGCCGCACCGGCCTCGCGCGCGTGGCCCTCGGCAGCGTGGCCGAGAAGATCGTGCGAGGAGCGCACTGCTCCGTCCTCGTGGCGCGCTCCCACTGACGTCCACGGTTGACGCGGCGCCGCGCCAGTGTCACGGAGAGCGGCGCCGGCACGGCCGGCCGCGTCTCTGGAGGCATCATGGCGACCGATACATCAAACGAGAAGGCTCCGACCGACGACTGGACCGTGCCCAAGCTCCTCGGGCTCGCAGTGATCGTGCTCGGCGGCTTCTTCGTGTTCATCAGCACGATCTCGCCCTGAGCGTTCGTCGAGGGGAGCGCGACCGCCGCGCTCCCTGACTCGTCCCCTCCTCCTGCTGAGCCTGCTTGACGTGGCCGATCCTCTGCGGCCAGATGCAGCTCGGCACGTGATCACCTCCATCGACATTCACGGCTTGCGGGGAATTCGGGAAGGCAAGCTCGAAGGCCTGACGCCGCTCGTCGTGCTCGTTGGGCCCAACGGCAGCGGGAAGAGCACGATCCTGGATGCCATGCTGATCGGTGCCAGCCGGCGACCCGCCTCGAGCGCCGGTTACGCCGTGAAGCGCCGGAGCGGAATGCGACATGGCGCGCGGTGGCTCTTGTATCGGGGCGGCGATGCGCCGGGACGTATCAGGCTGGGCTTCGCGGACGGCGCGTATCGGGAACGAGAGCTGACCTGGTCGGACTCAAACTTCCTTCTACCCGACAAGCGCGCGCTCCTGGCCCAGCGAGGCTTCGAGGGGCCTTACAGCGCGATCCACGTGCGCACGGAGCCGGTCGCGGCGATGTTCCCGCATGTCTGTGTCTTCGCGGCCGACAACGAGCACGAAGCCAACGACGCCCACGAGGCGCAGACGGATGGCCCCACGGCGTGGCTCGCGGATCCGCGCCACGGCCGCCCGTTGCACGACCTGTATTCGCGGCTCACGGAGCATGGTCGTCGCGCAGCGCTCTTCGAGCTCGTGCAGCCGCTCATCCCGGGCTTGCGCGTGATCGAAATCCTCACCGAGCATGGCGACGCCCGTCTGAACCTCACCTTCGACGACCGGAGCGTGCCGGTCGTGCTCGCGGGAGACGGCATTCAAGCGCTCATCCGCCTGGGCCTGGAGCTCTCGACGCGGCAGGAGGGCGTGGTCTTGCTCGAGGAGCCCGAGGCGCATCAACACCCGGCGGGTATCTGGTCCAGCGCCAGCGCAATCGCCGCCGGTGTGCGCAGCGGCCTTCAGATCGTCCTCACGACGCACAGCATGGAGCTCGTCGACGCGCTGCTCGACGTGCTCCTCGAGGACGAACTGGACCTCCTGACCGTGTACAGGTTGAAGCTCGACGCCGGGAGGCTCGCGAGCAGCCGGTTCCCCGGTCCGGACGTGCTGCACGCCCGGGGTGAAATCGAGACCGATCTGCGATGACGAGCCCTTCCGAATCGGTCGTCCTCTGCGAAGGCTTTCACGACAGGGCCTTCTGGAAAGGGTGGCTCGAGCACCTCCGCTGCGAGGACGCTCGGCCCGTGCGGCCCGACGGGAGCTACGGCACGGCCAAGGATCCCTTCGGGAAGCCCGTTCAGGGCGGGCAGTGGGCGTTCCGAACGCCTGGCGGTGGGTTCTTGCGCGTCTCTCCTTGCGGAGGGGACAACGGGGTGCTGAAGGAGCTCCGCACTCGGCTCGAAGGACGAAAGACAAACGCCCTCCGCCGGGTGATCACGAGCCTCGACAACGACGCGATCACGAGTGACGTCGCGCTGTCGCAGCGCGCCGAGAGCCTACGTCAGAGCTTCACGAGCGCCATCGCCGCGGCGGATCCCAGATACGAGCGCCTCGCCAACGGCGACCTCATCCTCGACGACGGCAGGACGGTCGCCTCGCTCGTCCTCTGGCAATCTGCCGCGGAGCGCGTCCCTGCACATGTCCCCGCCAAGCAAACCCTGGAGAGGCTCGTCTGCTCGGCCCTGTGCGCCGCCTACCCGGATCGGGGCGCTGCTGTCGCGGCGTGGCTCGTGGCCCGCCCGGACGCCCCGCCCCCCGGGCCGAAGGAGTTTGCCTGGTCCCACATGGCGGGCTGGTACGCCAGCAAGGGCTGCGACGAGTTCTACCAGGCCTTGTGGAAGGACGCCGCCGTGGCCGAGGCGCTTCGCCAGCGGCTCGATGCCGCGGGCGCATGGGACATCGTCGAGGCTTTGATCGCCGGCTGAGCCCGTGGTCGCGGTCCTCGTCCTCGTCTACTTCAGCGAAAACCCGACCGACATCTCCGCGTTCCAGCGGACGTCGCCGATGATCCCCACCTCGCCGGCGAGCTGCGCGAAGAACCACTTGCGCACGTGCGCCCGCGCGCCCGCGCGGCCCGAGAAGGCGAACGTCACCGCGCCGTAGTCGGCCTTGTAGCCGTCGATCGAGAGCTCGGTGTCGACCCAGTGCACGCCGCCGAGCAGGTCCGCGAAGAGCGCGACCTTCGTCCACGCATACTCGCCGCCGATCCCGAACCGGAGCTCCTTCGCCGAGAGCGACTGCACCGTCACCGTGCGCGGGGTGCCGTTCACGTCGTAGACCGCCGTCGAGTCGCTCGCCTTGTAGGTCGGGAACGGCAGGTCGAAGCCCACCGTCATGCGGATGTGGCTCATCACGACGCGCATGTCGTAGCGGAGCCCGAGCACGGTCGCGTTGTCGAAGGGCGGCATGACGAAGGGCGCGACGAGCCCGCCGCCGCCGATCCCCTCGGCCGTGCCCTCCTCGAACTTGAACGAGGTCTTCGAGTACGAGCGCTGTCCCGCGAGGAAGCCCATCGTGAACTCGAAATGGTCACCCGCGGCCCAGCGACGGTCGTCGTCGTCGTCGTCCTCGTCGTACGACGAGCGCGGCGGCGGCTCCGGCGTGCGGATGGTCTCGGGCACCTGCATCGTACGTTGCGGAGGCGGCGGCGGAGGCGGCGGCGGAGGCGCGGCGATCTCCATCGGGTCGGCCTTCTTCTCGCCCGGCGGCAGCGGCTCCGGCTCCGCCTGGGGCGCAGCAAACGCGAGGGCCGGCGCGGCGAGGCCGACGAGGATGAACGTGGCGAAGGGCAAGGCGAACGTAGAAGAGCGGCGCATGCGGAGCAGTTCCTTCCGGGGCGCATGGTAACCGAAGAACGGCGTCTTGGTGTGGTTCGAACGACCCAACGTCACGAGCCACCCCGCGCCGCTGTCAGCGATGCCCAAGGAATATCCATTGCAGCCGAGCGCGCCGCCGATCTCGCCCGGCAAATGCTGGCATACTCCAGCCGAGGCACCCTCGTGACCGAACACATGCGGCTCGACACCGTCGTCCGGGAAATGGCCGTCCTCCTGCGGACGATCGTCTCCAAGGGGGCCACGCTGGAGCTCGATCTGTCGCCCACCTGCGTCGACGGCGACGTCACCCATTTGCGGCAGGTCGTGATGAACCTCATCACGAATGCCTCGGACGCGCTCGCAGGGCGGCCCGGCAAGATCCAGATCCGCACCGGCGCAGAGGCGCTCGCGGCGCCGCGACGATCGGCCTGCATGGCCGAGCCCATTCCGCCCGGCGACTATGCCGTGCTCGAGGTCACGGACTCCGGGCAGGGGATGAGCGAGGCCGTGCTCGCCCGGATCTTCGACCCGTTTTTCACGACGAAGGTGGGCGGCCGAGGCCTCGGCCTCGCCGCCGTGCTCGGGATCGTCCGCGCACACCGAGGCCTCGTCGACGTGAAGAGCCACCCCGGCGAGGGCACGACGTTCACGCTGCTCTTGCCGAGCGCCGAGGCGGCGCCCGTCTGCTCGCGCGGCACGATCCTCGTGGTCGACGACGAGGACGCCGTCCGACGCGTCGCGCTCCGGGTGCTCGAACGCGCGGGATACCGCGTGCTCGTCGCCTCCGACGGCCGCGAAGCTGAGCGGCTCTTCCGCGAACACGGCCGCGAGGTCAACGCGATCGTCGCCGATCTGACCATGGGCGAGGTGGGCGGAATCGAGCTCATCCGCTCGGTGCGCGCCGTCGATCCCACGCTGCCCGCGCTGCTCATGAGCGGCTACTCGAGCGAGGACTCGACCGCGATCTCGGCGCTCGGCGTGCCGTTCCTGCCGAAGCCGTTCACCGCGAGCATGCTGGAGGCCGCGGTGCGCGCGCTGCTCGGGGCACGCGCCGGAAGCTCGGCGGCCTGATCAGCCCGCCCGGAAGGGCAACTTCGCGCGCGCCCGCGCCGCGGCCTCGCGTTGCGAGAGGACCGCGGCCGACTCCTCCACGCGGTACGTCGCCGGCGCGCGGAGGTACGTCACGACCTCGGGCAAGGTCGCGCGCGCCGCGATCGACCGATCCCGCCCCGCGCTCGGCGCCTCCGGCAGCTCGAGCGCGCGGCCCTGCCTGACGCGCGGGCGCGACAAGGGCGCGAGCGTCGAAGCCCCGAAATCCTGCGGCGAGCGCATACGCTCGGCCATCAGGTGCACGACGTCGGCGACGAGCCTGCCGGCCGCGTCGGTGTAACGAACGACCATCTTCCGGCCCGGTCGCGGCGCAGGTTCGTCGCCGAGGTCGGCGGGCGGCACGGCCCACGCGCCGCCTTGCTCGAGCGCGACGAGCTCGCAACGCATCGGCAGCGCCCGCGCCTCGGCGTCGTCGAGCCCACGCGCGATCCACCCGCCCGCGCGTCGCCCGCGCCGCTTCGCCTCGATCAGCATCGCCTCCTCGTCGTCACCCGCGCCGAGGTCGGCGAGGTCGTCGGTGTCGAGCGCGCCCCAGCCATCGACGACCGTCGTCTCGATCGAGGGCCCGGCCGGCCCGAGCACGAGGGCCGGGCTCGCGCGGAAGGGCACGCCGAGCGCCATCGCCGCGATCACGTTCGTCGTCGCGGCCGCGCCGCCCACGTACGCCGCGCGCGCGACCAGCATCGAGGCCTCGGCCCCGGCCGCGTGCGCGCTCGACCCGTCGATCACCGGATCCCCCGCGGCCGCGAGGTGCAGCCGCGCCGTGCGGGTGGCGATCGCCGTGGCGCGCCGCGTGGCCGCGCGCAGGAGCGAGGCGAGCAGCGAGGCCTCGAGGAAGGGCCCTTCCACCGTGGCGATGGGCGCGCCGGGGAAGACGATCGTGCCGTCGGGGACGGCGTCGAGGTCGATCGCGGGCACGAGGTGGGCGAGCCTCTGCGCGAGGGCGTCGGAGAAGCCGACGAGGCTCTGCGCGGCGGCGACGGCGGCGGGATCGATGAGCGGCCGACCGAAGAGCTCGAGCGAGCCCTCGAGCCCGGAGACGACGAGGAAACCCGTGTGGGGCGGCGCGGCGCGGAACGAGAGCTCGAAGCTCGCGCGGCGATCGGCGAGCCTGGCGTCGAGCAGGCGATCGGCGTCGAGAAGCGCGCGGCCATCGAGGAGCAGGGGGCTGTGGTGCGGCGGCATGTCCCTCACGAGCAGGCCGCGGCGGCCGGGCATTGTCAACAGCTTCGGCTGATCACCACCCGATCCAACTGGATCATCCAGGTACCACCCCCCGGGCCTCACGGGCGCGCGAATTCGCGCGGAAACGGCCACTGCTTTGCGTGGCACCGGCCTTGCTATTGCCGCGCGGACCATGAACGACCTCCCGACGACGTCCTCCTTCCTTCGGCCTCGACTCGTTGTTTTTGCGACGTTTGCCCTGCTCGCGGCGTGTTCTTCCGGCGATCCGGCCGGGCCGGGGGAGGACGCCTCCGGCGCGACCGACGATCACGGCGAGGGGACGGGGCAAATCGCGGAGGGTTTCTCCGGAGGGACCGTCGCCGACGCGGCGGCGAGCACGTGCGGCACGGCGAGCGTCAAGGGGCTCTCGTTCCAGATCATCGAGGAGGGCAACTGCATCGAGCCCGGCGCCTTTTCACCCCTCACGCTGCCCGCGAACGCGACGGCCGGGTCGGGCGTCTTTCTGTTCATCCAGAAGCCGGCCCGCGACAAACTCCAGTCGATCGTCAAGGCGAACCCGGGCAAGAGCCTCACCATCAACTCGATGCTGCGCACGGCGGCGCAGCAATACCTGCTCTACAACTGGTACCAGACGGGCCGGTGCGGGATCTCGCTCGCCGCGAAGCCCGGCAACTCGAACCACGAGTCCGGCCTCGCGATCGACGTGCAGGAGTATTCGTCCTGGCGCAGCATCTTCGAGGGGAACGGCTTCCGGTGGCTCGGCGCCTCGGATCCGTGGCATTACGACTGGGTCGGCGCCGGCGCCAAGGATCACCGCGGCCTCGACGTGCTCGCCTTCCAGAGGCTCTGGAACCGCAACAACCCGAACGACAAGATCGCCGAGGACGGGAGCTGGGGCCCCGCGACCGAGTCGCGGATGCGCAAATCACCGGCCGGCGGTTTCGCCGTGGGCGCTGTATGTAATGCCGCGCCGCCCGAGCCCACCTGCCAGGCCGTGTTCTCCGATATCTGCGGATCGGCGCACCAGCCGGCGATCGAATGGATGGCCAAGGAGGGCCTGTCCTCGGGCTGCGGCGGGGGCAAGTTCTGCCCGGACGAGACGGTCTCGCGGGCGCAGATGGCCGCGTTCCTCACGGCGGCGCTCGATCTGCCGCCCGGCCCGGACGCATTCACCGACGACGAGGGCTCGATCCACGAGGACGCCATCAACGCCGTCGCCGCCGCGGGCATCACGACCGGCTGCGGCGGGACGAACTATTGCCCCGACGCGCAGGTCACGCGCGAGCAGATGGCCACGTTCCTCGTCCGCGCCTTCAAGCTCGACGCCTCGGGCGAGGACCTCTTCACCGACGACGAAACCTCGATCCACGAGGCCGACATCAACGCGCTCGGCGCCGCCGGGGTCACGAGCGGCTGCGGCGGGACGAACTACTGCCCGGTGAGCCCCGTCACCCGCGGCCAGATGGCGACCTTCCTCCACCGCGCCATGCAGTGACGCATCCCACGAAGCGAGGGGAATGCCATCGTGTGTTCCCCTACCTCGCTCCACGGCGGACCTGAAAGGCTGCAATCCGTGTGCCTTGCAGAAGTGCAACAAGCCCCCAAGCGAGCCCCTGCAAGTTGACGAGTTTTCGTCACTTCGGGGTTGGCCCGCTGGTTGCTCTATCTGCCAACCGAGCGCCTGCTCCGGTCCCCCCCCCCGCCGTCGAGTAGGCGCTCTTTTTTTTGTCTCGCGGCATCTCTGCTCCGCGAGGTCGTCGGCCTGCCGCGCTGCGGTATGTTCGTCTCCGGAGACGGAGGAGCGGATGCGCGAGGCGTGGAGCTGGACGGCAGGCGTGCTGGTAGGCGTGCTCGGGATGGCCGGGTCGCCCGGGTGTCTGTCGCTCTCGACGAGCGAGGGAGGGCAAGGCGGCGCGGGCGGCGTGGGCGGAGGCCCGGTCCCCGTCACGGGCCAGGCGGCGACCGGGCAAGGCGGGAGCAGCAGCAGCGGCGCCGGAGGGGAGGGAGGCGGCGGCAGCAACCTCGGCGACATGTGCATCACGGGCGCCGATTGCACGAGCGGCTTCTGCGCCGACGGCGTGTGTTGCGATTCGGACTGCGGCGGCGACTGCCAGTCGTGCGCTCGACCGGGCTACATCGGAACCTGCTCGAACCTGCCCGCCGGGGAGGAAGATCAGCCGACCTGCACGCTCACGAGCGCCTGCGACGGCAATGGCGCGTGCAAGTCCAAGAATGGGCAGCCGTGCACCAGCAACGCCGAATGCCTGAGCGGCAAGTGCGAAGGCGCTCCCGGTAACAAGACCTGCGCGCCCTGAGCGGGTTGCCCCGTAAAACCTAGAGCAACTTCGAGAGGACCCTCGTCCCCTCCACCGTCGAGGCCTCGTCGAAGAGGTGCGGCAGCAGGATCCGCGGCAGGTCGATCTCTTTTTCGATCCGCTCGAGGCTCTCGGCCTGCACCTTCTCCCGCACCGCCCGCCGCGCCCCCGCCACGAGCGCGCTCTCGGGCGTCCCGTTCGTCCGCTCGGGCGCGTCGATCGAGAGCAGCCCCGACTCGCGCGAGAGCCGCTCGCGCTCCTCCGGCGAGAAGAGCTGCGGCAGGACCGCGTTCACCACGAGGCGAAGCACGGGCAAGGTGAGGTCCTTCTTGATCGCCTCGACGAGCTCGATCGTCTCCTGCGTCGGCATCTCCTCCGGCAACGTGACGACCACGATCCCGCTGCGCGCCGGGTCCCGGAACATCGCCCACGCCTCCTCCGCGTCGCGGCGGAGCACGCCCGGGGGCACGACGTCGAGGATCACCTTCGGCACGCGCATCATGTCGAGGCCATGCCCCGTCGCCGGCGCGTCGAGCAGGACCACGTCGAAGCGCGGACGTCCGTCAGGGCCGAGCTCCGTCGTGTGAAACCAGGCCTTGCCGAGCATCGCCCACTCGTAGAGCCCCGGCACCGCGCGGAAGAAGGTCTTCGTGTAGCGGTTGTCGAAGACGGCGTGCGCCACGCTGCGCACCTTGAGGACCATCTCGCCGTACTCGGTGAGCGCCTTCTCGGGCGAGATGTTCACCGCCCACACGCCCTCGGCGACGGGGACGATCTCATCGCCGATCGGCTTCGACCCGAGGATCGCCGAGAGCCGCTCCTTCGTGTTCGGGAGCGCGACCAGGACCCGCTTGCCCTCCCGCGCCAGCGCCGCCGCCAGGGCCGCAGAGAAGGTCGTCTTGCCCACGCCGCCCTTGCCCGTGACGAAGAGGAAGCGGCGCCGCCCGAGGTCATCGACGAGCCGCCCCGACGAGCGGCCTTCGGAGGGAGAAGAAGGGGGCATGAGCGAACCGGCGATCCTCTAGGCGACGAGGCCCCGAAAGGCAACCGGGTTCTGCTACGAAGAGGGGAATGCGCGTCACCGAAGCGAGCCTCGAGGCCCTCTCCGAGCGCCTCGCGCGCGAGACCCCCGTCGACGTCCTGCGTTTCGTGCACCGGACCTTCGGCCGGAGGGCCGCGATCCTGACCAGCATGCAGCGCGCCGGGACGTGGCTCTGCCGCCTCGCCGACCGCGCCGGGCTCGACTTCGACGTGCTCTTCGTGGACACGGGTGTCCTGCACGAGGAGACCCGAAGGACGCGGGACGAGCTCGCGCGGGCGCACACGAACCTGCGGGTGATCACGCTCTCGCCGGCCCGCACGTTCGCCGCGCAGACGGCCGAGGAGGGGCTGCTCTACCTGTCGGTGGAGGGGCAAGAGCGCTGCTGCGAGCTGCGCAAGGCGGCGCCGCTGCACGCGCAGAGGGGCCGCTACGACGCGCTCGTCTCGGCGCTCCGGCAGGGCGAAGGGGGCGCGCGCAGCAAGGTTCGTCCGGTCGGGCTCGACCTCGTGATGGGGGCGCTGCGCGTCCACCCGCTCGCGCACGTGACGAACGCGGAGCTCAACCGGGCCCTCGCGGAGGACCCGGGGGTCGTCGTGAACCCGCTGCACGCCATGGGGTTCCGGACGATCGGGTGTTTCCCCTGCACGACGCCGGTCCTGCCCGACGAACCCGAGCGCGCCGGCCGCTGGCGGCATTTGGCGAGCGTGCAGTATTGCGGGATCAATCCCGTGGATCGCGGGGCCGCCGAGGGGGCGATCGAATTGGATGATCGTTATGCGGAGGCGCTCGGCGCGAGCCCCTCACCCCCGACCCCTCTCCCTGCGGGGGAGGGGTGACAGCCCCCGCCAACTCCGCCCGCCTGTCAAGCCCGTTCTTCCTGTGGGATTACGCTCCTTTCTGGGGCGCGAAAGCCGGCGGGAGGGCCGAGCGGACCGAGAAGTTCCGGCGCGAAGGCGAGTTCGCGTCAGCTTGTGCTTGACGAATCGCCCCGCAGAGGTGATTCCGGGACGCAAATGGCAGCGAGCTACTTCGACGTGGACGGCACGCTGATCCGCACGAACCTCGTCCACCCCACGCTCTATTACGTCCTGAACCAGAACACGCCGCTGCACAGCCTCGCGAAGCTCGGCGGGGCGCTGGTGAAGGCGCCGTGGCTGGCGTGGGCCGAGACGCGCGACCGGCGTATCTTCAACGAGCTGCTCTTCACGTCCTACGGCGGGATGAGCGAGGACCGGCTCGTGGGGCTCGCGGTCGAGACGTTCGAGCGCGTGATCAAGCCCAACATCTACCCCGGCGCGCGGGACCTCGTGCAGACGAGCCTCGACAAAGGGCACGACGTGGTGCTCGTCTCGGGCGCGCTCGACTTCCTGATGCGCCTGCTCGCCGAGCACCTCGGCGCGACGGACGTCATTGCGAACCGGCTCGAGATCAAGGACCGCTTCGCCACGGGCAAGCTGCTCAGGCCCGTCGTCGCGGGGCCCGAGAAGTCACGGCTCATTCGCGAGCACGCACGCTCGCGCGGCCACGACCTCGACGAGTGCTTCGCTTACTCCGACAGCTACTCCGACGTCCCCATGCTGAGCATCGTCGGACACCCGGCCGCCGTGAACCCGGACAGGAAGCTGTCCCTGCTCGCGAACGCCTACCACTGGCCCATCATCCACGTCGACTGAAGCGGGCGGGATTGCCGCCGAATACGAGAATGCCATGAGCCACCCCTGTGTCGTGACGATCGACAGCCGCAGCGCACCCCGCGTCCTCTTCTCGGGCGACAGGCTGGTCGAGGTCGACCTGCCGACGGGCAGCCGCGTCGTCTACCCGAAGCCCCCGCTGAAGGCGCTCAAGGACGTCGACGCGGCCATCCGCTACGCGATCAACCACCCGTACAACTCGGAGCCGCTCTACGCGAAGCTGCGGCCGGGGATGAAGGTGACGATCGCGATGGACGACATCTCGCTGCCGCTGCCGCCGATGAGGCGGCCCGACGTGCGCGAGCGGGTGCTCACGATCGTGCTCGACCTGCTCGCCGATTACGGGGTCGACGACGTCGAGATCATCATCGCGACGAGCGTGCACCGGCGCATGAAGGACTGGGAGATCCGGCACGTCGTCGGCGACAAGATCTTCAACGCGTACTGGCCGAAGAAGCTCTACAACCACGACGCCGAGAACCTCGCCAACATGAAATACCTCGGCACGACCGAGGAGGGCGAGGAGGTCGAGCTCAACCGGCGCGCCGTGGAGAGCGACCTCATCATCTACGTGAACCTGAACCTCGTGCCCATGGACGGCGGCCACAAATCGGTCGCCGTGGGCCTGTGCGGATACCGGAGCCTGCGCGCGCACCACAATCCGCGCGTGATGCGGCAATGTTATTCGTACATGGACCCGAAATCGTCGGCGCTGAACACGAGCGTCGTGCGCATGGGCCGGCTCGCGAACAAGAAGCTGAACGTCTTCACGATCGAGACGACGATCAACAACCGGATGTTCGACACGCCGCTCGAGTTCCTCGCGAAGAACGAGGACGACCTCACGCGGACCGAACGAAACGCGCTGCACGCGCTCCGGTTCACGCTCGACAAGGTGCCGCAGCCGGCGCGCCAGGCGATCTTCCAGCGCGTGCCCTCGCCCTACGGCGTGACGGGCGTGTTCGCCGGCGAGACGGAGGCGGTGCACGAGCACACGCTGCGGCGGAGCTTCGAGCAATACTGCGTGCCGGTCGTGGGGCAGAGCGACATTCTCATCACGGGCATCCCGTACATCAGCCCGTACAACGTGAATTCGTTCCTGAACCCGCTGCTCGTGCAGGTGATGGCGAACGGGTATCTCTTCAACCTGTATCGCAACGCGCCGATGGTGAAGAAGGGCGGCACGATGATCATCATGCATCCGTGCACGGACCTCTTCGACAACGAGCACCACGCGCCGTACATCGAGTTCGTGCACCGGGTCCTGCCCGAGACGCGCGACGCGATGGAGCTGCACAAGATCTGGGAGCCGAAATTCGCGAAGAACCCGGCCTACATCGAGATGTATCGGTACGGGCACGCGTACCACCCGACGCACCCGTTCTTCATGTGGTACTGGGGCGAGGCGGGGCGGCAGCACCTCGGTCGGATGATCGTGGTCGGCGCGGACAACGAGTACATCCCGCAATTGCTCGGCTGGGAGACGGCGCGGACGATGGATGAGGCGCTGCGCATGGCGAAGCAGACGGCGCCGCCGAACCCGGAGATCATGACCCTGCATTGTCCGCCGATCTTCATGGCGGAGATGCAGGTCGAGAAGCAGCGGGCGCCGATCGCGGCGCTGCCGGAGGGCTGAACGACTCCCTCACCCCGCCTCACCCCCAAGCCCCCTCTCCCTCGCGGGAGAGGGGGTTTTTTGTTTCGGGATTCGGGAGTTTTTTTCAGCGCGGGCGGGTCGCGGCGGGCAGGTCGATCTGGTCCACGCGGTCACCATAAACGACGCCGCGAATGTACGGCTTGCCGAGGAATTCGTGCGGGAAGCCGAGCTCGATCCGGCTCACCTCGTCGAGGCGGCGGAGGTGCTCCTCGGTGAGCGTGAAATCGAGGCTGCCGAGCACGTCCTTGATCTGCGAGGCCTTGCGCGCGCCGACGATCGGCACGACGTTCGCCCCGCGCTGACGGACCCAGTTCGTCGCGACCTGCGCCGAGCTCTTCCCGAGCTCGTCCGCGATCGCGTCCACCGTCTTCGCGATGGCGAGGTTCCGCTCCGAGAGGCGCTGCGCATTGCCGCCCGCGCGCTTCGTATCCTCGGGCGCGCCGTCGCCACGTGAATACTTGCCCGTGAGCACGCCGCCGCCGAGCGGGGCCCAGGGCGTGAGCGTGAGCCCGAACGCCTCGGCCATCGGGACGAGATCACGCTCCACCGTCCGCTCGATCAAGCTGTACTCGATCTGGAGCGCCGAGAAGGGCACATAGCCGCGGAAGCCCGCCAGCGTATTGGCCTGCGAGACGACCCACGCGGGCGCGTCCGAGATGCCGATCGAGAGCACCTTGCCCGTGCGCACGAGGTCGTCGAGGCCGCGCATGACCTCCTCCACGCCCGTCGTGAAATCCCACGCGTGCACCCAGAGCAGGTCGATGTAATCGGTCCCGAGCCGCCCGAGGCTCTTGTGGACCGCCTGGACCATGTTCTTGCGCGAATTGCCCGAGGCGTTCGGATCGCCGCTCGCCGTCGAGAGGGTGAACTTCGTCGCGAGCACCCAGCGGTCGCGGTTGTTCGAGATGATCTTGCCGCAGATCTCCTCGGTATGGCCCTCGTGATACTTGTTGGCCGTGTCGAGGAAATTCCCCCCGGCCTCCGCGAACGCCGCCGCGACCTCGATGCTCGTCGCCTCGTCCGCCCCGAAACCCCACCTGTCGCCGAAGCTCATCGTGCCCAGGCACAGCTCCGACACCTTGATCCCCGTCCGACCCAAGAGCTTGTATCGCATGATTCCTCCCACGGAGAGGGCCCTGCGTAAGCCCGATCGGGCGAGGAATCAAGGGGAAGGCCGGTTTTTGGCCTCGCAAACCGCCCGCCCCTTCCTGCTTGTCGACACGCGCGCTTCTGCTCACAATGCCGCCGTGCCTCCCGCCCTCGCCACGCGCCCGATCGAGCCGCCGAACGACCTCACGATCCCCGCGCCGGGCTCGGAGACCGCCAAAGGCGTGCTCTCCCGCGCGCTCGGCCGCCTCTTGCCGGAGCTTTTGGGCGTGGGTCAGGGCCTCGCGCTCACGCCCGAGGCGCGCGCGGATCTCGCGGTCTTTCAAGCGCTCTGCCGGGAGGTCGCCCGGACGAACCCGGGCGCGCTCCCGAGCCTGCTCCGGCGCACGGCCATGGGCACGCTCGTTCGCTGCCTCCGCGCCCCGCGCGCCGATGCGGAGGCGCTCGCGCGCGAGCTCGTGGGGGTGTTTCTGCTGCACCTCTCGCGCGCATCGGCCCTGCCGCGGGCCATCCGTCAAAAAGCGCCGCCCGCTCGGCTCGTCTCCACGACGGCAGGCCTCTCGATCGATCTGCCCGGGGATACACGCGCCATTTCATTCGAGAATGGCGGAAAGATCGTCGTGGAGCGCGCCCTCGGGCCGAAGGCGCTCTCGCTCGAGAAGCTCGCGGCCGCGCCGCCCGGGTTTTCCCAGACGAGCGACGGCGTGACCGTCTCCCGGCCATTTTTCCCGATCGACGGGAGCACGGCGCTCGCGCTCGTCGACACGAATCCGCTCGCGATGGTCGAGGCGCACCCCGACAAGGAGGGCAATACGATCGACCTCGGCGGCAAGGACGCGTCGGAATGGACGGGGGCGCTCTCCGCGGCGCTCGACCTCGTGCGGGATCACCTGCCGGACCTGCGGGGTGAGATCGAGCTCTTCGTGCAGCAGATCGTGCCCGTCGGATACCACGACGAGAAGCACCTCTCCGCGTCGTACCAGGAGGCCATCGGGACGATCTACATGTCCCTGCACCCGAGCCTCATGACCATGACGGAGGCGGTGATTCACGAGTTTTCGCACAACAAGATCAACGCGCTCTTCGAGGTCGACGCCGTCCTCGAGAACGCGTTCTCGCCGCTCTACACCTCGCCCGTGCGCCCCGACCCGCGGCCATTACACGGCGTGCTCCTCGCGGTCCACGCATTCTTGCCCGTGGCGCGGCTCTACGAGCGGATGATCGAGGCGGGCCACCCGCTCGCGAAGGCGCCGGGCTTCTCCGACCGATTCGCGCGCGTGCGGCAGATCAACGCGGAGGGCGCAGAGGTCTTGCTCGAGCACGGGAAACCGACGCGGGTGGGCAAGGCGGTGCTCGACGAGATCCAGCGCTGGCATGATCATTTCGCGCGATTGAACGGCTGAATCGGGTCTTCCCGGGGCGACGCGTCCCGGGGTATCGTGAGGCATGCGGAACATCTTTGCTTGGCTGGGTATGGGGATCCTCGCGGGCGTCGTCGCATGCGGGGGCGGGAGCGGGACCACGGGCGGTAGCGGAGGCGGCGGCGCAGGCGGGAGCGGCGGCGCAGGCGGGAGCGGCGGCGCAGGCGGGAGCGGCGGCGCAGGCGGGAGCGGCGGCGCAGGCGGCGGCGAAGGCGGGAGCGGCGGCGGCGGCGGGAGCGGCGGCGGCGCGAGCGCGTGCGGCGACGTGGCGACGTTCGCCGATGGCCTTGCCCCGACGAAGGAGGTGCACGTCGCGACGAATGGTAACGACGGCTCGGGCGACGGCAGCGCAGGAAACCCGTTCGCCACGATCGAGCGCGCCGTCGACGAGGCGACGCCGGGGACGGCGATCCGCGTGCACGCAGGGACGTACGCGGGCGGCACGTACATCGGCAATCTCTCGGGCCAGAGCGGCGCGCCGATATGGATCGGCGGCGCGCCGGGCGAGGCGCGACCGGTGATCGAGGGGGGCAGCCAGGCGATCCACCTCTCGCGCGTGCGATATCTCGTGCTGCACGACCTCGAGGTCCGCAACACCACGGCAAACGGTATCAACGCCGACGACGGCGGCGAGTACGCGAACGCCGAGGCGAGCCGGTTTGTCGTGTTCAGGAACCTCAACATCCACGACATCGGGCTCGGCGGGAACCAGGACTGCCTCAAGTTGTCCGGGCTCAACGACCATTTCGTGCTCGACAGCGAGTTCTCGCATTGCGGCGACGGCGGCAGCGCGGTCGATCACGTGGGCTGCCACGACGGCGTCATCGCGCGGAACCATTTTCACGACCTCGGCGCGACGGCGGTGCAGAACAAGGGCGGCGCCGAGGACATCGACATCCGCTGGAACCATTTCGAGCGGGCGGGCATGCGGCCCGTCAACATGGGCGGCTCGACGGGCTTCGAATTCTTCCGGCCGCCGCTCTCCATGTCGAGCCCGAACGCCGAGGCCCGGAGGATCCGCGTCGTCGCGAACCTCTTCGAGGGCGGTGATTGCGCGGCCGCGTTCGTGGGCTGCGTCGATTGCGTGTTCGCGCAGAACACCGTGATCGACCCGGGGAACTGGTTCTTCCGGATCCTGCAGGAGACCGTGACGGGCAGCGGATACACGTTCGAGCCGGCCCAGAATGGCAAGGTCGAGAACAACGTCTTCTATTTCCGGAGGAGCGAGCTCTCGTCGTCCAACGTCAACGTCGGGGCGAATACGGCGCCGGAGACGTTCGTCTTCGCGAACAACCTGTGGTTCGCGCACGACGACCCGGGCAACTCGGCGCCGACCGCGCTGCCGGTGCCCGAGACGAACGGAATCGTGGGGCAGGACCCGGCGTTCGCGGACGCGGGGAACGGTGATTACCACATCGATACGTCGAGCCCGGCGGCAGGCAAAGGCAAGGTGATCGAGGGCGCGCCGCCCGGGGACCACGACGGAAATTGCTGGAAGTCGCCGCCGAGCCTCGGCGCCTACGAGACGAAATAGGGAAAGGTTCAGCCGCGGCGCGCGCGGCGGCGGCGGAGGGCGAAGGCGAGGCCGAGCGCGGCGGAGACGACGAGGTCCGTCGCGCCGCCCTTCGAGCGATCACCCGAGACCGTGCAGAAGCCGCTGCCCGTGATGAGGGTGCCGTCGTCCTCGGGCTCGGGCGCCACGTCGTCCGAGCCCAGGTTCGGGTCGGTCTCGCCCTCGTCGATGACGCCGTCGTGATCCGCGTCCTCGTCGCCGTCCTCGACCGAGCCGTCGTCGGTGTCGGCGTCGAGCGGGTCCGTCGTCGTGGCGCCGGCGTCGCCGTCCGGAATGCAGGTCTCGGCGGCAGGGTCCGTCGCCGGATCCGAGCAATCATTGCCGACCTCGGTGCCGTCGAAGAGCCCGTCGTCGTCGCTGTCGGGGTCGAGCGCGTTGATGAGGCCGTCGCCGTCGGTGTCCTCGTCGTCGTCGGGCTCGTCGCCGTCGAGGATGCCGTCGTCGTCGCTGTCGGCGTCGTTCGGATCGGTCCCGAGGTCCGTCTCCTCGGAGTCGAGCAGGCCGTCGCCGTCGGTGTCGACGGGGCAGCCCTCGTCGACCTCGCCGTCGCAATCGTTGTCGAGCCCGTCGTCGCAGACCTCCGCGGAGGGCATCCCGGGCACGGCATTACACGAGGCGCCGCCGCTGCCGTCGCAGATGAACACGCCGGCCGAGAGGCAAGCGCCGACGCCCGCGGAGCAGGCGCCGCCGAGGTCGAAGCCCTCGTCGGTCTCGCCGTCGCAATCGTTGTCGACGTCGTCGCAGACCTCCATCCCGGGCTCGCCGGGAAGGGCATTACATTGCGGCTGGTTCGGCCCGACGCAGACGACGGTGCCCGACGCGGCGCAGGCGCCGACGCCCGCCGAGCAGGGCGTGCCATGGTCAGGACAATCGAGCACGCACGTCGAGGCGGGCGTGTTGCTCGTGTCGTTCGTGCAATTCCAGCCCGGATCGACCGCGCAGGCCGCGGAGCAGCCGTCGCCGCTCGTCATGTTGCCGTCGTCGCACGCCTCCTGGCCGTCGAGGACGCCGTCGCCGCAGATCGGCTGCGGGATCGGGGTGCAGCTCTGCAGGAAGTGCTGGACGTTTTCGATCCACTGGTTCACCTGGGGCGCGTCGAAGAGCTGTTCGATGTCGCCGGAGAGCACGATGCAGCCTTCGCCGCTGACGAACTGCGGGTCGACGTACGCGCCCACGACCGGGATGCCGTTCAGCCGGTAGACGACGTTCTCGTCCGGGATCGTGGAGATGTTGGCGGAGGCGTTGGTCCAGAGCAGCGGGAGCGCGTTCGGCGTGGTCGTCAAGCCGAAGACCTCGTTCGGCTCCGCGATCGCATTCGCGCTGATGCCCTGGACGCCCGAGATCTCGAACGGGTTGGTCAAGAGGGGCGCGAGGGTCGCCATCCAGTTGACCTGGGACGGGGTGCAGCAACTCCACTCGAACTGGGCGTACACGCCGCGGTCCGAGTCGAGGAACGTGGTCACCATGTCGCGCTCGGGTTGCGCGTCGGGGCCATTCATGTAGTCGAGGGCCCACAGGGTATCGAACGCGGAGAGGTCCGCCGGGACCGTCGCGCTCAGGGTCACCGTGTGTCCGAGCGCCTGGAGCCGCGTGACCGCGTTGTTGATGCCCGCATGGAACTGACCGCCGGTCCAGACGAGGATGTCGTCCGCGCGGGCCGGCGAAGAGAGGAGGAGCGTCGCCAGAAGCGGCGCGCCCAGAATGAATGAAACGCGCTTCATTCCAGCATGCGACGATAACCCGCCGCAAATCGTCGCGTCAAGCCGAAGCGAGGAGCCGCGAGCGCGTCCTCGATCGCCATTCTCATCAGGTCGGAATGGGGGTCGATCAGGGCGCCGCGAGGGCGCGATCGACGATCCCGGAGACATGCGAGAGCGCATGGTCGAGGTCGAAGCACCGATCGAGCTCGGCCGCGGAGAGGCGCGCAGCGACGTCCGGATCGGCCGCGAGCAGGTCGCGGAAGCTGCCCTCGCCGGCGAGCGCCTTCATCGCGTTCCGTTGCACGAGCACGTACGCCTCCTGCCGGCGCAGGCCGTACGAGACGAGCGCGAGCAGGACGGCCTCGCTGAAGAAGAGGCCCCCGGTGAGCGAGAGGTTCTTCCGGAGGTTGTCCTCGCGCACGACGAGGCCCTCGACGAGCGAGGTCGCGCGCTCCAGCATGAAGCCGAGCGTGGTCGTCGCGTCGGGCGCGATCATGCGCTCGACCGAGGAGTGCGAGATGTCGCGCTCGTGCCAGAGGACGACGTCCTCGAGCGCGGGGATCGCCGCGGCACGCACGACGCGGGCGAGGCCGCAGAGGTTCTCGCTGAGGATGGGGTTGCGCTTGTGGGGCATCGCGGACGAGCCCTTCTGCCCCTCGGTGAAGCGCTCCTCGGCCTCGGCCACCTCGGTGCGTTGCCAGTGCCGGACGTTCGTCGCGAGCCGCTCGATGCCCGCAGCGACGAGCGCCATCGCGTTGAAGAAGGCCGCGTGGCGATCCCGCGGGACGACCTGCGTGGCCACGGTCTCCGGGCGCAGGCCGAGCGAGGCGAGCGCCTGGGCTTCGATCCTGGGCGAGAGGTGCGCGTAGGTGCCGACCGCGCCGGAGATCTTGCCGACCGCGATCTCGCCACGCGCGTCGCGCAGGCGCGCGCGGCCCCGCTTCATCTCGGCGAGGTGGCCAGCGAGCGCGAGGCCGAAGGTGACGGGCTCGGCGTGTATGCCGTGGCTGCGGCCGATCATGGGCGTCTTGCGATGCTCGTCGGACCGGCGCGAGAGCGCGACGATCAGGCCGTCGAGCCGCTCGAGGAGCAGATCGGCGGCGCGGACGAGGAGCACGGCGAGGCTCGTGTCGAGCACGTCGCTCGACGTCATCCCGCGGTGGAGCCACCGCGCGTCCGGCCCCGCGAGCTCTTCGACGTGCGTGAGGAACGCGATGACGTCGTGCTTGACCGTGCGCTCGATCTCCTCGATCCGCGCGGCGTCGAGCTTCACGTTTTTGTCACGGAGCGCGCGGGCCACGCCGGCGGGAACGAGGCCCTCGGCCTCCATCGCCTCGCAGGCGGCGAGCTCGACGTCGAGCCACACGGCGTAACGAGCCTCGGACGACCAGAGCGCGGCGAACGCGGGCGGGGTGTATCGGGGGATCATTCGCGGCGAAAGCTGGGAGAAGTCGCGCGCGCCGTCAAGCGGGCCGGGCCCGGAGGGCGCACCAGGAAAGGCGACGGGCTCGGCCGGAGCGTGCTAGGCTCGGGCCTGTACTTTTCACGGGGGCCATCGCTCCATGAGCACCGAAAAAGTTCAGCCCGGCCTCGTGATCGCCGGCCGCTACCGCATCGTCAAGCAGCTCGGCGAGGGCGGCGTCGGGGCCGTGTTTCTCGCGCAGCACGTCCACACCGACGAGCGCCTCGCGCTCAAGGTGCTGCACAACGAGACCCTCTCCGATCCAAGCACGATCGAGCGGTTCCGCACGGAGGCGCGCGCGCCGGCGCGTATCGACAGCGACCACATCGTGCGCGTCACCGACGCCGACGTCGCGCCGGAGATCGGCGGCGCGCCGTTCCTGGTGATGGAGTTCCTGCGCGGGCGTGACCTCGCAGGTGAGGCCGAGGCGAGGGTCAAGCTCCACCCGAAGGAGGTCGTGCTCTACCTGCGCCAGGCCGCGCGCGCGCTCGACAAGGCCCACGCGATCGGGATCGTGCACCGCGACCTCAAGCCCGAGAACATCTTCCTCACGGTCCGCGAGGACGGCACGCCGTACGTGAAGCTGCTCGACTTCGGCATCGCCAAGATCACGGGCGGCGCGGCGAGCTCGATGGGCGCGCACTCGAAGACCAAGACGGGCGCCGTCTTCGGCACGCCGCTCTACATGGCCCCCGAGCAGGCGCGCGCGCAGGGGCAGCTCATCGGGCCTCATACGGACGTCTGGGCCCTCGGCCTCATCGCCGCGCGCCTCTTGCTCGGCTTCGACTACTGGCAGGCCGAGACGATCAGCGACCTCGTCGTGCAGATCGTGGTCGACCCGATCCCGCCGCCGTCGCAGAAGGGCAGCCCCTTCGGCCCCGCCTTCGACGCGTGGTTTCTGCGCTGCTGCAACCGCGACGCCTCGCAGCGCTACCGCACGGCGGGCGAGGCGATCACGGATCTCGCGGCCGCGCTCGGCGTGGTCGAGGGGCCCGCGCTCGCGCTCGAAGTGACGGAGATCCTGCAGAGGTCGCAGGCCCAAGAGGGCGCCGCGAAGCACACGGTCGTCGGCGCGCCGATGCACCTCGCGCAGAGCGACCCGGGCCCGCGCCCCGTCTTCGCGAGCACGCCCGGGCCGCAGAACCCGATGGCCGTGACCCCGATGGGCGCTGCGCCGCTCTCTTCGCAAGCCGCCATGGGCGCGACCGTGCTCGCCGCTTCGACGGCCGTGCCGATGCCGTCCGCGTCGAGCACGCAAGGCAGCTCGGGCAGCAAGGCCCCGATGTTCGCCGGCATCGCCGTGGTGGTGCTCGCGATCTTCGGCGCGGCCGTGTTTCTCGGGGCGCGGAGCGGCGGGGGTGATTCGAAAGGCTCTGCGGCCCCCGCCGTCGAACCGGCGCCCTTGCCCCTGCCCACGGCGACGGCGAAGGCGCCCGTGACCGCCGATCCGCCGACGACCGTCGAGCCCGTCGTCGCTGCCACGGCCGAGCCCACGGCCGAGCCCACGGCCGAGCCCGAGGCCGCGCGGCCTGCCGTCTCCGCGAAGCCCACCGCGCCCGTTTCCACCGCCACTTCGGTCCCCCCGAAGACGGCGCCGACGACAACCACCAAGAAGAAGCCGAACGATGACGACCTCATGTCCGGCCGCCGCTGAACCTTCGCGGCGGCGCCCCTTGCGCTTCATCGCCCCCGTCCTGCTCGGCGCGGCGATCTCCATCGCTCAGGCCCCGGCGCTCGCCAGTGATCCGGCCGCGGCCGAGGCCCTGTTCCAGGTGGCCAAGGGCCTGATGGAGAAGAAAAACTACGCCGAAGCCTGCCCCAAATTCGAGGCGAGTTACAAGCTCGACCCGGCCATCGGCACGAAGCTGAACCTGGCCGATTGCCTGGAGAAACAGGGGCAGCTCGCGAAGGCCTGGGTCGCGTGGGGCGAGGCGCGGGATCAGGCCAAGCGCGAGGGCGACAAACCGCGCGAGGACCTCGCCACGCGCCGGCAAAAAGAGGTCGATCCGCGGGTGCCGCGGCTCTCGGTGCAGGTGAAGGGCAGCGTCGAGGGGCTCGTGGTCTACCGCGACGAGGTGAAGCTCGAGCCCGTCACGTTCGGCGTGCCCCTGCCGGTCGACCCGGGCAAACACGTGGTGACGCTCCGGCGCGGCAAGGACGTGCTCAAGGAAGAGAGCGTCGAATCGAAGGAGAAAGGCAAGGACGAGGTCACGCTCGACGCGACCGACGTCCCGCCGCCGACGCCCGAGCAGATCGCGGAGGCGAACGCGCAGGCGCAAATGGGCCGGCCGGACAAACCCAAACCTCGGCCCACGACGGTCCGCCGCAGCACGGGCATGCTCGTCGGCGGGATCATCCTCGGCGTCGTCGGCGGGTTCGTCACGATCGGAGGGCTCGTCGGGGCCGGCGCCGGCGGCGACGGCGTCGCGTGGGGGGTCACGGGCTTCGGCGCCTTGATGCTCGGCGGCGGCATCACGATGGGCGTCATCGGCAACCAGAGGGTCAAGCGCCAGCCCGAGGTGACGTACACGCCGCAGGTCTTCCTCGGGCCGGGCTCGGTCATGGTGCGGGGGCAATTCTGACGATTGGAGGGGGCGCAATACGACGCTGGGGCTCGGCCTGACCGGCCGCATTCCTGCCTCCGTCGGCCTCGCGATTGCATTCCTCCGCTGAAACTTCCGCGGCGTCTCCGTCGAGGCCGCCTGCGCCCGTTCCCGGCGGCCAGCCCCGTCCGCGGCCTCGTGTGCTCGTTTTGAGAGGCTCTCGCTCGAAGGATGAGCGAAAAGGACTTGCGACCACGCGACGCGATCCAAACATTCGCTGGCAATGGTCGCCCTAGCTCCGTCCACGGTAGAGCCCGGCCCCGATTCCTCCGCCCAAGACGACGAAGAAGCCACGCAGCCGAGGCTGCGCGCCGTCTCGACGCCGCCGCCCGAATCGGCCGTCCGCAAGGTCGCGCCGCCGGCGGAGCGCAAGAAGGACCCGTACATCGTGCTCGTGGGGCTCGACCTCTCGGAGCCGGGCGGCCGGGCCTGGCGATTCGCGTTTGATCTGGCGGAGCTGCGGGGCGAGGAGACCGAGATTCACGCCGTGGTGATCGGGGCGCGCGGCATGGCGCCGCAAATCAAGGACGTGGCGACGCCGCGCGTGTCGACCTCCCACGCGAGCGAGGCGAAGCTGCCGCCTTTGAAGGTGCTCGAACATCGCTCCGCGGGCGGGCAGGCGCGGCTCATGGCCATGCATTACCGGGACGGACGGCCGGACAAGGCGATCGTGAATCTGGCGCACGAGATCGGGGCGGATCTCATCGTCGTGGCGAGCCATCCGCCGAGCCGGCTCGAGCGCCTCTTCGGCGGCCCGCTCGCCGATCGTATCGCGCGCAATGCCCCGTGCCCCGTGGTGATCGTCCGCCCGAAGCGCGACGAGGACGACCCGGGCGTCGATCAATACGACCCGCGCCTGCGTTAAGGACGCTTCTTCTCGAGCTCGGCGCGCGAGACCCCTTCGGCGACGCCTCCCTCGCGCGGATCGGCGAAGCCGTAGACGGCGCCCGTCTGCGGGTCGACGAGGATGTCGTTCGCGTCGCCTTGCGTGAGGTTGCTCTGCTCGATCGTGTGTCCGCGGCGCGCGAGCTCGGCGAGCACCACGCGCGGCGGCGGGCGCTGTCGCTCGACGCGCAGTTTGTCCGGCTGGAACTGGTGGTGCAGCCGGCCGGTCGTGACGGCCTCGTCGATCGTCATGCCCCAGTCGACGAGGTTCCTGAAGACCTGGGCCACGGTGTTCGGGATCGTGTCGCCGCCCGGCGAGCCGAGCACCAGCGCGAGTTTTCCGCCCTGCGTGACGATGGTGGGCGACATCGAGGTCGCCATCCGCTTGCCCGGCGCGATGACGTTGGGGCCGTCCTTGGAGAAGCCGCCGAGGGCGTTGCCGAGCAGGACACCCGTCCCGGGCACGACGACCTTCGCGCCGAACCCCGCGGAGAGCGTGTACGTGCAAGCGACGGCGTTGCCCTCGGCGTCGACGATCGAGAAGTGCGTGGTCTCGGGCGACTCCTTTGCGCCTTCGGGCGCCGCGACGGCGAGCTGGGACGAGGGCGTGGCGCGCAGCGGATCGATCGGCGGCTTGCGGGTCGCGAGGTGCACGCCGGAGAGCAGCGAGGTGATCTTCGCGTCGAGGTCCTCGGGGCCGAAGTCCGGATCGGCCGCGACGAGCCTGCGCTCGGCGTACGCGCGCCGCGCGGCCTCGATGAAGAGGTGGTGCGCTTCGGCCGAGCTCGGCTCGTGCTCGTACGCCCGCGCGCGCTCGAGCGAGAGCATGATCTGCGCGAACGCGACGCCGCCCATCGACGGCGGCGGCGCCGTCTCGACGGAGAAACCTCGGTACGAGAAGCGCAGCGGCGCGCGCAGCTTCGCGCGGTAGCCGGCCATGTCCTTGGCCGTGACGTACCCGCCGCCCTTCTTCATCCACTCGTCGATCGCCCGCGCGAAAAACCCTTCGTAGAAGGCGCGCGGGCCCTCCTTCGAGATCGACTCGAGCGTGCGCGCGAGGTCGGGCTGGCGCACGCGTTCGCCCTCGCCGAGCGGCTTCTTGCCCTTGCCCCAGATCGCGCGGGCCGCAGGGTCGTGCTTCAGCTTGTTCCAGGCCCACGCGAGCGTGAGCGCTTGCCGCGGGCCGAGCGCGTGTCCCTTCTTCGCGAGCTCGATGGCGGGCGCGACGAGCTCGGCGAGCGGGCGCGTGCCGAACCTCTCGAGCGCGAGGGACAAACCCGCCACGGTGCCCGGCACGCCCGCCGAGCGCAGCCCGATGCCGCCGTCGTGATCGAGCATCGCGAGGACCTTCTCGGTCGTCGCGCCGGCGGCGGGCGCGGTCTCGCGGAAGTCGATGAAGTGCGCCTCGCCGTTCTTCAGGCGGACGAGCATCACGCCGCCGCCGCCGATGTTGCCCGCGGACGGGTGCGTGACGGCGAGCGCATAAGCGACGGCGACCGCGGCGTCGACGGCGTTGCCGCCGCGGCGCAGCACGCTCGTGCCGATCCGCGTGGCGTTTTTCTCGACGGACGTGACGAGCCCCGCCTCGCCCTTGACGGCGCGTTTTCCCCCCGCGCGGAGGACGACGGGTGGATCGGGCGGCGGCGGGGCCGGGTACGGATCGGGGGCGGGCGCGCTCGGGGCGGCGGAGGTCGCGGCGACGACGGCCGAGGGCGCCTGCGCAGAGGCGCTCGGGGCGGCGGCGGCTGCCGTAGCTTGGGGGGGAGGGGGCGCGGCGTCGTCGCGCGGCGCGGGCGTCTGGGCGACGCAGGCCGAGACGAGCGCCGCCGCGAGGAGGAGGGTTCTCGAACGCGCGGGCATCGACGGGGGGACTCTAGCCCAAGGTCCCCCGCGGCCGGCGATTACTTCTTCTGGCTCTTGCGGCGGCCGAGCGCGAGGCCGAAGGCCGCGATGGCGCCGAGGATGCCGGCCGCGCTGCTCGACGTGTTGCCCGGGCTCTGCGCGCACGAGACGCCCGCCTCGCCCTCGGCCGTGCAGCGGCCGCCGCTGCACTGCGCGTCGCCGCGCGCGTAACCCTCGACCTTGACCTGGAGGAGGCTCTCGAGCTGTGCGACGCACGAGTCGATCTGCTCACCGACGTCGACGTACTGGCCGTCGCAGAAGAGCGCGCCCTCGGGCCGCTGGCAGGCGACCTCGCAGCCGCCCTTGAGATCGGCCTCGCACTGCACGAACGCGTCGGCCTGGCAGTCGATCTGGCAGTCGATGTTGGCCTTGGCGTCGCAGGAGCCCGTGCAACACGCCTCGCACTGCGCCTTGCAGTTCGCGTCGGGCGGCGTGACGTCGCAACGCGCGTCGCACTCGCCGCCACACGTGGCCTCGCACGAGGCCTTGCACCGGGCGCTGTTCGGGTCGGCGGCGCAGGCGGCGTCGCAGTTCGCGCCGCAATCGGCGCGGCAGGAGGCGGAGCAGTCGAAGCTGCCGGGGTTGACCTCGCACTCCGCTTCACAACCACCCGTGCAGCCCGCCGTGCACTGCGCGTCGACCATCGCGGTGCACTGGCCGTTGCAGCCGATGTAGAGGTCGGCGGCGCACTGGACCTGGAAGCTCACGGGTTCGCAGGCGGCCGTGCAGCCGCCCGATACACGCATCTCACAGTTGGCGTTGGCGGAGAGCTCGATGCCGTTGCAGGCGTCGAGCCTGGCGGCGTCGGCCGAGGAAGCGAAGCCGAAGGTGGCGCCGGCGAGCGCGAAGGCGGCGAAGATCGGGGCAAGGGAAGTACGCATGGTTTCTGTCTCCTGGGTGGACGAGGGATCCCTCGATCGGCCGCCCCCTGTGCAAGGAGGCGACCACCCGCGAGGGTACGTCCTGCGTTCGACGATCCGCCGAGGATTTCGAAACCCACGAGCGACACCGTTCACGTCGCCTCGGGCGGTATTGTCATACCGGTGACCTCTCGGGCGACCAGATGCGTCTAGGGTGTAACTTCGCTCGCAACCCTGCCGAGGCCGTACCGCGCCACGACGCCCTCCCGCGCCGCCCCGGGCATGCTGCCCGTCACGAAGTTCCCGCCGCCGGCCCAGTACGTGCCCGTGCCGTCGGCCCAGGCGGCGTGGAGATCGGCGTACGGGGGCAGGTCGAACTCGTCGACCCACCTGCCCGCGTCGAGGCGCTGCTTCGAGCCGCCGAAGCCCACGACCACGACCTGCCCGGGCCCGCCGCAGGACACGCCGTTGGCGCCGTTCGTGAGCGCGACGTCGAGCTTCTGCCAGGAGGCGCCGTCCGAGCGCAGGACGTCGAACCCGCCGACGGCGTAGACCTCGTCCGGGCCGCAGCCGGCCACCGTGAAGAGCGTGCCGCTCGCCAGCGGTGGGTCCGATTCGAGGGCCCAGTCCGCGCCTTTCTTGTGCCAGATCGTACCAAACTCGCCGACCACGTAGAGGTCGTCGGAGCTCGTGCCCCAGACCTTGTAGAGCGCGCGTCCGAGGGGGGCGCCGGGCAAGGTCACGGGGGTCCAGGTCTCTCCGTCCCAGCGGAGCACGACGTCGTTCGGGGCGCCCGTGCCGCCCTCGGGGGTGCCGCCGACGGCCCAGGCGTCGGCCTCGCCGGCCGCCCAGACGCCCCAGAGCGTCGCCGTGGTGCCGGAGACATGCTCGGTGAAGGTCGCGCCGTCCCAGTGGGTGATGCGGCCCTGCTCGCCGACCATCCAGACGTCGTCGGGGCCGGAGCCGGAGACCCACCAGTAGGTCTCGTCGCCGCCGGGGTGGAGCTCCCTCCAGGTCTCGCCGTCGAAGTGGACCACGAGCGTCTCGAGGCCGTTGCCGAGCGGGCCGCCGACCGCGAAGACGTCCTTCGGGCCGCTGCCCCAGACGCTGAGCACCGCGCGGTCGAGGTCGCCCCCGTCGAGCACGACCTGCCAGCCGGCCTGCTCCGGGGGCGGCGGAGGCGGCTCGGGCGGATCGGAGCAGCCGAAGAGCAGCGCCACGAGCGGGAGCACGAGCGCGAGGCGAAGGCACGTCATGGCATCTCTCCCGAGGCGTCCGGATCGGCGTCCGCGCCGGCGTCGAGCGTCGGATCACACTGCATGCCGAGCACGTAGTCGCCGGCGCACATGCAGAGGCACTCGGCCTCGCGCCCCGGCTCGTCGCAGCGCGGGTGCACGGTCATGACCTTCGTGACCTTCTTGCCGTCACGATCGGTGAGCGAGACCGTGAGCTCGTAGGGTTTGTCGAAGATGTCGTCGCTCGCCCACTGGTTCGGGCAGGCGGGGATGTTCGAGAACGTGGAGATGTCCGTCGGCGCGCTCCGCCCGTGGTCGTCCTCGGTGGGCTCGAGGTTGATGATGCGGTTGTCCAAACGAACTTGCTTCGTCACCGGGTCGCGCAGGGCGCCGGCGATACGCACGGCGCAGGGGTCGACGTTCGTGGCGCGTACGCCGGCGAAGACGACGCGGCCGCCCTGCGGCGGGAAGATCAGCGAGACGCTGCCGCCGTCGCTGACGGCGTGGAGCTCGCCCTCGGGGCCGAGCGCGATCACCTCGAGGATCGGCTCGGCCGAAGGATCCCCGAGATAAGCGAGCTTGCAGCCCCCGATCGGGCCGGCGTCGATCTCCGGCGGCGGGGAAGGGGAGCTGCAAGCCGCGCTCGAGAGCGCGAGCGCGAGGGCGAGCCAGCGTTTGTCCACGGCTAGAAGCAGTTGATGTCGTCGGCTTTGGGGTAGTAGTAGACGAAGATGTTGCAGTGCTCGTTGGCCTCGACGATCGGGCCGAACGTGTAGCAACAGTCGTCCGCGCCCTCCTTGTCGAGCGAGTTCAAGCCGTCGCAGCCGAGCGACTGCTCGGGCATGTTCCACTGGTACGAGCAGGTGTAGAACACGCCGCCGCCCGTCGGGATCTCGCGGTCGAGCTCGGGCGACGTGAGCATCGGCGGCTCGTCCCAGGTCTGCGACGAGTAGAAGCGCTGGTCGATCGGCGGCTCCTCGATGCTCGTGCCGTCCCACGCGAACATGTCGAACTGCTTGCCGCGGCTGTGGAAGTGGCCGTTCGCGCCGATGATGCGGACGGGCTTCTGGCTGTTGAACTGGCAGGTGCCGCTGTACGAGGGCGTCGGGTTCGAGGCGCAGACGCGCACCGATTGTTTGGTCGCGAAGAGCGTGCCGAGCTGCGCGGTGACCTTCTCCTTCGGGATCGTCCAGAAGTTCACGTTCACCTTGCCCTCGCCCGAGGGCGTGCCCTGGGTCTGCGCGTTGACGTAGTGCGTCTGGAGCATGAGCCACTCGTCCGGCATGAACTCGTTGGCCACGCCTTCGGGGAAGCTCCAGTCGAGCTGGCCGTCGACCTGCGAGTTCGCGACGAGCGGCCAGTCGGCCCAGTTCGAGCTCTTGAAGCACTCGCCGACGTTGTCCGTGCCCTCCTGGACGGCGCCGTTCGCGGGGTCGAGGCCGGTGATCGTGCGGACGCGGAAGACGTTCATGTGGTGCGAGCCGTCGCGCTGGGCGATCTGCACGCGGTTGACATAGACGGGGCTGTTCGGGTCGAGGCCGTTCGCAGCCGCGAGGTCACGGACCTTGAAGAAGTAACAGTCCTGCTTCTCGACGCCCGCCGGGACCTCGAAGAGGTCGGTCTCGATCTGGAAGCCCTGACCCGTCGGCGGTGGGTCGAGTTGTGCCTGGTCGGGTCCGGGTGTCACGGGGTTCGGGTCCCCGGAGCAAGCGAAGAGGGGGGCGGCGAGCGAAAGGACGATGAGAGATCGAAGCGCAGACATGGCGATTCCTCCCCGGGGGTTCGAGAAAAGGGGCCTCTGACGACGGTACACGAAAGCAAGTCGTCGGCCATCCAGGCGCGGCTGCCCGGGCGCGACTTCCTTTCCGGGGAGGGGGCGCGCGAGGAGGCGCGCGAGGGGCGCCTTGCTGCTATGGTCGCGGCACGGGAGGTTTCGTCGATGGCTGGCAACAAGCAGTGCGGAGAGCACACCGAGCTCGCGTCGAACAGCGCCGTGCGCGTCACGCGATGCACGTGCGGCACGGTCCACGTCACCATGTTTCAGAACGGGGTGACGGTGCGCATGTCGCCCGACGCCCTCCGCAACGCATGGGCGGGGTTCAAGGCCGCGATCGATCGGATGGACGAGCCCGTGCCGAGCTTCGGCAGCTCGATCATCAACTGAGCATCAACTGAGGCTGGAGGGAGGCGCGGGGGGAGGGGGGAGCGAGCCCTCCCCCCCGCAGGCGCGCGTGTTCTAGCTGCGCTCTTCGAGCGAGATGTAGTTGGTCTCGGTCGCGCCGGTGTAGATCTGACGAGGGCGGCCGATCTTCGTCGACGCGTTCTCGTTTTGCTCTTTCCAGTGCGCGATCCAGCCGGGCAGGCGGCCGAGCGCGAACATGACGGTGAACATGTTCGTGGGGAAGCCGAGGGCCCGGTAGATGATGCCGCTGTAGAAGTCGACGTTCGGATAGAGCCTGCGCTCCACGAAGTACGGGTCGCTGAGCGCGGCCTCTTCGAGCTTGCGCGCGATGTCGAGCAGCGGGTCCTTGATGCCGAGCTTGGAGAGGACCTTGTCCGCCGCGACCTTGATGAGCTTCGCGCGCGGGTCGTAGTTCTTGTACACGCGGTGACCGAAGCCCATGAGCTTGAAGCCCGAGCTCTTGTCCTTCGCGAGCTTGACGAACTTCGAGACGTCGCCGCCGTCCTTGCGGATCTCGTCGAGCATCTCGACGACCTCCTGGTTGGCGCCGCCGTGGAGCGGGCCCCAGAGGGCGCAGATGCCCGCCGCGATCGAGGCGAAGAGGTTCGCCTTCGCGCTGCCCACGAGCCGCACGGTCGACGTCGAGCAGTTCTGCTCGTGATCGGCGTGCAGGATGAGCAGGAGGTTCAGCACCTTCACGATGTCCTCGTCGATCTCGTACGGCTCCGCCGGGACCGAGAACATCATGTTGAGGAAGTTGGCGCAGTACGAGAGCGAGTTCTGCGGGTAGACGAAGGGCTGGCCGATCGACTTCTTGTACGAGAAGGCCGCGATCGTGCGGACCTTCGAGAGAAGGCGCGCGATGGTGATGTCGACCATCTCGCGGTTGTCGGCGTCCATCGCCTCGGGATAGAAGCTCGAGAGCGAACACACCATCGACGACAGGATCGCCATCGGGTGCGCCGTCGAGGGGTACCCCTCGTAGAAGTGCTTCATGTCCTCGTGGATCAACGAGTGCCGCGTGAGCAGCGTCGAGAACCGCGCGAGCTCCGTGCGGCTCGGGAGGTGGCCGTAGATCAAGAGGTAGGCGACCTCCACGAACGTGGACTTCTCACCGAGCTGCTCGATCGGGATGCCCCGATACCGCAGGATGCCCTGCTCCCCGTCGATGAAGCAGATCGAGCTCGACGTGGACGCCGTGTTCACGAACGCCGGGTCGAGCACCACGTGGCCGGTCTTTGCGCGGAGCGTCGAGATGTCGATGCCCTTCTCGTTCTCCGTCCCGGTCACGATCGGAAGCTCGATCGTCTGCTCCTGTCCATCTTTCTTCAGCGTGAGCTTGGCCGATTCCTGCACGCGTCCTCCTTTCACCACACCCGCCGCAGCGGCGGCATAAGTACCACGGCTCCCCTACACAAGCCGAGCGGAACCACACGGCACCCCTTCACTTCTGCACAAACCTCGCCGGGATGCCGGAAATCACAGGGTTTTGTTCATGGTCGTGTTGGTCCGGCCACGATCGAGGGACGATCACGAGGGTCGCTCGGGGCAAACCACGCGGCAACACGGAGAAACTTTGGTAGGAGACGAGGATGGCCGCGCTCGAGCCGATGATCCGGGGCAAGCTCGCCTCGCACCCCGATGCGCCCGCGTTCGCCGCCGAGGTCCTGCGGGTCCATCGGCGTTACGCGACGGAGATCGTACAAGCGCACGCGCTCTGCCCGTTCGTCCGTGATGTGGACGTGGCGTTCGGGAAGTTCTGCGTGATGCTCGACCACGAGCCCGACCTCGACGCGACGCGTGAAGCCGTGATCGACGCGAAGAGCAACGTGTTGCACGTGGTCTTCCCGCTCGCGCTGCCGCCGTCGAACGTGTTCGAACGTTTCGCCTCGACGCTGCTCGCGCGACTGCAAGGCGCCTTCGCAGAGGCGCCGGTGATGGCCGCGTTCCACCCCGAGCTCGTCGGGGATCGCGACGCAGCGCATCGTCTCGTGGGGCTGCTTCGACGCGCGCCCGATCCGTTCGTGCAGTTCATCCCGGCCGGCGTGCACGAGGGCGGCACGGTGTTCGCGAGCTCGGTCGAGGAGTTCGAGGCGAGCGCCGTCGACAGGTCGGAGCTGAACTTCCAGAAGCTGCGCGGCGAGCCGATCGAGGCGCTGCTCACGCGAGCGCAGGAGATCCGCGCCGACAGGGATCGGGCGTATGCGCGGTTCGCTGATTTGCGGGGTTGAGCGATTCCCTCACCCCCCAGCACAAAAGAAGAAACGGGTCGCGCGCCGGCTTCGTGTTGCGAAGACCGGCGTTCCGCGACCCGTTGCCCCGCCCTGCTACGAGGGGCGGGAAGAAGGCTCAGCCCATCGCGTCCTTGACCGCCTTGATCGGGCGGGCACGCACGGTCTTGCTCGCCGGCTTGGCCGCGAACGTCATCGGCTGCTTCGTGAAGGGGTTGATGCCCTCACGCGCCTTCGTGGCCGGCTTCTTCACGACGCGGAACTTGGCGAAGCCGGGCACGGTGAAGATGCCAGCCTTCTTGAGCTCGCGGTGGCCGATCTGCGCGAGGTTGTCGAGGACGAGCTTGACCTGCTTGCGCGTGATCTCGCCCCCAGCCTCCTCCGCAATCGCGTTGAGAAGCGCGCTCTTGCTGATCGAGGCCGCCTTCTTCGTCTCCGTCTTCTTGCCAGCCATGATGTGTTTCCTCCGAGGTAAATGCCCCTCTCGCGGCCCAAACAACCACAAGGGACGCGCTAGGTCGAGCGGGAAATCGTCGTTCGGAGCGACAAAAACAGGCCATTCGGCGCCGCCTCCGCCCGAGGTCGCGGCAGAGCGGCCCCTCCGAGCCGCGCCCGAGGTGGCCCAAAGAGCCGTGATTTTCAGGCAAAACGCGCGATCTTCCGGGAGAACCACGGCGACGCGGGGCGGAGGATCGCGGCGCGGTGGGAGGTCCGCGCACCGCGGATCCCTCGGATCCCGAAGGGTCCGCGCAGATCCGGGTTCGGAGAGGTGAGCGCGCGGGGCGCGCCGGTCCGAGGCGAATTTTTCACGGGACAGCCGAGAGACAGGCCCTCCGAGAGGAGAGAGCGCGCGGACGAACCCCCGCGAGGTCAGCGCGACGCGCGGCTCGACGCGGCCGCCTGAGGCTCGTCGTGCTCGACGCCCCAGCGCCGCGTGGGCGCGATGCCGAGCACGGTGAGGGCCTCGCTCGCCTGCGTGAACTCGAGCAGATCACCGACGCTGATGTCGATCGTGCGGTTCGGCCCGTCGATGAAGAGCTTCGCGTCCGTCATCTTGCTGCGCACGACGAGCGGCGTGCCCGGGGAGATCAGCGCGTGGCGCAGCCGATACCGCTCGCCGTGCGGCGTGTAGGGCTCGCGGACGACGAGCTGCAATTGTTTTGACTTCAAAGGAATCACGCGGCCGCCGGCGGAGCGCTGCGCGGCGGTGGAGCCGGCGGCGGGGCCGATCCAGAAGCCGCTCGACTTCTGCTCCTCCTCGACGTCGCCGAGCCGCATGATGTAACGCGAGGTGGCGGCCGGCGAGACGTGGCAGAAGAGCGCGTCGTTGAGCACGCGGGCCGCGACGACGCGGCCGTTCACCGAGACCTGCATGCGCGTGAGCACGGCGCGGCGCAGCTCGCCGCGGAGCGCGCGGCCGATGGCGAGCGCGGCCTCGCCGCGGCGCGCGCCGCAGAAGAAGCCGACCGAGTACTCGGGCGCGCTGTTGATGCCGAGGATGGGGACCTCGGCGACGGAGTGCGAGGCGCTGAGGAGCGTGCCGTCGCCGCCGACGGTGATGACGAGGTCGAGGCCGCGCGCGTCGAAGGCCTCACCGACGCTGCCCTCGAACGCGACGTCGACGCCGAGCACGGCGAGCGCGGCCTTGACCTCGCGCACGGTGGCCTCGTGCTCCTCGTGCGCGGCGCGCAGGTGCGCGACGGTGGGGTCGTCGGCGGCGAGCAGGCGCTGGATGCGGCCGTTCTTGCGCTCCTCGACCTGCACGCGGTAGGCCGAGCGCTTGACGACGAGCGCGACCTTGAGCTTCGGCGCGCCCGGGGCCGCGAGGCCGTTCGTGGTCCCGGGCGCCTTCGCGCGTCGCGCGTTCGAGGCGCGCTTCATGTCGAGAGCTCCGCGAGGCGGCGGAGCGCGAGCTCGGTCTTCTCGTCCTCGAGCAGGCCTTGCCGCGCGAGCGCGAGCGCCTCGTCGAGGGGGAGCGCGGCGATGGTCGCCTTGCGCTCGAGCACCGAGCCGTCCTCGGTCGGCGTGACGCGCCGCGAAGGATCGACGACCACGTGGAAGAAGAAGTGCCGCTCGCCGACCATGCCGGGGGCCGGGAACGACGAGGGGCCGAGCGGCAGGAGCGAGCGCGGATCGACCTCGAAGCCGAGCTCTTCGTGGAGCTCGCGCGTGGCGCAAAGCAGGAGGCCCTCGGGGCTCTGCTCGTCGACCTCGACGAGGCCCGCGGGCAGCTCCCAGAGGTTGCCGAGGTCGTCCCGCTCGGGGATCGGCGAGGTGTTGCGATTGCGGAGCGCGACGGGGGGACGCACGCAGGAGCGGAGGTAGACGTTGCGGACGCCTCTCTCGTCGCGGAAGTGCGCGGCGATGACCACGGCGTCGAGGCGATCCCGCAGGACGATATCGTAGGAGAAGGGCTCGCTCCGCTCGCCGTCGGGGAACGAGGCGCGGAGCATGACGCGCTGGACGCGCAGGAAGGCGGGCGAGCTCGGCTCTGCGTCCTGTTCCTGCGCGAGCAGGATGCGGGGCTTCTGGGGCAGCGGCATCGCCGAGGCCCCGAGCATACGCCGAAACGGCCGGGGCGTTACAGGACTTTTCCGGCCCAGAGCGTGGCGTCGGATCAGTCTTGCAGGCAGGCGTTGAGCTCTTGCCCGCAGCCCTGCTGCACGCAGCCGAAGCAGGCCTGCGAGGGTTGTCCGCCCTGGCAGAGCCCGGAGCACTCGTTCACGCAGCTCTGCTGGCAAGTGCAGTTGAAGAGCGCGCCGAGCAGCGCGGCCGAGCCGTCGCACGGCGTGTTCATGCCGCCCTGGAGGATCTCCGAGCACGTGCTGCACGCGCCGCCGCCGCCGCCCGTGCCGCTCGCGCTCGAGCTCGTCGTGGACGAAGACGAGCTCGACCCGCCGCCCGCGCCGTCGCAGAAGCTGCCGCACTGCGCGCTGCACGAGGCGCAGGTGCAATCGTAGACGGGCTCGGCCTGCGGGTACTGGGTCAGGCAATCGTCGACGCAGAGCGAATCGGCGCAGTTCTGCGCGCAGCCGAGGAAGCCCTGACACGCCTGGCCGCAGGCGAAGATCTCGGCCTGGCAGTTGCCGAACGAGCATTGCCCGCAGGCCTCGGGATCGAAGCCGCCGCCTTGTCCGCCCTGTCCTCCCGTCCCCGCGCTGCTCGAGCTCGGTCCCGTGCCCGTGACGGCGCTGCTCGAGCTCGCGGCGCCGCCTTGTCCTCCTTGCGCGCCGACGCCGCCTTGTCCTCCCGCGCCGCCGACGCCGCCGACGCCGCCCTGCCCGCCGGCGCCGCCCACGCTGCTGCCGGTCGTCCCGCCGCTCGCGAAGAGCGAGTCCACCTGCACGTCGGCGCCACACGCGGCGACCGAGCCGAGCCCGAGCAAGAGCGACAAAAGTCCAAGAGGAAGAGATTTCCGCATGAAAGCACCTCGCGCGCGCATGGTACCTCTCCCTGCGCCGCATGTCGCCGTCCACGCTGCTCTACCCGCCCCAGCCCGTCCCGCCCGCGAGCATCGACAAACTGATCGCCACGAGCTCCGTCTGCGCGTCGATCGGCCCGAGGCTCGCGCCGTACCTCGAGCACGTCGTGCTCCCCGCGAAGACGGTCGTGGTGCGCGAGGGTGAGGTCGGTCGGGAGATGTATTTCCTCGTGGAAGGCGAGGCGCACCTCCGGCGCGCGAACGTGGACCTCGGCCGCATCGGGCCGGGCGCGCACTTCGGCGAGCTCGCGCTCATCGCGGGGCGGCTGCGGACGTCGAGCGTGGTCGCGACGGAGGCGCTCACGCTCGCGCGGCTCTCGCGCGAGCAGTACGAGCGCATGTCGAAAGAAGACCCGGAGCTCGCGCTCTGCCTGACGCACGCGCTCGTGGTGTCGCTCGGCGAGGAGCTCACCGAGATGACGGAGAACGTCGGAGCGCTCCTGCACGAGCGCTCCTTGCCGCGGCGCGTGTTCCTCGACGTCACGGTGAACCGCGCGTGGATGCGGGTGCGGACGGGGACCGCGCTCGGCGAGCTCTTGCCGCGTGACGTCGACGGCGATCCGGTCGTGGCGGCGCTCGTGAACAACAAGGCCGTCTCGCTCGCGATGCCGATCACCTCGGACGCGCACGTCGAGCCGCTCTGCGCGTCGCACTGGGAGGGCAAGCGGGTCTATCGAGCGAGCCTCGGGCTGCTCTTGCTCGCGGCGTCGCGTCGCGTCGATCCGGATGTGTTCGTGCGGCTCGGGCCCGGGGCGGGTTTTGGTCAGCCGATCGAGCTGCTCCGGCCCGGCGCGCTCTCGCTCGTGTCGTGGGCCGAGCGCGTGACGGGGATGATGCGCGAGCTCATCGCGGAGGACGCGCCGTTCCAGCAGGAGCTCTGGACGGTGGACGAGGCGCGGAGCCACTTCGCGGAGGGAGGCGCGCGGGACCTGCTCGCGCTTCTCCGGACGTGGCGGACGGGGCACGTGCAGCTCGTGTGCGCGGGAGGCGAGGCGGTGCTGTCGATGACGCCGATGCTGCCGAGCGCCGGGCACCTCCCGCCCTTCCCGTTCCGGATCGAGGTGGACGGCGCGGCGGTGATGTTGCGGTACGGAGACGAGTCACGCGTGGCGCCGGAGGGCGGCGCGGCGCCGTCGTCGTCGCGGCTGCCCGAGGACATCCAGCCGTCGTCGGCGCGGCTCGGGGTGCGGCAGGACGAGCCCTGGTTGACGACGCTGGGCATCACGAGCGTGGGCGCGTTCAACGAGGCGTGCGTGCGGGGCAAGACGCCGGAGATCATCCGGGTGAGCGAGGGTCAACACGAGAAGCGGATCAGCCGCATCGCCGACGCGATCGCCGGACGCGGTACGGTGCGCGTGATCTGCGTGGCGGGGCCGTCGTCGTCGGGCAAGACGACGTTCCTGTCGCGGCTGACGGTGCAGCTCCTCGTGAACGGGATCCACCCGGTGGGTTTGTCGCTGGACGACTACTACGTGGACCGCGAGAAGACGGTGCGCGACGCGCGGGGCGAGTACGACTACGAGGCGCTGGAGGCGATCGACCTCGGCGCTTTGCGGGGCCACCTCGCGCGCATCTTCGCGGGCGAGGCGGTGAAGACGGCGCGTTACGACTTCTTGACGGGCAAGAGCCACCCCGAGGGTGGGCGCGAGGTGACGCTGCGGAGCTCGGACGTGCTCCTGATCGAGGGCATCCACGGGTTGAACCCGAGGCTCCTCGACGGGATCCTCCCGCGGGACAAGGTCTTCCGCATCTTCATCCAGCCGATGACGGCGCTGCCGTTCGACCGGGTGAACCGCATCAACGTGTCCGACGTGCGTCTGCTCCGGCGCATCGTGCGTGACCGGCACGGGCGCGGGACGAACGCGGCGGCGAACATCCAGCGCTGGCCGTCGGTGCGCGCGGGCGAGCGGAGCAACATCTTCCCGTTCCTCGCGCAGGCGGACGCGATCTTCGACTCGTCGCTGGTCTACGAGCTCGGGGTGATCAAGGTGTTCGCGGACCGTTACCTGCTCGAGGTGCCGCAAGAGCACCCGGCGTTCGTGACGGCGTACCGCTTGCGGCAGCTCATCGACAAGGTGGTGACGATCTATCCGGACCACGTCCCGCCGACGTCGATCCTGCGGGAGTTCATCGGGGGCAGCGGGTTCGAGTACTAGAGCGCGTCGGGATCGACGCCGAGGGCGCGGAGTTTGTCGGCGAGGCGCGCTGCGAGCTCTCGACCCGTCGGGACGAGGGCGCCTTCCTTGGTGAAGAATCGAAGCTTGCCCTGGTGCACGCCGAGGAAGAGGCCGAGCTGCGCGCTCCACAGGCGTCCGGAGGCGTCGGGCGCGAGTGGTGTGTACCGGCCGTCGACGAGGTGGAAGCCCGAGAACTCCTTCGTCTCCGGGTCGAACCAGAAGTACTCGGGCGTGCGGAAGACGTCCTGGTAAATGCGCTTCTTCGTTCCTCGATCGAACGCGGCCGTGCTCGGCGCGAGGACCTCGACGATCACGTTCGGGTACTTCCCGCCCTCGCGCGAGATGTTCCAGGACTTGCGTGGTCCACGTTGGGCGCCGAGGACGACGAAGAAGTCGGGAGCGCCCAACGTCTCGCCCGTGCGCTCGAGGGTGCTGAACTCGATCGTCAGGTTGCCGGCCGCGAAGATGTCCGTCCGGTCCTTCCAGTGGAGTTCGAAGGTCTCCAGGAGGAGCATGAGCTGCGCGGCATGCAGGGGGGATTCGAAGCCAAGCGCTTGGCTATAGAGGTCGTCTGGCGGGAGATCGTCCGGACACTCGGGCTCCAGGGACGTCATGCGAAAGACCCTGCATGACGATTTCCGCCGTAGCAAGCGGGCGCGATCGAGGGGGCCACGTGGCTCAGCGCCGCTGAACCCGTTCGTGCCGCACCACCACCCCCGGCGCGCGTCAACGGTCGCTCCTCGTCGTCGGGAGCGCCCCCTGACGGGCGTCGAGCATCGCTCCTCGTCGTGAGGAGCGCCCCCTGACGGGCGTCAACCATTGCTCCTCGTCGTGAGGAGCGCCCCCTGACGGGCGTCGAGCATTGCTCCTCGTCGTGAGGAGCGCCCCCTGACGGGCGTCGAGCATCGCTCCTCGTCGTGAGGAGCGCCCCCGGACGGGCGTCAACGGTCGCTCCTCGCCGTGAGGCGCGCCTCCTGACGGGCGTCGACGGCCGTTCTTCTGCTTTGCTGCCTAGTTTTGTGAGAGTGTACACACGCCGGGAGGGGCGGGGGCGGCGGGTGGGGTGGTGAAAATGGCGTCGCGGCGACGTCTCACCGCGCCGGGGGAGCGGCTTCGGAAGGGGAGAGCAGCCCGAGGGTGTCCTTGAACCAGCTCACCTCGAAGAGCGTCGGCGCCCGGGCAGCCTTGCGCTCGGCCGTGGGGCGCACGCCGTCGATGAGGAGCGCGAGGAGCTCGGCCGGCCTCATCAGGGGCGCGGGGACGAGGATGTCGTCCGAGCCCGGGTGCAGATGGCAGCGCAGCTCGCGCTCTTCGTTTCTGTGCGCCGGCAGGTTGAGATCGAAACGGAGGAAGGGCGCGCCCATGCCTGGCGGGAGACGGAGCTCGAAGTCGTAAGCGAGGAGCTCGAGCGCGCCCTTCCCTTTGCGCACGGTGATCGTGAAGTCGAACCACGCGCCGTCGCTCCGCTCGATGTGCGGGAGCGCGCGGTCGCGGCACTGGTTCTTCTCGCTGCCGAGGACGATGCACGAGGCCCCCTGGTGGAGGCCTTCCTTTTCGAGGTGCTTGCGAACGTGCCGTGGAGGCTCGTCGAGGAGAAGCACGTGCTTGTTGATGTCCGCCGGAGAGGTCCTGATCTTCCTGGCGTTCGAGGCCTGGATCAGCATCGTGCGAAGGCTCCGCCGGAGCGTGATGGCGTCCGTGTGCTCGCCGATGAGGATGACCTCAGCCATCGAGGAGATCTCCGCGGCCGAGCAAGACGAGCCACTCCGCGTATTCGGGGTCGCGCGGCAACGTTCCCTGCTCCGCGGCCCGGACGACCTCGTCGTCGCCTTTCCCGGCCCAAGCCCGGAGCGCTTCGAGGCGCTGGGATCTCTGCTCCTCGATATGCGCGGCTTCGTTCTCATGGGAGAAGACGAAGCCGCCGAGCCAGCTCGCGAGGTTGGGCGCGGTTTGCATGAGCTTCGCGAAGCTCTCGGGGGTGGTGACGAAGATCATCACGCCGTCACGACCGAGCGAGGAGCGGCGGATGTCGAGGAGCTTCCAGTCTCGTTCGTCGTAGGTGCTCGCGTCGATGAGGAGCACTTCGTCGGTGATGGAGGTGATGTCGTGGAGCAGGTCTGCCGCGCTCGAAGGGGCGATGGTTCCGAGCGACAGGCAGTCGCCGAGGGCTTGGATTTCCGCACCAAGATCCTCGACGACCGACGCGCCTTTTCCGGACCCGACCAGGTACGTAAAGTATGCCGACGCGCCACGGCTAGCGAGCACTCGTAGCGCGAGTTCCGCCGTGCCGATTGGCTTCGGCGTGTCGTTCACGCGGCGTCTCCGGCGCGCTCTTGCAGGAAGGGGACGATGGTCGGGTGGACGGCATACCGTGGCCGACCGTTGATGCGGTACTCGAGGACGCGCCGGGTCATGAGCAGTGCGAGTTCGTCCTCCGACGTATGCACGAAATTCCCCGTTTGGTGTACACGCTGGAGTACTTCGAGGTCCGCTGGCCGGAGACCTTGCATGTGCTTGCGGCCGAATGCGTCGATGGCCGTATCGGCTTCCCACAGGCCGAGTACGTTCGCACCATTCAGATATGCTTCCAGGCATGCAGATTGTGCGAGCGCGAGAAGATCTCGCAACACACCACCAGAGTTGCGAACTAGCGCTTCGAGCCCCTGCTGATCCATCGCATCGCTCGGAATCCGTTTCTGTAGGACGGTGATGAGAAGCTCTTTCGCTGATGTTCCCGAGCTAGGGTCGATCCAGGGCTGGTAATGAAAGTTGTTGAAGCGCTGTTCTAGAGTGCGAGCCATACCGTATAGGGCTCGAAGGGGACCGATGAGCACAACGCCGAGACCAAGCGATTGAAGCGCATTGATGTCGTGGTCTACGATTTGTTCAAGCGCGGCCATATCAGCCAGCCGATCGAGCCCGTCAAGCAGCACGATTGCGTGCATCCATTTGGCGCGAATCAAATTGAGGAGCAACGCAATCGGCGTTAGGATCTCCTGAACCTTTTCTTCTTCTGGTGGGACGAGGATTCCAGGTACAAATCCCAGATCCTCAGGCGTGGGATCGTATATCTCAATCCGTTCGTAATATCCATGAGCGATGTCACGCAGCCGCTTGAGCGCTCGGCCTGCCGCTTGTGCGTTGGAGGCGTCGTTCGTCTGGACCCATGCGCTGAGTGCTAGCCCAACCTGTACAGCGACCGCCCCGGGAACCATCTTGGTGATGTCGTGCCCCTTGCTCACGTCGACATAAAAGGCGCGCGTATCCGGTATCTGGTCGAGACGGCTTTGCGCCCTGAGCAACTCGGTCGTCTTGCCCGAGCCCACGCCCCCGATCAGCAGGTGCGTCGAAGTCGGCGCGAGCGCCAGCTCCGCGACGAGCCGCGCGCTCACCGATCCTGTTCGCTCAACATAGCTGCCATCACTCAGCGCCCGTGCCGGATTCCCCGCTGGGTCCAGCTTCGCTCGCAACGCGCGGAAGCGCTCCAGTCGATCGACAGCCTGCTCCACCACGTCTACTTCGGCCCCTCGTCGTCCGTCATGATCCGAAACCCCGGATCCTCCTCCGTCGGCCCCTTCGGCTTTTGCCCCGGCGGGTACCTCGGCGCTTCGCGGTCGTCGTCTTTGCGCTCGTCCTCCGGGGACGGCTTCTTCTCTTTGTCCTTGTCCTTCGTCCCGAACAGCATCTCCGTCCCCAGCCGGCTCACCACGTTGTTCGCGGCGCGGTAGATCTCGCGGCCCGCGACCTCGACCTGCTTGCCCACGTCGCTCCGGTCGAGCTCCTTCTTGATCCCGCTCGCCGCCGCCGTGGCCGCGCGGAACAGATGACCGAGCCCTTGCACCAGGTGCGTCTTCGCCCGCTCGGCTTGCTCGTTGCGGTCGTCCCGATCGTCGCTTCCGCTCATACCCAGAGTGTAGGGGTCGCGTCAGCGCGCTCGCAAGCCATCACGCCGCGTGTTGCGCTTTCGACCCCGCCGCCCGCGGCAAGGACGCGTGCGCCGTGGAGCGGTTGCGCCCGCCGCGCTTCGAGGCGTAGAGGGCCTCGTCCGCGGCCTTGAACAGGTCTTCCCAGGTCTCGCCCGACTCGCCGAAGCTCGCCACGCCGATCGAGCAGGTCACCCGGATCGTGACGGGCTGGCCGTCCGGGCCGGGCTTCGGCGCGTGGAAGATCGTCTTGCCGAGCTCCTCACGCACCCGCTCGGCCAGGAGCATCGCCCCGCGCGCGTCCGTCTCCTCGCAGATCACCACGAACTCCTCGCCGCCGAAGCGCGCGATCGCGTCCGTCGCGCGGCGTTCGCGACGCAGCACCTCGCCGAGGCCCTTGATGATCACGTCGCCCGCGTCGTGACCGTAGGTGTCGTTCACCTTCTTGAAGTGGTCGATGTCCGTCACGAGCACGCTGAGCTTGCGGCCGAAGCGCTTGGCCGCCTTGATCTTCTGGTCGGCGATCTCCAGCATCGCGCGCTTGTTGTAGAGGCCCGTCATGCCGTCGAGCGTGGCCATCTCCTCGAGCCTGCGCATCATGCGCGCGTTCGCGAGCGAGACGGCGACGTGGCTCGTGAGCACCTCGAGCGTGCTGCGCGCGGCGTCGCCGAACGCGGCCCGGCGGCGCGAGCCGAGCACGAGCGTGCCGAGGGGCTTGTCGTGCACGAGCATCGGCAGGACGATCATCGACGGCATGCTCGGGGGCGCGAGCTTCTTCGTGAAGACGATCTGGCGCTTCTCGTCGTACTCGCCGCGGTAGGGCAAGGGGTGCTTGTTCTCGAGCGCCATCGAGACGAGGCCCGCGTTTTTCTTGTACTGCTGGCCGACGAGGTTCGCCTCGTCGCCGCCGCTGACGGCGCGGATCTCGTGCGCCTTCTGCGCCTCGTCGTAGAGCGTGACCGCAGCGAAGTCGACGCTCGTGATCTCGCGCGCCGTGCGCAGGCCGGCCTCGACCACCTCGGCCTCGGTCGTCGCGGCGTTGAGGCTCTCGACCGCGCGGTAGAGCCGGCCCTGCTCGACCTTGGCGCGCTCGAGCTGCACGAAGACACGCTCGTTCTGGATGGCGCGCACCGCGTAGCGGCAGGCCTCCTCGGCGAGCTCCTGTTCTTTGAGGCCAAACGGCTCGTCCGTGAGGCGATCGAGGACGAGGACGCCGCGGATGGCGCCGTGTTCGAAGACCGGCAGCGCGAGCGCGGCGCGCACGGGGCAGGGGCCCGTGTAGTAGGGCAGCTTGTGGCGCGGCTCGAGGCCGCGGAGCGCGACGGCCTCGCGCTGGGTGATGGCCGCGCCGAAGATGCCGTCACCCGCGAGGAAGGGGCCCTCGGCGACGTTCGGGTCGTCGGTCGAGAGCTCGCTGATGCGCAGGTGCGTGCCGGCGTCGTTTTGCCAGAGCAGGACGGCCGTGTGCAGGTTCATCGCCTGCCGGAGCAAGCGGAGCGCGAAGAGCACCGACTGGTGGATCTCCTCCACGCCCGAGCGCACGAGCCGCTCCTCGTCGTTCCCGCGTGACGCGCTGCGCGCGCCAGCCGGCGCGCCGAGCAGCCGGTAGCTGCGGGCGTCGTCGCGCAGCTTCTCCACTTCGGCCTGGATGCGCTCCTTCAGCGCGCTGCGAGCGCGGGCGATCTCGGCGCGGAGCAGGAGCGCGTTGAACGAGGCGAACACGATCATGAAGGCGCCGGAGTAGATGAGCCGCTCGTAGCTCGACGAGGCCATCGCCCAGCGCCGCACGGAGGCGTCGAGGCCGAGCGCGAAGGCGAGGACGAGGACCGTCGCGACAGGGCGCGCGAAGGCGCTGACGAGGCCGACGCAGACGTAGACGAGCGGGTAGAGGCGCCCGTCGAGCGCGCCGTCGCTGCGGGTCACGATCGCGTACACGAGCACGGTGAGGAGCGCGCCGACCTCGAGGTCGAGCCGGAGCGTGCCCTCGATCGCCCGACCACGCTTCGACGCGCGCGCGGCGAGCAAGCCGAGGAGCAGCGCCGACGCGGGCGCTTCGAGCAAGAGCGGGAGCGGGCTCGCCGTGGACGCGACCACGACCGCGCCGAGCGCGATCGCGGCGAGGAGCGGCAAAGCGGCGCGGCCAAGGCGACGGAGCTTGAGCACGAGGACCACGAGCGGAGCCATCTGGGTGCCAGCGGTCCCGTAGCAGAGGCTGTCAGGGCGGGCCTAGTTTTGGGAGAACTCGGGGGTTTGGGGGCGCAGCTCGCCCGCGAGCGAAGCCCCCAAGCGTCGACTGCTACTCTGCCCCTGTGCGTCCTGGGATACGGCTTCAGCTCCTCCTCGCGCTCGGCACCCTGCTCGTCCTCGCCTTCCTGCCGCTCTTCTTCGCCGTCGTGAGCCTGCACCGGGCCAGCATGGCCGGCGTCATCCCGACCGCGCCCCTCGTCCGGCTGCTCGCCCTCTACATGGGCATCTTCGCCCTCGCGTTGCTCGTCTTCATGTACCTCGCGATGACGCGGCTCGTGGTCGATCCGATCGAGCGACTCTCGCGCGCCGCGGGCCGCGTGGCCGAAGGCGCGCGGAGCCTGGAGCTGCCTCGGACGGGCGCGCGTGAGCTCGCCGAGCTCGCGGGCAGCGTCGCGCGGATGACCGAGCGCCTGCGCGCCGACGAGGAGAGCCTGCGCGTGAAGATCGACGAGGCCACGCGGTACGCGAAGGAGCTCGAGCGCGCGCAGGAGCGGCTCGTGCGGTCCGAGCGCCTCGCCTCCGTGGGGCGCCTCGCGGCCGGGCTCGCGCACGAGATCGGCAACCCCATCGCGGCGCTGCTCGGCTTCGAGGAGCTCTTGCTCGCAGGCGGGCTCGACGAGGCCGACCAGCGCGATTTTTTGCAACGCATGAAGCGCGAGACCGAGCGCATCCACCACATCCTGCGAGACCTGCTCGACTTCGCGCGCCCCGCCACGAGCATGCGTGATCCACGCGCCGCCGAGGCCTTCGGCTCGTTCTCGCAAGCGCTCGACGCGGCGCTCGCCCTCGTCAAGCCGCAGAAGGCCCTGCGCGACGTGGCCATCACGCTCGACGTGGAGAAGGACCTGCCGCTCGTCGCGCTCTCCGAAGCGCGGCTCGTGCAGATCCTCCTGAACCTGCTCTTCAACGCGGCCGACGCCGTGCCGAAGCCGGGAGGGCGTATCGAGCTCGTCGCGCGCGCGGCGCCCGAGGGCCTGCGCGTCGAGGTCCGGGACAACGGCCCCGGCGTCGCGTCGCATGTCCGCGATCGCCTCTTCGAACCCTTCACCACGACGAAGGAGGTCGGCAAAGGCACGGGCCTCGGCCTCGCCGTTTGTCGCGGGCTGCTCGAGTCCGTGGGCGGGTCGATCGGCGTCGAGGAGGAGGCCGGCGAGGACGGGGGCGCGTGTTTTTCTTTCACGGTCCCGCTCGCCGCGAAGGACCTCAGTTGAGCGAGCGGTGCGCGCTGGGACGGGCGAGGAGCGCGCGGCTGCCGCCGAGCCGGTCGAGCTCGCGGTGGAGCTCCGGCGACGGGGCGAGCGCGACGAGGTGTTCGAGCACGTTGCGCAGCCGCTCGTCGTCGTTCCGCGACGCGTGGATGCGGTGGAGGTTCGAGAGCATGCGGATCAGGATCTGGCGCTTGCTGCAGGGCTCGAGCAGCCGCGGATCGATCCGCGTCCCCGCGCCCGTCGCCCGCGCGTGCAAGGCTTCGAGCTCCGACGCGCCCAGGATCCGCCCGTGGAACGGGTCGATCACGAGCCGCGAGGTTTGCTTCGGCCGCTCCGCCGCGCCGACCAGGAAATGCCCCGGGAACGAGATGCCCCTCGCGTCGATCCCCGCGCGTGTCGCGACGTCGAGCAGCACGACCGCGAGCGTGATCGGGATGCCCTTCTTCCGGTCGAGCACCTCGTTCAGGTAGCTGTTGCGCGGGTCGTAGTACTCCTCGGCATTGCCGCGGAAGCCCTGCGATCCGTAGAGCCACTCGAGCACCACGCGCACCCGCTCCTCCGTCGTCCCGTGCGGCGCGGTCTGGGCGATCCGCCGCGCGGCGGCGCGGCCGAGGCCCTCGAGCGTGGCGACGTAACGCGCGACGTCGAGCGACGGGTACTCGCTCTCGGCGAAGACGAGCGAGGCTTGCACGAGATCGAGCTCCGATTCGGGCAACGAGACGAGGTGAGCGAAGAGGGTCAGGCTCGGACGAGAAGGCAGCATGACGAATCGCTCTTCGTCGTAGCGCTCTTCGAGGGCCTAGGCCGCTTCTTCCGCGCGTGAACTTTCCACGAAATCCGTGACGACCACGCCGTCGAGGTTCCTCGCTCGCATGGCCTCGAGGATCCGCGGCAACGCGCCGAGGCTCGCCGGCGTGTGGGTCTCGCGCTCGGCGGCGTCGTGCAAGAGCACGATGGCCCCGTCTTCGAGGCCTCGCGCCACACGCGCCGCCACCTTCGCCGGGTCCGCGGTGGCGAGCCCGTCGAGCGCTCGCACCGACCAGCCGACCACCGTCAGCCCGAGCTCGTCCACGACCTTGGCGATGCGCGGGTTCGTGTGCCCGATCGGCGGCCGGAACAGGGTCGTTCGGCGCCCCGTGATTTTTTCCAGCACGACGAGCGAGCGCTCGATGTCCGCGCGAACGGCGGACGTGCCGAGCATGGCGAAGGCGCGCGGGTGCGCGTGGCCGTGGGAGCCGAGCGCGTGACCTCGCGCCACGATCTCGCGCACGAGCTCGGGGTGCGCCTCGGCCTTTTTGCCGATCACGAAAAACGTCGCCTTCACGTTCGCGCGGTCGAGCAGGTCGAGCACCTTCGGCGTGTGCTCGGGGCTCGGCCCGTCGTCGAAGGTCAGGGCCACGCCCCGCGCGTCGTCCGGCCCCTGGCAGACGGCATCGACGAACATGCGGAGGCGCAGGAAGAGCACGCCTGCAAAGACGATCGCCGTGTAGGCGACGAGCATCGAGAGCGTGATCCACGCGGGTACGGGCCCGATCAGGAGCGAACGCGCGACGAGCGCGAGGGCCCCGAACGTCGCCACGTAGAACAGGATCCGCGCGGGCGGCACCGCTTCTACTTCTTCGCCTTCTTCTCGTCCGCCGAGGTGTCGAAGTCCTCGTCGAGCTCGTCCGCCGAGGGCTCGGCGATGCGCTTCTGCGGCCCGGCCTTCGCCGGCTCGGCCTTCGCTTCGTCCTTCGCTTCGCCCTCGGGCTCGGGCGTGTTGTCCGCGTCGTAGAACCCGCCGAGCAGCGCGGCGATCGTGGCGAGCGCGGTGATGGGGAAGTGGCCGAACCGGATCGTCTCGCTCTTCGTCATCACGCCGATGAGGCTCAAAGGCTCGGTCGGCAGGTACATCGTCAGCCACCTGCGCGCGGCGAACATGAGCCCCGCGCCGAGGATCGCGCCGACGACGGCCTTCATCCCGGCCTCGATACGCGCGTCCTTCGCCCAGATGGGTTTGCCCGCGATGAGGCCGATCACGATCCCGGTGATCGAGGCGGCGATGTACGCCAGCCACGCTGGCAGTACCGCGAATCCGAGCTTCACGAGCCCGAACCCGATGAGCCCGCCCACGATGAGGCCTTTGAGGATCCCTACGATCAGGCGCCCGAGCATCACCGTAATCCTTGGCACGGCAGCCCGCGCCGTTCAACATGCGGCCCGCTCGTGAACTTCATCAGCATCGAGTACGCGGTTTTTTTCGCCGTTGCGTTCGTCGGTTGGTGGGGCCTTTCGACCCTCAAGCCGTCGTTCGCCACCGCTTCCGGGCGCCTCCTCGCCTCCTGGCCGCGCATCATCTTCCTCCTCGTGATGAGCTACGGCTTCTACGCCGCCTGGAACTGGCGGTATTTGCCGCTCATCTTCGGCTCGTCCACCGTCGACTTCTTCCTCGCGCGGATCATCGCGAACGAGGCGCGCCCCTCGCGCCGCAAGGCGCTGCTGACGATCACCGTCATCCTCAACCTCGGCTTCCTCGGCTTCTTCAAGTACTGGAACTTCGGCGTCGAGAACGTCGAGCTCTTGCGCGCCTGGATCACGGGCACGACCCCGCAGACGAGCGACGCGCTGCGTGTCCTGCTCCCGCCCGTCGGCATCTCGTTCTTCACCTTCGAGTCGATGAGCTACGTCATCGACGTCTACCGCGGCGATCTGCCGGCGCACCGCAGCTACCTCCGCTACCTGCTCTTCGTCTCGTTTTTCCCGCACCTCGTCGCCGGCCCCATCGTCCGCCCGCGCGACCTCCTGCCGCAGCTCGAGGCCGTGCCGTCGCTGCCGAGCCGCGTGGGCGCCGAGGCCATGTTCCTCATCGCGACGGGGCTCCTGAAGAAGGTCGTCTTCGCCGATCAGCTCGCGATCCACCTCGTTGATCGGGTCTTCGAGCGGCCGGAGAACTACTCCGCGGTCGAGGTGCTCGCGGGCGTCTACGGCTACGCGGTCCAGATCTACTGCGATTTCTCGGGCTACAGCGACATCGCCATCGGCTCGGCGCTCCTGCTCGGCGTGCGCTTCCCGCCGAACTTCGACGCGCCGTACACGTCCTCGAACCTCGCCGAGTTCTGGCGCCGCTGGCACATCTCGCTCTCGACCTGGCTGCGCGACTACCTCTACATCCCGCTCGGCGGCAACCGAGGCTCGAACCTCGCCACCTACCGCAACCTCATGCTCACGATGCTGCTCGGCGGCCTCTGGCACGGCGCGTCGTGGACGTTCGTCTTCTGGGGGTTCCTGCACGGGCTCGGCCTCGCCGTGACGCGCGCCGTCGAGCGCGCCTCGGGCAAGGGCGCGGGCAAGCCGAAGGGCCTCTTGCCGAAGCCGATCGGCGTCGTCCTCACGTTCCACTACGTCTGCCTCGCGTGGATCTTCTTCCGCGCGCCGAGCTTCGACATCGGCGTGCGCGTGCTCCGGCAGATCTCGACGGGGACCACGTTCCACCCGAACCTGCCGCCGATCGTCGCGCTGCTGCTCGCCTTCGGGATCGCCGTGCATCACACGCCCCGGGTGATCTACGATCGGCTGCGCGCCGCCTTCGCGGCCATGCCTGCCGCTGCGCAGGGCGCCATGCTCTTCCTCGTCGCCGTGGTGCTGCACGAGGCCGCGAGTGTGAAGGCCGTGCCGTTCGTGTACTTTCAGTTCTGATCATGCGACCCATCGCCCTTCTCCTGCTCGTCCCCCTCGCCGGCTGCATCGACAACGTCAACGGGCGCGGCGCGGCCAGGCCCGTCGTGCTCATGCACGCAGAGAAGGACCTCGACTGCCCCATGGACGACATCCGCGTGACCGAGGAGTACGGCGGGGTCTACAAGGCCGTCGGCTGCGGCCGGAAGGCGTCTTATCAGACGCTCTGCGAGCACCTCTCCTGCGAGGTGAAAGGCGAAGGCCAGGGCCCCGTCGGCTGGCGTGACCGGCCGGATCCGAGCGCGCCCGTCCAGCCGAGGTAGACGCCGCACCAGCGCTTTGCGACAGGACCAGACGAACGATGAGCGAGACGAAAGAGGGCGCCGAGCAGACGGGCGAGGCGGAAGCGCCGAGCGAGGACACGCGCCCCAGGAAGAAGCGCAAGAAGAAGGCGAAGGCGCCACGCGAAGGTGTTCCCTCGTTCGCCGCGCGTTTCCCGCGCGACGAGGCCCTCGACGCGCTGCTCGCCGCCTTCGAGCGGGGTGACTACGGCCGCGTCCGCGAGGACGGCGCGCGCCTCGTGAAGAGCACCGAGGACCCGGCCGTGCGCCGCGCCGCCGAGGAGCTCTTGCGCCGCATCGAGCCCGATCCGCTCGCGAAGTACATGCTGCTCGCCGCGTGCGTGTTGCTCGCCTTCTTCACGGTCTGGTACTTCTCCCACCGCCTCACGCCCGCCCCATGACGCCGAGGCGCGCCGCCCTCGCGCTCGTGCTCGCCGGCTCCGCGGCCGCGTGTGGGCCCGCCGCGCCCGCGCCTCGGCCCTCGTTCACCTCGCCCGGCGAGGGCGCCGCCGCCGCGTCGTCCGGCATGCCGATCGAGCGCTACTTCCCGCTCGTGCACGGAAACCTCTGGCACTACGAGACGACGAGCGACGACGGCGAGCGAGGCCTCTTGCTCGTCCGCGCCCGTCGCACGAGCGCCCTCGAGGGCGAGCTCCTCACGCCCACGGGCGCGCGCCGCGTCGCCTTCACGAGCGAGGGCGTCGCGCTGCTCGGCCGCTCGGTCTACGTCCTTCGCGCGCCGCTCGCCCTCGGCGCGAGCTGGACCGGCGAGCACGGCGGACCGACGCGGATCGTGGCGGTCGGCGCGACGGTCACCGTGCCGGCGGGCCGCTTCGAGGGGTGTGTGGTCACGGTCGAAGAGCGCGGCGGAGACGTACCCATGCGGTACACGACCACGTTTTGTCCCGATGTCGGCATCACCGTGCTCGACGTCGAGGCGCGCCTGGCTCACGAGCGAGCCGAACTCCGGAGTTACGGGCCCCCCGTGAACATCGGCCCCGAGGGCACGAGCTTCACCACGGCGCCCTGAACACGAAGCCCGACGTTACGAAACGCGCGGACGAGATCGCCCTTCGACGAGGCTGCTCGTGGCTTCCGTTTTCGCGCGCGGGAAGTAGACTCGCCTCGCGCGACGAGGAGCCGAGCCATGCGAAACTACTGGGACTACATCAAGGTCGAGGAGCTCCTGTCGCTCCAGGGCGGGTTCGACAACGACGAGAGCAAGCTCTCGAACGACGAGGTCGTCTTCATCGTCGTGCACCAGGTCTACGAGCTCTGGTTCAAGCTCATCCTGCGTGAGCTCGAGACGGCGCGCGATCTCTTCCGCCAGAACCCCGTGCCCGACATGAAGCTCGCGAGCGCGGCGACCTCGCTCCGCCGCGTCGTCGCCCTCTTCGAGCAGGCCGTGCCGCACTTCCGCGTGATGGAGACGCTCACCACGCGCGACTACCTCGACTTCCGCGACCGCCTGATCCCCGCGAGCGGCTTCCAGTCGGCGCAGATGCGCGAGATCGAGATCCTGCTCGGCCTCGACGACAACCTGCGCATCCCGCTCGGCCGCGAGGGCAGCTACATGGCGGCGCTGCGCTCCTCGGACGGCTCGGCCTCGACGGCGCTCGCCCGCGTCGAGCAGCGCAGGGAGAGCGGCCCGAGCTTGAAGAGCGTGCTCTACGAGTGGCTCGCGCGGACGCCGATCGACGGCCCCGCGACGCCGGAGTCGGCCGATCGTTTCGCGAAGGCGTTCATCGCGGGGCACGAGAAGGAGATCGAGAACCGCATCCGTCTCGCCAAGCAGAACGCGCTCACGGCGGACGACATCGCGCGGCTCGAGGAGCGTTACCGCAACGAGATCAAGTTCGCCGAGCGGTTCCTGCGGGCCGAGGACGAGGAGGGGCTCGACGAGGAGGCGCGCGCCTTCCGCCGTCGCGTGCGCGCGGCGATCGTGTTCCTGGAGAGCTACCGCGAGCTGCCGCGCCTGGCGTGGCCGCGCGAGGTGATCGACCTCGTGATCGCGGTCGAGCAGCAAATGATCATCTGGCGCCAGCGCCACGCGCGTATGGTCGAGCGCGTGATCGGCCGCCGCACGGGCACGGGCGGGTCGGCGGGCGTCGACTACCTCGATCAGACGGCGCTCCGGTATCGCATTTTCAACGACCTCTGGGCCGTGCGGACGATCTTGCTCCGCAAGCCGAGCGTCCCGCTCATCGAGCACGAGGACGAGTACCGATTCCGTGTCGAGGACTGACGTGGGCAAACGAATTCTGTCGAGCTTCCTTCGTATCGACGCGCGCTCCCTCGGGCTCTTCCGCATCGTGATGGCCGCGGTCCTCCTCGGCGACCTCCTCCGCCGCTGGCCCTGGGTCCGCGCGTTTTATTCGAACGAAGGCGTCCTGCCGAACCACAACCACATCTTCAACCTGCGGGACCAGGGCCAGGTCTGGAGCATTCTTCACGCCTTTTCGAGCGTCGGGGAGAACCATTTCGCGTTCGCCCTGATCCTCCTCGTTTATCTCGGCTTTTTGCTCGGCTGGAAGACACGTGTCTTTCACGCGCTCTCGCTCGTTTGCCTCGTGAGCCTCGGCTCGCGGAACATCCTGCTCGAGAACCAGGGCAACTACGCGGCCGTCGCGCTCCTCTTTTTCACGCTCTTTCTGCCGCTCGGCAGCCGCTTCTCCGTCGACGCCCTCGTGAAATCGTTGTCCTCGCGCGACGAGAAGACCGACGCCGAGCTGAACGATCGCCCGAGGCCCACGGAGGCCGAGCTCGCGGCCACGCGTGGGCCCGGCTGGTCGCCGCTCTCGTTCGCGGCGCTCGCGGTCACGCTCCAGATCGTGATCATCCTGGTCGCGTCGGCGGCCTGGCATCTCCAGGGATCGTGGCGGGACGGCAGCGGCTTGCATTATGCGCTCCACGTCGAGCGCTGGGTGAGCGACATCGGCGCGCGGGTCCAGGGCGCGCCGGGGGCCTCGAGGGGCCTCTCTTATCTGCTCCTCGCCGCCGAATGCGTCGTCCCCCTGCTCGTGCTCGTCCCCGTCGCCCGGAGGGTGTTTCGCGGGATCGCCGTGGGGCTGCTCGTCGTGTATGCCCTCACGCTCGGGGTCCTCTTTTCCCTCGGCCTTTATGCCTGGACGCTGCTCGCCGCCGCTGCGCTCTTGATTCCGGAGGAGAGCTGGGACGCCTTCGTGCGACGATTCTCCGCCGGCCGCGCGCGCAGCGTCCTTTACGACGAGGATTGCGGCGTTTGCTTGTGGCTCGCTCGCCTCGCCAAGCGCCTCGACGCCCACCACCACCTCACGTTCCAGGGCAATGGCGACCTCGAAGGGCTCGCGCGTGGCAAGGCCGACGGCGCGGTCGAGAGGGTCGATCTTCCCGCGGGTATCACCGCCGAGCTCGTGCAGGACACGATCGTCGTCGTGGACGAGAAGGGGACCGTCTTCACGCGGAGCCGCGGCATTGCGGAGATCGTGCGGGCTTTGCCGTTCGGCCGGCCCCTCGCCTTCGTCATGCGCCTCCCGGGCATCGGCGCGCTGCTCGACGTCTTTTACGACGCCTTCGCCAGGCGGCGCGCGGACATCAGCGTGCTCGTCGGCATGGACGCGTGTGGCCTCCCCGCGCCGAAGGACGAGCGGGACGAGGAGGCGGCCGAGAGCCTCGAGGTGCCCTCGGCCGAGCGCGCGCGGCGATTCGTGACGGGTGGCCTGCGCGAGGCGTTCGTGTTCGTCCTCTTCGTCGCGGCGCTCGCGCAGGCGGCCAAGGAGAACCCGCTGCCATTCTCGATCCCCCAGGGCAAGGCGCTCGCGGCGATCGTCACCTGGCCGCGCATGCTCGAGCGCTTCGACGTGCTCGCCGTGAGCGCGGCCGAGGACGGCGTCTTCGTGATCGACGGCCAGAACCGCAAGGGCGTGAGCGTCGATCCGCTCACGGGCGCCCCTCCCGCGGTCGACCCTTCGGCCTTCAACGCGCGCAAGCTCGGCCAGCTCTGGAACGATTACTTGAACCGCGTCCGCCAGCGCGAATACGAGCCGTTCCAGAAGGCGCTGCGTGATTACCTCGGCAAGGGCGGCCCCGCGCTCGCCGGCCGCGCGCCGGACGAGCAGCTCATGGGCTACGACGCCTACTGGGTGCGGTACACGATCGCCGGGCCCGGCGAGAGCCCTGCGCGGGTGGAGAAGGGGCGGGACAAACTCTTCACGCATTCGCGCGGCGGGCGCCTCGCGATCGACCGCCTCCCCCTCGTGAAGCCCGCCGTCCGCCGGCAGGAGTAGGCGCGCCGTGTCCGAGATTGCCGCCGAGGGCGAGGCCCCCGCCGCGAAATCGCGCGCGGGCTCCGCGAAGAGGGCCTTCGCCTGGGTCCGCGACCATTACATGACGATGGACCCGCGCACGCTCGGGTTTTTCCGGCTCGTGGTCGGGTTCCTCGTCACCGCGGATTGTATCCGGCACTGGAAGGAGGCGCGCTGGTTCTACTCGAACGAGGGCGTCCTCACGAACCATTACCACCTCTTCCGCCCGAGCAGCGGCTTCAATTTCAGCCTCTTCCACGCGTTCTCCTCGCTCGAAGAGGTCCACGTCGCCTTCGCGCTCGCGACGTTTTGCCATTTCTGTTTCTTCATCGGCTGGTATACGCGCCTCTTCTCGGTGCTCTCGTTCCTCTTCGTGACGAGCCTCGACAACCGGTTCGTGATGGTCGAGAACGGCGGGTACGTCGTGGAGAACCTGCTCCTCGGCTGGGCGATGTTCATGCCCACCGGGCAGCGCTTCTCCGTCGACGCGCTCCTGCGCTCCTTCCGCGAGCGCAAGGAGCGCTCGGCGGCGGAGCTCAACACCCGCGCGCCCTTCGCCTGGGCCGACAAGCCCCACGTCTCGCTCATCGGCCTCGTCACGACCCTGAACATCGCGGTCATTTATTATTTCAACGTCGTCAACAAATCGGGGATCATCTGGCGGAAGGGCGACACCGTCCATTACGTCCTCCACCTCGACCGCATGATCACGGGGCTCGCCGTGCCGTTCCGCGAGCACATGCCCCTCTGGATGATGCGGCCCGTCGCGTGGAGCGTGCTCGTGGTCGAGGCGCTGCTCGTCCCGCTCATCCTCGCCCCCGCCGGGCGCCGGATCACGCGGCCCCTCGCCATGCTCCTGATGACCGGCCTGCACGGGTCGTTCGGCGTCATGATGCGCCTCGGCCCGTTCTCCTGGTTCATGATCGCCTGGAGCTTCCTGTTCCCCCAGCCCGTGCACTGGGAGCTCCTCGGCCGCTGGTACACGAAGAAGGCCCGCCGATGGGTCGTCGTCTACGACCGGCGCTCGCCGCTCGCGTTTTTCCTCTGCCGGCTCTTCGCGCGCCTCGACCTCTGCGAGCGGCTCTCGTTCGAGGAGAGCCCCGAGGACGAGGCCGCGCCGCCCCTGCTCCGCGTCCGTGATCCCGAGACGAACGAGCTGCAGGATGATCACGAGGCGCTCGCCGCCCTCGCGCGTTCGCTGCCCGCGGGCCGCTTCCTCTGGCCCCTCGCGCGTGTCTCCACGCTCGGCCTCTCGGCGCCGCTCTTCGGCTACGTCGCGCGCCGCCGTGACGCGACCGCGCGCGCCTTCGGCCTCACCCTGCCCCCGCGCGGGCAGGGTGAGGAGGCGAGCGGGACGCCCTCCCCGCTGGCCGAGCGCGCCTCACGCGTGCGCGCCGGCCTGCGCGAGGCGCTCGTCGCCTGGTTCTTCGTCTGCGCCGTGAGCCAGACGATCAACGAGAACAAGTCCGTCCCTGCGTTCCTCAAGCACCCGCAGCCCTGGCTGATGCAGGCGACGCTCGGCTACCCGCGCATGTACCAGGGCTGGGGGATGTTCGCGCCGAACCCGATCAGCGACGACGGCTCGATCACGATCGACGCCTGGACGATCGGCGGTCGCCACGTGGATCCCTTCACCGGCGAGGAGCCGGACCTCAATCTCTCGGACGCGCGCGGGCTCGGCTTGAACCAGATCTGGCAGGACTACTTCAACCGCATCCGCCTCGATCGGAACAAGGTCTTTCGGCACGGCCTCAAGGAGTACCTCCTGCGCTGGCACGAGGAGACGGGGCGCCCCGAGGATGAGCTCGTCGCCTTCGATGTGTACTGGCTGCGGGACCAGTGCCCCCTGCCTGGACAAACGCAGCCGTACAAGCACGAAAAGATTGCGATCCTGACATACCGAAAGCCTGGATACAGGCCCCCGCCGGGTTATCGCCCGCTGCCGCCCGAACCAAAGGTCGAGAGCGCGGGGAACTGAGCGTGCAGGCCGCGTCACGAGGGTGGCGCACGATTCTGTCGGGCTGCGCTGCGGGCCGTCCGGAGCGCTCTTCGTTTTGGGCGTTCCGGGGCCGTGCGGGCTGGCTTGCCTCACACGTGACGAGCCCCGAACGTGCGATGGGCAAACGGGTCGTGTTCGTTTAGGATTCCCTGGACTCTATGCCCGACGCCCTCCCTGCTTCGATGGATCTTCAGCGGGGATCCGAGGGCCACGTGCGCCGAGGCCCTCGCCGCGCGGAGGCTCGCCTCCGTGGCCCCCGCCGGGCGCTGCCTTCGCGGGCGGCGAGAAACACGCGCCACGGGCTACCTGGTGCGTCGGTTCGCCTCCTCGGGGTATATGCTCCTTCCAGGAGACGAGGTCGGGTTACGCGTCGATGACTCCACCCAACGTAGAGAACCTTTCGGCCTGGCTGGTCTCCCGCCTCGCCGAGCTTCGGGGGATCGATCCACGGACCATCGACCCACGCGAGCGGTTCCATCGCTACGGCCTCGACTCCCTCGGGGCCACGAAGCTCATCGCGGACCTCGCCAAGCACCTCGGGCGGAGCCTCTCGCCGACCCTCGTCTGGGAGCACCCGACCCCCAAGGCGCTGGCGAAGTTCTTGACAACGACCAGGGGTTCGTCCTCGCCGCCCGCGCTCTCCGCGCCCCGCCCTCCGGCGCAACCGGCGCGGGAGAACGAGCCCATCGCCATCGTGGGCATGGCGTGCCGCTTGCCGAAGGCGCCGGACCTCGACGCGTTCTGGCGCCTGCTGCACGACGGCATCGACGCCATCACCGAGGTGCCGCGTGATCGCTGGGACGCAGGCGAGCTCTACGATCAGGACACCGCCGCCGCGGGGAAGCTGAACACGCGCTGGGGTGGGTTCCTCGACCAGGTCGACAACTTCGACCCGCAGTTCTTCGGCATCTCGCCGCGCGAGGCGGTGCAGATGGATCCGCAGCAGAGGCTCGCGCTCGAGCTCGCGCTGGAGGCGCTCGAGGACGCCGGGATCCCGCCGCCCACGCTGAAGGGCAGCCGCACGGGCGTCTTCGTCGGCGCGCTCTTCCTCGACCACGCCCTGCTCCAGGATCGCGCGGGGCGCGAGTCGATCACCGCGCACACGAGCACGGGCGGCGCGTCGTGCATCATCGCGAACCGCGTCTCGTACGCCTTCGGCCTCCAGGGCCCGAGCATGACCGTGGACACGGCTTGCTCGTCGTCGCTCGTCGCCGTGCACCTCGCGGCCCAGAGCCTGCGCAGCGGCGAGACGAACGTCGCGATCGCCGGCGGCGTGAGCTTGATGCTCGTGCCCGAGACGACGATGGGCTTCACCAAGCTGAACGCGATGAGCCCCGACGGCCGCTGCCGCGCCTTCGACGCGCGCGGCAACGGCTACGTGCGCAGCGAGGGCGCGGGGCTCGTCGTGCTGAAGCGCCTCTCGGACGCGATCCGGGACGGCGACCGCATCTACGCGGTCGTGCGCGGCAGCGCCGTGAACAACGACGGCGCGAGCAACGGCCTCACGGCGCCGAACCCGCTCGCCCAGCATGTGATGCTCCGGGACGCTTGCCGCGCGGCCGGCGTCGCGCCTTCGGACATCCAGTACGTCGAGGCGCACGGCACGGGCACGCCGCTCGGCGATCCGATCGAGGCGGGCGCGCTCGGGGCGGTGATCGGGGCCGAGCACGCGCCCGAGCGCCCGCTCTGCATCGGTTCCATCAAGACGAACGTCGGGCACCTCGAGGCGGCCGCGGGGATCGCGGGGCTCATGAAGGTGGCGCTCGCGATGCACCACGACGTGCTGCCGCCGAGCCTGCATTACGAGTCGCCGAACCCGAACATCGACTTCGAGCGGCTGCGCCTGCGCGTCGTCACCAAGGCCGAGCCCTGGCCCGCGCCGGAGGGCGAGCTGCGCCGCGCGGGCGTGAGCTCGTTCGGTTATGGCGGCACGAACGCGCACGTGATCCTGGAGAGCATGGCCCGCTCGGCGGCGAGCGTGGCCCTCCTCGAGGCGGGCGCTCCGGAGGCGATGGGCGCCTCGATCGGGCTCGCGCTCGAGTCGTTCCGGGGCGAGGAGGTCATCGCGGGCCGGATCCTGCGTGGCCCCGCGGCGGGCATGGGCCAGCGGCTCGCGGTCGTGGCGAGCACGAAGAGCGGCATCGAGGAGCGGCTCGTCGCGGCCCGTGGCGGCGCCGAGGGGCGCGGGATCTTCCGCGGCGCGGCCCGCGGGTCTCGCCGCGTGGTGTGGGTGTTCTCGGGGCAGGGCTCGCAGTGGCCGGGGATGGGCCGCTCGCTCGTGCTCTCGGAGCCGAGCTTCCGCGCGGCGCTCACGCGTTGTGATCGCGTGCTCGGGCCGCTGCTCGGCTGGTCGGTGCTCGACGAGATCATGGCCGGATCGCCGCGCGTCGCGGCCGATCGTATCGACGTGATGTGGCCCGTGCTCTTCGCGTTCCAGGTCGCGCTGGCGGAGCTGCTCTCCGACCTCGGCCTCGAGCCGGGCGCGGTGATCGGCCACAGCATCGGCGAGGTCTCGGCGGCGCACGTCGCGGGTGTCCTCTCGCTCGACGACGCGGCGCGGGTGATCGCGCATCAGGCGAGGCTCGTGCAGCGCTCGGCGGGCCAGGGGATGATGTTGCTCGCGGGCGTCGGCTGGGACGAGGCTCAGTCGCTCGCCGCGGCATCGGGCGGGCGCATTCACGCGGCCATCGCCGCGAGCCCCACCTCGACGGTCTTCTCCGGCGACGGCGGCGCGCTCGCGGGCCTCGCGGCGTCGTGTGCCTCCCGCGGGGTCTTCGCGCGTCTCGTCAACACAGGGGCGGCCGTGCATGGGCCGCAGATGGCCTACCTCGAGGGTGAGCTGCCGCCTCTGCTCGTGGGGCTCCACCCGATGAGCGCGCGCGTCCCCGTCGTCTCTGGTCTCACGGGCGAGCGGATCCGCGGCGAGGATCTCGACACGTCGTACTGGTCGCGGCAGCTCCGCGAGCCTGTCCGGTTCGCCAGCGCCATCCGGCGCCTCCTCGACGATGGGCTCGCGGTTTTCCTGGAGATTTCGCCGCACCCGATCGTCAAGCATTCGATCGAGGAGTGCATCCGCCACGTGGACAAGCAGGCCACGGCCGCGGCGGTGGCGTCGCTCTGGCGCGGCGAGGACGAGGGTCGCTCCATCCGCGAGGCCGTGGGGCAGCTCTTCGTGAACGGCGCGAGCGTCGTCGATCGCCGCGCGGACGACGAGGCGACCGAGACGGGGCACGTGCATCTCCTGCCCGTCTCGGGTCAGACCGAGACGGCGATGCGCGAGGCTGCGCGGCGCCTCGTGCATCACATCGAGAAATCGAGCCGGATCGTCCTGCGGGACGCCTGCTACACGATGAGCGTTCGCCGCGCGCACCACCGCGTGCGTGGCGTCGTCGCGGCGCGCACGCGGGCCGAGGTCCTCGATGGAATGCGCGCGCTCGCCGAGGGGCGAGATCATCCCCTCGCGCGCGCGGGTGCGGTGCCGATCGGCGGCCCGCGTGGCCTCGTCTTCGTGTTCCCGGGGCAGGGCTCGCAGTGGGTCGGCATGGGCCGCTCGCTCTTCGTGCAAAAGCCCGTGTTTCGCGAGGCGATCGAGGATTGCGACGCGGTGATCCGGCGCGAGGCTGGCTTCTCGGTCATCGAGGAGCTGCTCGCGGACGAGACCCACTCGCAGCTCGCTCGTATCGACGTCGTACAGCCCATGCTCTTCGCGATCGAGGTCGCGCTCGCCGCATTGTGGCGCGCGTGGGGCGTCGAGCCCGACTGCGTGATCGGCCACAGCATGGGCGAGATCGCGGCGGCGCACGTCGCGGGTGTGCTCTCGCTCGAGGACGCGGCGAAGGTCATCTGCCGGCGTAGCAAGCTGCTCCGGCGCGTGGCGGGGCTCGGGGCGATGGCGCTCGTCGAGCTCACGATGGACGAGGCCGAGCGTGCCCTCGTGGGTTACGAGGACAGGCTCAGCGTGGCGGTGAGCAATGGCCCGCGCTCCACCGTGATTTCGGGCGAGCCTGCGGCGCTCGAGGAGGTGCTCGCGAAGCTCGAAGGGCGCGGTGTCTTCTGTCGCCGGGTGAAGGTCGACGTCGCCTCGCACAGCCCGCAGATGGACGTCCTCAAGCAGGACCTCTCCGCCGCGCTCGCCGACCTCCAGCCGAGGGCGGCGCAGATCGCGATGCGCTCGACCGTCACGGGTGGTCTCGTCGCGGGCGCGGAGCTCGACGCGTCGTACTGGGTGAAGAACCTCCGCGCGCCCGTCCTGTTCGGCAAGGCCGTCGCGAAGTCCGCCGAGGAGGGGCAACCCCTCTTCGTCGAGATCAGCCCTCACCCGATCCTCTTGCATTCGATCGAGGAGACGCTGCGCGCCCTTTCGAAGGAGGGGGCGGCCATTGCGTCGCTGAAGCGCAACGAGGACGAGCGCCATTGCCTCGTGGACGCGCTCGGCGCGCTCCACGTGAAGGGCCACGAGCTCGTGTGGGGCAGGCTCTTTCCGCGCGGCGGGCGGTGCATTTCGCTCCCCACGTATCCCTGGCAGCGGGACAGGTACTGGCTGCCCGACGAGGTGAAATCGCGGATGCCTTCGTCGCGGCCATGGTTCTCCCAGGCCGCCGTCGTCGATCCCGCGGCGCACCCGCTGCTCGGCCGGCCCCTGCAGCTCTCGGTCGAGCCCACCCTCCATTTCTGGGAGCAATCGCTCAGCACGACGACGTTGCCCTACCTCGCGCATCATCGCGTGCAGAACGAGGCCATCTTCCCGGGCGCGGGGTACGTGGAGATGGCCCTCGCCGCGGTCGCCGAGGTGCACGGCAAGGTCTCGGTCGCGCTCGAAGAGGTCACCTTCGACCGGATGCTCCCGATTGCCAAGGACCCGGATCGGCGCGTCCAGGTCGTCCTCGTGGACGAGGAGTCGGGGCGCGCTTCCTTCCAGGTCTCGAGCCGCGAGGGGGACGCGAAGACGTGGACGCGGCACGCGGCGGGCAAGGTGCGCACGGGCGTGGGCGCGCCGGGCGCGCGCATTTCGCGCGAGCGTCCTCGCGTGCTCCAGGCGCGGTGCCCGACGGTGCTCGATGCGGAGGCATTTTATCGCCGCATGGAGGAGGGCGGGCTCATGTATGGCAGGAGCTTCCGCGGCCTCGAGCAGATGTGGCTCGGCGTCGAGGAGGGCCTCGCCCGCGTGTTCTTGCCGGCCGACGTCGCGGTGAACGTGGACCAGTATCAGGTCCACCCGGCGCTGCTCGACGCGTGTTTCCAGGTCCTCGTGGGGGTCCACGTCGCCGCGGAGGCGGAGCCGCTCGGCACGTACGTGCTCTCCGGCATCGATCGAATCCGGCTCCACCGCACGCTCGGGCAGGAGGTGTGGGTCCACGCGCAGCTCCACCCGAGCGACGACAAGGCCAACCCGGCGGGGGACGTCCACGTCATCGACGCGGACGGCCGGGTGCAGGCGGAGGTGCAGGGGCTCCGTATCAAGCGGCTGGAGAGCGGAAAGTCGGCATCCGCGAACGCGCTCGACGACGCCATTTACACGGTCGAGTGGCGCAAGAAGGATCTCGACGGCGAGTCCGTGCGGATCAAGCACGCTGGGAGCCCCGGCGCGTGGCTGTTCTTCGTGGACGAGGGCGGGACGGCGGCGTCGATGGCGTTTCTCCTGCTCGCGCGCGGCGAGACGTGCGTGCGCGTGCGCGCCGGCGCGCGATTCTCCCGCCTCGAAGCGGGCCTCTTCGAGATCGACCCGACGAACCCGGAGCATTACCAGCGCGTCTTGCGCGAGGCGTTCGGCCGCGAGGTCCATTGTCGTGGGATCGTCCACCTGTTCGCGCTCGACGCGACCCCGTGGGAGCAGACCACGAACGAGACGATCGAGCGCGACGTGTCGCATGGCTGCCTGAGCGCGCTTTATCTGGTCCAGGCCGTCCTGCGGCAGGGATGGCGCGACGTGCCGCGGTTGTGGCTGATCACGCGCGGTGCGCAGGCCGTCCTCTCGACCGGGACACCACTCTCCGTGGCGCAATCGACGCTCTGGGGGCTCGGCCGCACGATCGCGCTCGAGCACCCGGAGCTCGAATGCACGCGTATCGACATCGATCCGTACCGCAGCGCGGACGAGGCCTCGCTCCTGCTCCGCGAGATCGCCGTCCGGGATCGCGAGGATCAGATCGCGTATCGCAAGGAGGGCCGGTTCGTCGCGCGGCTCGTGCACAGCTCGTTCGAGGCGGCCGATGCGGCCGGGGGCAATGCGCCGCCCGAGCCTGCGAAGGGCAGGGCGTTCCAGCTCGAGAGCCAGGAGCTCGGCGTCATCGATCGGCTCGTCCTGCGGGAGATCCCGCGTCGTCCTCCCGGTCCCGGCGAGGTGGAGATCCAGGTCGAGGCGGCGGGGCTCAATTTCATCGACGTCATGAAGGCCATGGGCATCTACCCCGGCATGTCCCCTGGGCCTTTGCAGCTCGGCCTCGAATGCGCCGGGCGCGTGGTCGCCGTGGGCGAGGGCGTCGAGCCGTTCCGGGTGGGGCAGGAGGTCGTCGCGTTCGCCGCGGGAGCGTTCAGCTCGCACGTCACCACGCTCGCGGAGTTCGTCGCGCCAAAGCCTTCGAAGCTGAGCTTCGCCGAGGCGGCGTCCGTGCCGGTCGTCTTCATGACCGTGTATTACGCGCTGAACAAGCTCGCGCGCCTCGGCCACGACGAGCGGGTCTTGATCCACACCGCGACGGGCGGCACGGGGCTCGCGGCCATTCAGCTCGCGCGGTTCCTCGGCGCCCAGATCTTCGCGACGGCGGGCAGCGAGGACAAGCGCGCGTATTTGCGATCTCTCGGCATCGAGCACGCCATGGACTCCCGGTCGCTCGATTTCGCCGGGCAGATCCTGGAGCAGACCAGCGGTCAGGGCGTCGACGTCGTCCTCAACACCCTCACGGGGGACGGGCGCACGCGCAGCCTCGAGATCCTCGCGCCGTATGGTCGGTTCGTCGAGCTCAGCAAGCGCGACATTTACGACAACGGCCAGCTCGCGATGACGCCATTCCGCAAGAGCCTCTCGTATGCGGCCGTGGACCTCGCCGGCATGTCGGTCGAGCGGCCTGCGCTGCTCGGCGCCCTGCTCCAGGAGGTCATGCAGCTCTTCGACATGGGCGTCTTCCAGCCGCTCCCGGTGAAGGAATTCCCGGTGGAACAGGTCCGCGACGCCTATCGCCTCATGGCCTCGGCGAAGCACATCGGCAAGATCGTGGTCACGATGAGCGAGCCGGACGTCCGCATTCTGCCCGCGGAGGAGCCGAAGCCGACCATCCAAGCGAATGCGACGTATCTGATCACGGGCGGCCTCGGCGGCCTCGGTTTGTCCCTCTCCCGGTGGATGGTCGAGCGCGGCGCTCGGCACCTCGCGCTCGTCTCGCGCGGCGCCCCCTCCGAGGCGGCGCGCGAGGCCATTTCGGCCATGGAGAAGGCCGGGGCCAAGGTGGCCGTGCTCGCTGCCGACGTGACGCGCGAGGACCAGGTCGACGCGATGCTCGCGGAGCTCGAGAAACGAATGCCCCCGCTGCGGGGGATCGTCCACGCCGCCGGTATCCTCGACGATCGGACGCTGCTCGAAATGGACGAGGAGCGCTTCTCGCGGGTGATGGCGCCGAAGGTGCGCGGGGCCTTCAACCTGCACGCGCATACCCTCGATCAGAAGCTCGATTTCTTCGTTCTTTATTCCTCCTCGGCGTCGCTCCTCGGCGCCCCTGGGCAGGGCAATTATGCCGCGGCCAATGCGTTCCTCGACGCGCTCTCCCACGCGCGCAGGCGCACGGGCCGCCCCGCGACGAGCATTCACTGGGGGCCGTTCGCCGATGTCGGCCTCGCCGCGACGCAGGACAACCGCGGCAAGCGCCTCTCGCATCGGGGCATCGAGAGCCTCTCGCCCGCGCACGGGCTCCTCGCGTTCGCCAAGCTGCTCGAGCGGCCGCGCGCCGAGATCGGCGTGCTTCGCCTCTCCGTGCGCCAGTGGGTCGAATATTACCCGCAGGTCGGCGACATCCCCTTCTGGTCGGAGCTCCAGCGGGACCAAAAAACGACGGACAGGCCGCCTTCGAGCCGGGTCTCGTTCCGGAGCCTGCTCGAGCGCAGGCCGCCGCCGGAGCGGCTCCCCATGCTGGAGAAGCACATCCTGGAGCACGTGGGCCAGGTGCTTCGGCTCGATATCGCGCGGATCGATCGGCTCGCCTCGTTCACGAGCCTCGGCATGGATTCGCTCCTGAGCCTGGAGCTCCGCAATCGGCTCGAATCGAGCCTCGGCGTGCGGCTCTCGGCGACGCTCCTGTTCACCTATCCGAACCCCGCGTCGCTCGCCGATCACCTGCTCGATCGGATGAGCCTCGCGCCCGGCAGGCGCCCCACGGACACGTCGCCCCCGTCGATGGCGGCGCCGCGGGCGGAGCGCTCGTCGGCCTTGCCCGCGCGGCCGAGTGAACCGATCCGGGTGCAGTCGCCCAGACACATTACGCAGTCGGAGGCCGACATCCTGCTCGAGCTCGAGGAGGAGCTGGCCCGCTCGGAGGACTACCTGTCGTGACCACGAGACGCCCCGATCCTCCCCCGAGCATGACGCAGCAGCACGACGACGATGCCCCGCCCGCGTCGGGGCTCTCGTCGATGCAGCGCGCGATCATGACGATCCAGAAGATGCGCGCGAAGATCGAGAGTATCGAGCGGGCGCGCATCGAGCCCATTGCGATCATCGGCATGGGGTGCCGCTTTCCGGGGGGCGCGAATACGCCGGAGGCGTTCTTTCGCCTGCTCGAGGACGGCGTCGACACGATTCGCGAGGTCCCGCCCGAGCGCTGGAGCCTGGAGCAGGAGGGCCAGGACATGGAGGCCGAGGCGGGCGCGCTCCGGTGGGGGTCGTTTCTCGACGGTGTCGATCGGTTCGACGCGACCTTCTTCGGCATTTCGCCGCGCGAGGCGGAGAGCCTGGACCCGCAGCAGCGGCTCCTCCTGGAGGTGGCCTGGGAGGCGCTCGAGCGCGCGGGGCAATTGCCCGAGCGGCTCATGGGCAGCCGGACGGGCGTGTACATCGGGATCTGGGCGCTCGATTATCAGCAGCGTGTCCTCGCTCTGAGCCCGGACAAACTCGACGCATACAGCTTCACCGGGAACGCCCTCAGCACGGCGGCTGGCCGGCTCTCGTACGTCCTCGGCTTGCAGGGGCCGGCCATGTCGGTGGAGACGGCGTGCTCCTCGTCGCTCACGGCGATTCACCTCGCCTGCCAGAGCCTTCGTAATGGCGAGAGCAACCTCGCGCTGGCCGGCGGCGTCAACCTGATGCTGTCTCCGGCGACGACGAAGCTGCTCAGCAAGACGCAGGCGCTCTCGCCGGACGGCCGTTGCAAGACGTTCGACGCGCGCGCGAATGGGTTTGTTCGAGGCGAGGGTTGCGGCATCGTGGTGCTGAAGCGCCTTTCGGACGCCGAGCGCGACGGGGATCCGATCATCGCGGTGATCCGTGGCTCGGCGGTGAACCAGGACGGCCGATCGACGGGGCTCACGGCGCCGAACGTGCTCTCGCAGCAGACCTTGCTCCGCCAGGCGCTCGAGAGCGCGCGCGTCGCGCCTTCCGACGTCGGCTATGTCGAGGCCCACGGGACGGGGACCTCGCTCGGTGATCCGATCGAGGTCGAGGCATTGAAGGCCGTGCTCGGCGGACCACGGGAGAAGGGGTCGACCTGCATTCTCGGCGCGGTCAAGACGAACATCGGGCACCTCGAGGCCGCGGCGGGCGTGGCGGGGCTCATGAAGGTCGCCCTCTCGCTCCAGAACGAGCGCATCCCGGGCAACCTCCATTTTCGCTCCCTGAACCCGCGGATCGATCTCCGCGGGACGTCGCTCGAAATCGCGCAGAACCCGGTGCCCTGGAAGCCGGGGCTCCGGCCGCGTATCGGCGGCGTGAGCTCGTTCGGTATCAGCGGGACGAACGCGCACGTCGTCCTCGAGGAGGCGCCGAGGAACCTGGAGGAGATCCTCGGAAGGGAGGCGAGCGCTTATCTCTTGCCCCTCTCGGCGAAGACCCCCGAAGCGCTCCTCGACCTCGCCCGTTCGTATCACCGGTTCCTCCTGAGCGCGGATGGTCCGCGCCTGCTCGACATCGCGTACACCGCCAGCGTGCGCCGCAGCCATTTCGAGCATCGCCTCGCGCTCGTGGGCGGCACGAGGGCCGAGCTCGCCGCGTCTCTCGCCGCAATCTTGCGTGGAGATGCGCCCGTCGGTGTCGTGCGAGGCAAAGCGACGCCGGCGCGTGCAAAGGCCGTCTTCGTTTTTTCGGGTCAGGGATCGCAGTGGCTCGGCATGGGGCGCAAGCTCTACGAGGAGGAGTCGGCATTTCGATCGGTCTTCGACTCGTGCGACGCGCTGCTCACGGGGAGGCTTGGTTGGAGCATCCTCGACGAGCTCGACTCGGTGGAGTCGATGTCGCGCATGTCGGAGACGCACGTCGCGCAGCCGCTGATTTTTTCGCTCCAGGTCGCGCTCGTGGAGCTCCTGCGCTCGTGGGGGATCGCGCCGGACGCCGTGATCGGGCATGGCGTGGGAGAGATCGCAGCGGCCTATATCGCGGGCATTCTGTCTCTGGACGAGGCCATTCGGCTGGTCGCGATTCGCGGACGGATCATGCAAAAGGCCACCGACGCTGCGAAGATGGTGTCCATCGCGGCGCCCCTCGACGTGGCGCGCAAGGCGATCGCCGGATACGAGGATCGGCTGATCGTGGGCGCGATCGATGATCCTGGATCCTGCGTGCTCGCGGGGCAGGTCCTCGCCATGGACGAGGTCGTCGCGCAGCTCGAGCGGCGGGGCGTCTCCTGCCGTGCCTTGCCCGCGACCTACACGTATCAGGGCCCGCACATGGATGGAGTCGCGCAGGAGCTCATGGAGCGACTCGTGCGCGTCGACGCTCGGCGGGCGACCCTCGCCATGTACAGCACGGTGCTCGCCGAGTGCGTGGAGGGCAAGGAGCTCGACGTTCGATATTGGGGGCGAAACGTCCGGGAGACGGTCGATCTCGCGGGCGCCGTGGGAGCGGCGATTCACGACGGGTATCAGCTCTTCCTGGAGGTCGGGCCGGATCCGGTGCTCGTGGATCACCTGCGGCAATGTATTGCCGCGAAGGGCGTGGAGGGCGGCCTGGCGGTCGCTTCCTTGCAGCGGGATCGGGGCGATCGTCGGGCGCTGCTCGAGGCGACCGGCGCGCTTTATACGCGTGGCTGCTCGGTGGAGTGGTTGCGGCTGGTCCCGCAAGGCGGTCGCCCCGTCCTCCTGCCGACGTATCCGTGGCAGCAAGAGCGCTACTGGGTCGAGACGCCGCAGGGGCGGGCCGTCGGGCACGGCGCGGATGCGCGTCACGCATTGCCACGGCCGCGGCAGCGCGCGCGCGTGGTCTTCGTATTCCCTGGGCAGGGCTCGCAATGGGTCGGGATGGGCAAGCAGCTCCTCGCGGAGGAGCCGGTGTTCCGCGCTTCCATCGAGTCGAGCGACGCTGCGATCCAGAAAGAGGCGGGCATCTCCGTGCTCGCCGAGCTCCACGCGGACGAGTCCAGGTCCCGTCTCGCGGAGGTGGACGTCGTTCAACCCGTCCTTTTTGCGGTAGAGGTCGCGCTCGCCGCGCTATGGCGTTCGCGCGGCCTGCGCCCCGATTGCGTGATCGGGCACAGCATGGGTGAAGTCGCTGCGGCCCACGTCGCCGGCGCGCTCGGGCTCGAGGACGCGGTCGGGATCATTTGCCGGCGGAGCCGCCTCCTCCGGCGCGTGAGCGGCAAGGGCGCGATGGCGCTCGTCGAGCTCTCCATCGAGGATGCGGTCAAGGCCCTCGCTGGGTACGAGGACCGATTGAGCGTCGCCGTCAGCAATGGCCCGCGAGCAACCGTCATCGCGGGAGAGCCCGGCGCGCTCGATATCGTCCTTTCGAACCTCGAAAAGAGCGGCATTTATTGCCGGCGCGTGAAGGTCGACGTGGCGTCGCACAGCCCGCAGGTCGATCCGCTCCGGGAGGATCTGCTCGCTGCATTGAGCGAGCTCCGGCCGGGGAGAGCGAAGATCCGCATGTGCTCCACGGTCACCGGTGATTTCGTCGCCGGGGCCGAGCTCGTGCCGTCCTACTGGGTGAAGAACCTGCGGGCGCCGGTTCTGTTCTCCCAGGTCACGCGTATGCTCATCGACGAGGGGCACACCATTTTCGTGGAGATGAGCCCCCATCCGATCCTCCTGCCGTCCATCGAGGAAAACCTGCGGGAGAAGCGCCGCGAGGGCGCCGCGCTTCCCTCGATGCGACGGGAGGCGGACGCGCGTCGCACGCTGGAAGAGGCCCTCGCCGTATTGCGCGAGAGAGGCGCGCTCGGCGAGGCTCGAGCGGGCGACGCCGACGGCGGCGCGGCGGGCGCGGACCATGAGGCGATCCCCCTGCTCGGCACGAAATTCCGTCCATTCGCCCAAGCCTCCACGCATTACTGGGAGGGGCGTTTGGGCCTCGAAAAGTTCCCTTGGCTCGGGGATCACCGCGTGCATGACGCCGTGGTATTTCCGGGCGCAGGGTACGTGGAGATGGCGCTCGAGGCCATTTCGGATGTCTTCGGCGGGGAGCAGGCGCTGCTCGAGGGGATTTCGTTCGAGCACATGCTCGCGCTTCGTCCGGAGGTCGGGCGCGTCGTGCAGGTATCGCTCGTGGATGAAGGCGGACGGCGCGCCTCGCTCGTGATCGGCAGCCGTGAGCAAGGAGAGGATCGGTGGGTTCGGCACGCGACGGCTCTCGTGCGTATGGCAGCCACGACCGACCTCGACGAGGCGAGCCTGCCACTCCGCAGAATCGCGAGCCAGTGCGTGGGAGAGGTCGATCCTGCCCAACATTATGCGCGCATGGGCGAGCGCGGCTTGCGCTACGGCCCGAGTTTTCGGGGTATTCGACGGATCTCCTTGGGGGAGGGGGAGGTGCTCGGGCACGTACGGTTGCCCGAGGAGCAATCGATCGGGACGTACCACGCGCATCCCGCGCTGCTCGACGCTTGCTTTCAGCTCGCCACGGCGCTCCTGCCGAGCGCGCATGCGGGGGAGACGTACCTGCCCGTGCGGATCGCGCGGATCGGCGTGCATCATCGCCTTTCCCGGGAAGCATGGGTTCATGCGCGGCGAGCGCCGGCCTCCGAGGCCGACACGGGCGTCGTCGACGTCGACCTCGTCGTGACGGACGAGGCAGGGCGGCTTCTGCTCGACGTGAGAGGCCTGCGCCTGCAGCGGATCGACGCCCTGCCGGCCAAGGATCCGTTCGATGATTGCGTATTCGTCGTCGAATGGCGGAGGAAGGACCTGGAGGGGTCGTCTCGGCCGCTCCCCGGGCGGGGCGCGTGGATCGTGTTCCTGGACGGCGCGGGGACCGGCGCTCGCGTCGCGAAGCTCTTGCGCGAGCGCGGGGAGCGGTGCGTGGAGGTCGGGCCCGGTCTGCGCTTCGAGCACGTGGGTACGGATTCGTATCGGCTGGATGCGACGGACTCCACCCAGCTCCGGCGTTTGCTCGACGAAGCTTTCGGGAGGCAGCAGCCGTGCAAGGGCGTGGTCCATTGCCATGCGCTCGACGCTGCGCCGTGGGAGCGAACGAGCGGCGAGACGCTCATGCAGGAGATGCGGGCTGGCGCTCTGTCCGTCGTGCGGATCGTGCAGGCCTTGTTGCGCCAGGGTTGGCGCGACGCACCGCGGCTCTTCCTCGTGACGCGGGGAGCGCAGGCGGTTTGGGAGGGTCAGAAGAGCGTCTCGGTGGCGCAGGCGCCGCTTTGGGGGCTCGGTCGCACGCTCGCGCTGGAGCACCCGGAGCTCGAGTGTACGCGGATCGACCTCGACCCTTCGGGCGACGCGGGGGACGGGTCGCTCTTGGTGCGGGAGTTCTTCGACGGTGATGGCGAGGATCAGGTCGCGTTGCGCTCGGCAGGGCGCTTCGTGGCGCGGCTCGTTCGGGGGAAGATCGAGCAAGGGGATCCGTCCCTCGAGCAGCGCAGGCAGGAGGCGGCGAGGGGGAGGCCATTTCGGCTGGAAATCCACAAGCCTGGGATCCTCGATGTATTCGATCTGCGGGAGGTCGAGAGGCGACCGCCGGGTCCGGGTGAGGTGGAGATCGACGTCGAGGCGGCGGGGCTCAACTTCCTGGATGTGCTGCTCGCCATGGGTGTTTTGCCCGACGACGTCGCCGCGCCGGCCGAAGCGGGCCTGAGGCTCGGCGTCGAGTGTGCTGGGCGGGTGGTCGCGCTCGGCGAAGGGGTGACCGATTTCGAGGTGGGTCAGGAGGTCATGGCGCTCGGCCCTGCTTCGATGGCGACCCACGTGCGGACCTCCCGTCACCTCGTCTTGCCCAAGCCCTCGCATGTACGCTGGGAGGAGGCGGCGACGACGCCCGTCGCATTTCTGACCGCATATCATTCCCTCGCGCACGTAGCGCGGCTCCGGAGAGGTGAGCGCGTCCTCATCCATGCCGGCGCGGGAGGCGTGGGAATGGCAGCCATTCAATGGGCGAAGCACGTGGGCGCGGAGATCTTCGCGACCGCGGGCAGCGAGGAAAAACGTGCGCTCCTCCGAGTGATGGGCGTCCATCACGTGATGGATTCGCGCTCCTTGTCGTTCGTCGACGACGTCCACCACATCACCGGGGGTGAGGGTATCGACGTCGTGTTGAACTCCCTCTCCGGAGAGTTCATCGAGGCGAGTTTCGGGCTCTTGCGGGACCACGGGCGTTTCATCGAGCTCGGGAAGAAGGATTACTACGAAAACCGGACGCTCGGAGTTCGTCCCTTCTTGAAAAACCTCTCGTTTTCGCTCGTCGACCTGCGCGGGATGATGTTCCAGCGTCCCGCGATGGTCGCGGAGCTGCTCCGAGAGGTGCGGGATCAGTTTGCCGCCGGCGTGTTCGCGCCCCTGCCTTGCCGCGCCTTTCCGGTCTCCCGAGCCAGCGAAGCGTTCGCGTTCATGGCGCAGGGGCGCCATACCGGCAAGCTGGCGATTCTGCTGCAGGATCCCGACGCGCGTATCGCGACGTCGAGCACCCGCGTGCGCCTGCGCGAGGACGCCGCGTACCTCGTCACGGGGGGCCTCGGCGGCCTGGGCGTGGTCCTCGCGCAATGGATGGTGAAGCAGGGGGCGCGGCATCTCGCGCTCGTCGGAAGGAGCGCGCCTGCCGACGTCGCGCAGGCGGCGATACGAGAGATGGAGGCAGCGGGCGCCGAGGTACGCGTCATTCGTGCAGACGTGTCGCGCCGGGTCGACGTGGATGCCTTGCTCGCGGACCTTCGCGGCGCGATGCCTCCGCTCCGGGGCATCGTCCATGCGGCGGCGGTGCTCGACGACCGCACGCTGGCCGATATGGGTGAGGAGCAATGGACGCGTCCCATCGCGCCGAAGGCGCTGGGCGCGTGGAACCTGCACGAAGCCACGCGGGGCCTCCCGCTCGATTTTTTCATCATGTATTCGTCCGTCGCGGGCCTCCTCGGCACGGCCGGCCAGGCGGGGTACGCGGGCGCGAACGCGTTTTTGGACGCGCTCTGTCAGGCCCGCGCCGCGCAAGGGCTGCCGGGGATGAGCATTCAATGGGGCCCATTCGCGGGGGTCGGGCTCGCGGCGGCGCAAGACAATCGAGGCGAGCGGTTGTCGGCCCAGGGGATGTCGAGCTTCACGGCCGAGGAGGGGCTACGGCTCCTCGGGCGCCTGATGGAGCACCCCAAGGTGGAGGTGGGGCTCGTGCGTTTCGCCGTTCGCCAATGGATGGATTCGTATCCGCAGGCCGCGGGCACGCCATTCCTCCGCGTGCTGAGCGAAGAGAGGGCCGGGCCGGCCGCGGCGAGAGACATGCCATTCCGGGAGACCCTCGACCGTGCCCCTTCCGGGGAGCGGGCGGCGTTGCTCGAGAAGCTCGTCATCGAGCACCTCGGCCGGGTCGTGCGGATGGAGCCTTCCCGGATCGAGCGCGCCGTGCCGTTCGCGGCCCTCGGCGTCGATTCGCTGATGAGCCTCGAGCTCCGCAACCGCCTGGAGGCGGCCCTCGGCGTGAGGCTCTCCGCGACGCTGCTGTTCACGTATCCGAACCCTGCGGCGCTGGCGGAGTATCTCCTTCGCCAGCTCGAGGCGCGTGCTTCGCCGGTGGAGCCGCCTCCGCTGCAGCCGGAGCCCGAGCCCCTCGAGCCCATCCCGGATACGGCGCGGACGGGCCATCCGATCCCCGCGCAGGATGACGATTTGATCGCCGCGTTCGATGCCTCGGTCCGGGACCTGAAGACGGAGAAATCCCCGTGAGCAACCCGCTCGACGAGTATCGCAGCCGGCTTCGTGACGCTGTAGGGATCATCAACGAACTGAAGGCGAAGGTCGCCCACGCCGAGCGGGCGGCGGTCGAGCCGATTGCGGTCATCGGTCTCGGGTGCAGGTTTCCGGGGGGAGGCGCGGGGCCGGAGGCGTTCTGGCGTAACCTCGAGCATGGCGTGGACGCCATTCAACGAATACCGGCGGAGCGCTGGCCCGAGGATGCCATTCCGGGCGAGCGCTCGGAGGTGCTCTGGGCGGGGCTGCTCGACGACGTCGCCGGATTCGACGCGACCTTCTTCGGGATTTCCCCGCGGGAAGCGGAGACGCTCGACCCTCAGCAGCGCATGCTGCTCGAGGTGACCTGGGGGGCCCTCGAGGACGCCAGCGTTCATCCCGAGCGCCTCGCTGGCAGTCGCACGGGCGTCTTCGTGGGCATGTGCGGCGCGGATTATCACGAGCTGGTCGTGGACGCGCGCTTCGGCCGCTACGACGCCTATTGTACCACCGGGAACCTCCACAGCACGGCTGCGGGTCGAATTGCGTACGTGCTCGGTCTGCAGGGGCCATGCATATCGGTCGACACGGCGTGCTCCTCGTCGCTCGTGGCCATTGCCCAGGCTTGCCAGAGCCTTCGTGCCGGCGATAGCGACATGGCCCTGGCGGGCGGCGTGAACGTGCTTCTGTCGCCGCGCGTGATGGCCATGCTGGCCGAGACGCAGGCGCTCTCACCGGATGGGCGCTGCAAGACGCTCGATGCTCGGGCGAACGGGTTCGTGCGCGGCGAGGGCTGCGGCATCGTGGCGCTCAAGCGGCTCTCTGACGCGCAGCGTGACGGCGACCGCATCCGGGCCGTCATCCGGGGATGGGCCGTCAATCAGGATGGTCGTTCCACCGGCCTGACCACGCCGAACGTGCTGTCCCAGCAGGTTATGCTCCGGCAGGCGCTCGAGAGGGCGCGCCTCTCTCCTCTCGATATCGGGTACATCGAGATGCACGGCACGGGCACCTCTCTCGGAGATCCGATCGAGTTCGAGGCGCTGCGAGACGTGCTCGGCGTGCAAAGAGCGGATGGCTCCTCGATCGTCCTCGGGGCAGTCAAGACGAACATCGGGCACCTGGAGGGCGCGGCGGGGGTGGCGGGGTTCATCAAGGCGGTGCTCGCGTTCGAGCACGAGCGTATCCCGAAAAACCTCCACTTCCGGCGATTGAACCCGCGAATCTCCCTGGATGAGGTGCCTTTCTCGATCCCCACGGAGCACGTCTCGTGGCCCCGCGGTGGCAAGCCCCGCCGCGCCGGCGTCAGCTCGTTCGGCCTCAGCGGAACGAATGCACACGTAATCCTGGAGGAGCCGCCTGCGGAGCCGGCGAGAGTGCCGTCGCCGGAGGCATCCGCGTATCTCTTGCCGCTGTCCGCGAGGAGCCCGGAGGCGCTGACGGCGCTCGCCTGCTGCTATGGCGAATGGCTGTCCCGCGAGAGCGAGGTCTCGCTGCACGACATCGTGTACACGGCGAGCGCGCGGCGGGCGCATCATGAGCATCGTATTGCCATCGTCGGGAAGACGCGCGCCGAAATGGCGGAGCGCCTGTCGTCCTTCGCCGCCGGGGATACGAGCTCCGTCGCCTCGCGCGCGGCGGCCGCGGGCCTCGGCCGCCCGAGGCCCGTCTACGTGTTCTCCGGCCAGGGCTCGCAATGGGCTGGGATGGGCCGGCAGCTCCTCGCGGAGCAGCCGGTCTTCCGCGCGGCGGTCGAGGAAATCGACGCGCTCCTGAGCCGGCACGCGCGGTTCTCTCTCGTGGAGGAGATGTCGGCGCACGAAGAGCGATCCCGCCTCGGCGAGACGGAAATCGCGCAGCCGGCCATTTTTGCGATTCAAGTGGGGCTCGCGAGGCTCCTCGGTTCCTGGGGAGTCACGCCTGGGGCGTTGATCGGCCATAGCGTGGGGGAGGTGGCGGCGGCGCACCTGTCGGGGGCGCTCTCGCTGGAGGAGGCGGTGCGGCTCGTCGCGCTGCGCGCGCGGATCATGCAGAAGGCGACCGGCCACGGCAGGATGGCGTGGGCCTCTTTGCCGCCGGAGGATGCAGCGGCCACCATCGCCGGGCGAGAAACCCGGGTCTCGATCGCTGCGGTCAACGACCCGGTCTCGGTGGTCTTGTCCGGTGAAACGGCTGCGCTCGAGGCCAAGCTCGGCGAGCTCGCGGCGCGCGGGGTTTCGACGCGCCCGCTGCGCGTGAAGTATGCGTTCCATAGCCCGCAGATGGAGCCGCTCGCCCAGGAGCTCGCGGAGGGGCTCGGGCGCGTCGACGCGAGGGTGAACTCGGTCCCCATGATCAGCACCGTGACCGGGGCGCGGATCGCGGGCGAGCTGCTCGACGCCCGGTACTGGCAGAGAAACGTACGCGAGACGGTCGATCTGTTGCGTGCCGTGGAGACGGCGCTCGCCGAAGGGTACAACCTCTTCGTCGAGCTCGGGCCCCACCCCGTCCTGGTTGCGAACCTGGAGCAATGCGTGGCGGCGCGCGGCGCGGACGCGACCGTCCTTTCGACCCTGCGGCGACAAGGGGAGGAGCTCCGCTCCATCCTGGAGACGCTGGGCGGGCTGTATGTCGACGGCGTGTCGATGGATTGGGGGGCGATTCACCCCGTCGGCGGGCGCATCGCCGCGCTCCCTCCTTATCCCTGGCAACGAAAGCGGTACTGGATCGAGGCGGCCGAGCACCACGTTCCTCGGGGAGAGCGGCCGCGCGAGTCGCTGGATGACTTCGTGTACGAGGTGCAGTGGCGCCGCAAAGACCGTACCCCCTCCGCAAAGACGCTCGCGCCCGCCGATGGCGCATGGCTCCTCCTCGTCGACCGCGCGGGGACGGGGGACGCGCTCGCCCATCTCTTGCATGGGTACGGCATCCCCTGCGTGCGCGTCGAGCCCGGCGCGCCGTACGAGCGGCTGGACGCGACCTCGTTCCGCATCGATCCAGCGAGACGCGACGATTATCGGAGGCTCCTCGAGGAGGCATTCCCCAGAGGCGTCCGTTGCCGTGGTATCGTGCACATGTTCGGCCTGGATACGACGCCGTGGAACGAGGCGACGGAGGAGGCGCTGGCGTCGGACCAGCACCGAACCATCCTCTCGCCGCTCTTCCTCGCCGAGGCCGTGCAACGAAAGGGGTGGCGGGACAACCCTCGCCTCTGCTGGGTCACCCGCGGGGCGCAGGCGGTTGCTGGCTCGGGGCTGGCCTCTCCGTCGCAGGCGCCTCTCTGGGGGCTCGCCCGTACCCTCTTGCTCGAGCATCCGGAGCTCGAAATCGCCCGCATCGACCTCGATGCGGCGGCCGAGGGCGAGGACGCGCGCGCGCTCCTGGAGGAGCTCGGCGCGGCGGATGGGGAGGATCAGGTCGCGATTCGCAGCGATGGCCGTTATGTCGCGAGGCTCGCCCGCACGAGCTTCCACGCGGCTCCCGCGCGCGCATTCGAGGTTCGGCCGGACGCGGCGTACCTCCTTTCGGGCAAGCTTTCCGGGCGTGGGCTCGCGACGGCGCGGTGGATGGTTGCGCAGGGAGCGCGACATGTGGCGCTCGCGCCCTCCCGCGCGCTGGCGGAGGACGAGCGAGGCGAGATCCGCGCGATGGAGGAGGCTGGGGCGAGCGTCCTTTTGTTCCCGGCGGACGTATCCCGACGCGCCGACGTCGAGGCATTGCTCGCGGAGATCGAGCGTCTCCTCCCGCCCTTGCGCGGCGTCGTGCACGTGCCGGACGTGGACGGCGAGAGCGCGCCGACGCTGGAGCTCGATGAGGAGCGCCTCCGGCGGACGGCCTCGAAAAGGATGCTCGGCGCGTGGCATCTTCATCGGGCGATGAGCGGCCGTCCGCTCGATTTCTTTGTTTTGTTCTCCTCGGCCTCGGCGGTGCTCGGGCTCGCGGGGCGGGCAGGATATACCGCGAGCAGCGCGTTCCTCGACGCGGTGGCGCGTCGCGGGCACGACGCAGGCCTCCCGGCGATGAGCGTTCAATGGGGCGCATTTTCGGACGAAGGCGGAGAGGCGCGGCAGAGCACGCTCGATGGATTGACCCAGGCGCAGGGCGTCGAGGCGCTGGCGCAGCTGCTCGCGCGGCCCCGGGCCGAGGTCGCCGTGATGCGGTTTGCCGGTCGGCAAATGCTGGAGACGTTCCCCCACCTGGCCCAGAGCGCATTTTACTCGGAGCTCGTGACGGCGGGCGGAGCGGCGGAGCGGCGGCCCGAGGGGGCGGCTCGATTCCGCCAGACGCTCGAAGCGGCGGTCGGCGCGGAGCGGCTCGTTTTGCTCGTCGCGCACGTCCGGGAGCAGCTCGGCCACGTCTTACGCATGGATCCCGCGACGATCGACCCGAGGGCGCCATTCCAGACGCTGGGCGTGGACTCGCTCATGAGCGTCGAGGTGCGCAATCGACTCGAAGCGAGCCTCGGGTCGAAGCTGCCCGCGACGTTGCTCTTCACGTATGCGAACGTGGAGCAGCTGGCGGAGAGCGTGCTCGTGAAAATCGCGGCGTCGAAGCCGTCGGTCGCGGGCGCCGCGCGTGTCGTTTCGACCACGTCCATGGCGCCCGCGACGCCGCTCGCCGCGGAGGAGCCAATCGCCTTGGTGGGTATGGCGTGCCGGTTCCCTGGAGGGAGCACGGATCCCGACGCGTACTGGCGCGCGCTGCTCGCGGGCGTCGACGGCGTGCGCGAGGTCTCGCCGGCCCGCTGGCCCGCGGGGACCCTGCCGGAGGACAAACTCGGCGCGGGCCATGCGGCCCTGCTCGACGACATTTACGATTTCGACGCGGGCTTCTTCGGCATCTCGCCGCGCGAGGCAGAGACCTTGGACCCGCAGCAGCGCCTGTTGCTCGAGGTGACGTGGGAGGCCGTCGAGGACGCGGGGCAGCTTCCGCAGGCGCTCGTTGGCTCGAGGACCGGCGTGTTCGTCGGGTGCACCACGCTCGATTACCAGCGCATGGTTCTGACCACGCCGGAGTATCTGGATGCTTATGGCGTGACGGGCACCGTCATGGCCACCGCGGCGGGCAGGCTCTCGTATGTCTTCGGGCTCCAGGGCCCTGCGGTGGCGCTCGATACGGCTTGCTCGTCCTCGCTGGTCGCCATTCACCTCGGCTGTCAGAGCCTCCGCGAGGGAGAGAGTGATCTCGTGCTGGCGGGCGGTGTGAATGCGCTCCTCGCGTGGGAGCCCATGGTGGCGATGGCCGCGATGCGCGCGCTCTCGCCCGACGGGCGGTGCAAGACGCTCGACGCGCGCGCCAATGGTTACGTGCGTGGCGAGGGCTGCGGCATTTTGGTGCTCAAACGGCTCTCGGACGCGCGCCGTGACGGCGATCGGGTCCTCGCGTTGATCCGGGGATCGGCGGTCAATCAGGACGGCCGTTCGACGGGGCTGACGACGCCCAATGTGCTGGCGCAGCAGGCGCTGCTCCGGCAGGCGCTCGGGGCCGCCCGGCTCTCGCCTGCGGACGTCGGATACGTGGAGATGCACGGGACAGGGACGCCGCTCGGCGATCCGATCGAGGTGGACGCGCTGCGGGAGGTGTTCGGCGAGGCGCGGCCCGATGGTTCATCGTGCGTGTTGGGCGCGGTGAAGACCAACATCGGACACCTCGAGGGCGCGGCGGGCGTGGCGGGGCTCATCAAGGTCGTGCAGGTGCTCCGACATGGGGTCGTCCCGAAAAACCTGCATTTCCGAGCGCTCAACCCGCGCATCGAGCTTCAGGGCACCCCTTTTGTCGTCCCCACGGAGAACCTGCCCTGGCTGCCCGGCGGCAAGCCGCGTCGCGCGGGGGTGAGCTCTTTCGGGATCAGCGGGACGAACGCGCACGTGCTCCTCGAGGAGGCTCCGCCCGAGGCGACGAACGGGAGAGCGACCTCGAGCCATCTGCTGCCTCTATCGGCGCGGAGCGTCGAAGCTTTGAAGGCGCTGACGCGGTCTCATGCGGAATGGTTGTCCTCGGCGGACGCCGCCTCCCTGCCGGACATCTGCTACACGGCGAGCGTACGCCGCACGCATCACGAGCATCGGCTGGTGGCCGAGGGGGCGACCAAGGAGGAGCTCGTGGCGCTCCTGTCCTCGTGCGCGCAGGGAGAATGGCCCGCCGGCGTGTCGCGTGGACAGGTCGTCTCGGGCCGGCCGCGCCCCAAGGTCGTCTTCGTTTTTCCTGGGCAGGGATCACAATGGCTCGGGATGGGGCGAGGGCTCCTGGCCGAGGAGCCGGCGTTCGCGGCCGCGCTTCGAGCTTGCAGCGAGGCCATCGAGCGAGAGGCGGGGTTCTCGGTGCTCGACGAGCTCGCGGCGGACGAGGCGCGTTCGCGGCTCGGCGAGATCGACGTTGTGCAGCCCGTGCTCTTCGCGATCGAGGTGGCGCTCGCGTCGCTCTGGCGCTCGTGGGGCGTGGAGCCCGATTGTGTCGTTGGTCATAGCATGGGCGAGGTCGCCGCGGCGCACGTGGCGGGGATGTTGAGCCTCGCGGATGGGGCCAAGGTGATCTGCCGACGCAGCCGTCTGCTCCGGCGCATCAGCGGCAATGGGTCGATGGGGCTCGTCGAGCTGACGATGGCCGAAGCGGAGCAGGCCATCGCGGGCTTCGAAAACCGCCTCGGCGTCGCCGTGAGTAATGGCCCGCGATCCACGGTGCTCTCGGGGGACCCGATCGCGCTGGAGGAGGTGCTCGGCGGGCTGGAAAAGCGAGGTGTGTTCTGCCGTCGCGTCAGGGTGGACGTGGCGTCGCATGGCCCCCAGGTGGATCCATTGCGGGATGATTTGCTCTCCGCGACGGCGGACGTTCGTTCGTCGCCGGGCGCGATCGCGATGCGCTCGACGGTGACGGGTGCGCCGCTCCGCGGCGACGAGCTCTCGGCTGCGTACTGGTGGAAGAACCTCCGGGAGCCGGTGCGATTCTCGCAGGTGGTGCAGGCGCTGATGGTGGAGGGCCACGACGTCTTCGTGGAGATGAGCCCGCACCCCATCCTCTTGCCCTCGATCGAGGAGAACCTCGAGGAGGCGAAGGTCGAGGGCGTCGCGGTTGCGTCGACGAGGCGGCACGCGGACGAGCGTCGATCGATGCTGGCCGCGCTGGGCACACTTCATACGCGCGGATACGACGTCGCGTGGAGCAAGCTTTACCCGGAGGGCGGGCGTGTCGTCTCTCTGCCCGCGTACGCCTGGCAGCGTGAGCGATACGCGATCGACGTCGACACGCGGAGGACGCGGGTGATCGAGGCGTCAGGGAGCCACCCGCTCCTCGGGGTGGGGCTCACCCCTGCGGCGCAGCCGGAGACGCACCTGTGGGAGCGACGGGTGAGCGTGAAGGCGTTCCCGTACCTCGCAGATCACCGCGTGCAAGGCGAGGTGGTTTTTCCGGGCGCGGGATACGTGGAGCTCGGCCTCGCGGCGGCAGCTCGAATCTACGGCCCGGGCGAGGCCCGCATCGAGGAGATATCGTTCGATCGGATGCTCGCGTTACCGGAGGGCCAGGAGCGGCTCGTGCAAGTATCGCTGGTGGAGGAGGGCGGAGGCCGTGCCTCCGTGACGATCTCGAGCCGCGAGGGAGACACGAAGGAATGGGTGCGGCACGCGTCGGGCGTGCTGCGCGTGATGGGGATGCAGCCGGTGCCTGCGGGCGGGCGGATCGAGGACGTGGAGGCCCGGTGCCCGGAGGTCATCGAGGGCGCATTGCATTACGAGCAGATGGAGGCGCGAGGTTTGTCGTATGGGGAGCGCTTCCAGGGCATTGCGCGGATCGTGATCGGGAAGGACGAGGCCGTGGCTCGCGTGCGCCTGCCGGAGGCGATCGGCTCTGGCGGCAGCGACTACCTGGTGCACCCGGCCCTCCTGGATGCGTGTTTCCAGGTGGGCGGGGTGGCATTGCGATCGACGTGTGGCGAAGGGACGCTCGTCCCGGTTGCCGTGACCGGATTGCAGGTGTTCGAAAGGCCTGGCCGTGAGGTCTGGGTGCATGGTCGGGCTGTGAAATCCGAGAGGAGCGGGGAGCCCGCGGCGACCCTGACGGTGCACGACGAGGCTGGCCGGGTCCTGATCGAGATCGGCGAGCTTCGCGTGCAGAGGTTGGCGGATGCCGAAGCGGCGCAGAGGGATGTTTTCGCCAGCTGTGTATACGAAGTTTCCTGGGAGAGGATGGACGTCGGGGAGCGACGCGAGGCGAAGGGGGACACCTCCGCGTGGCTCGTGCTCGTCGACGAGCGGGGGCTGGGCGCGACGCTGGCCGATCGGCTCCGAGCGGCTGGGGCGACGTGCGTGGAGGTGGCGTCGGGTGAGGGGTATGTGCGCTTCGGCCAGGGCCGGTACTGCATAGACGTGACGAACCCTTCCCACTGGGACGACGTCCTGAGGGAAGCCTTCGGGAAGCGCGGGTGCCGAGGGGTCGTTCATTGTGGAGCCCTCGACGGGTCGCGGTGGAGCGAGACGAGCGAGGCGACGATCGCGCCGGATCTTCGGCGCGGCATCACGAGCGCGATGTGCGCGGCCCAGGCGCTGCTGCGTCAGGGCTGGCGGGACGCACCGCGGCTGTATCTCTTGACCCGCGGCGCGCAGGCCGTGGGGGATGCGCCCGAGCCTTTGTCGATTACGCAATCGACGCTGTGGGGCTTCGGGCGGGCCCTCGCGATGGAGCAGCCCGACCTCGAGTGTATCCGGATCGACCTTTCGCTGCAGGCGAGCTCGGAGGAGCCGGAGCTCGTGCTACGCGAGATCCTGTCGGGCGGTGACGAGGATCAAATCGCGTTCAGGCCGGGAGGAAGGTACGTGGCGCGGCTCGTGCGAGCGCAGCTCGGGGGTGATGGCGGCGCGCCCGAGCGGCTGGAGCCCGTGGCGGGCCGGGCCTATCGGCTGGAGATTCACGAGCCGGGCGTGCTCGAGCGGCTCTCGTTGCGGCCGATGGAGCGCAGGCCTCCGGGGCCCGGGGAGGTGGAAATCGAGGTCGAGGCGGCAGGGCTGAATTTCCTCGACGTGATGAAGGCCATGGGGATTTATCCTGGAATGGATCCGAACGCCATCGAGCTCGGAGGCGAGTGCGCCGGGAGGGTCGTGGCGCTCGGGGAGGGCGTCGCGGGCGTCCACGTGGGCCAGGAGGTGATCGTGTCCGCCGCGTCGAGCCTCGCGAGCCACGTGACGACGCGGGTCGAATTCGTCAAGCCGAAATCCAAGGGGATGTCGTTCGAGCAGGCCGCGACGATCCCGGCGGTCTTCATGACCGTATACTGGGCCCTCCATCACGTAGGGCGGCTTCAGCGCGGCGAGCGAGTCCTGATCCACGCCGCGACGGGCGGGACGGGGCTCGCGGCCATCCAGTATGCCCGGGCGGTGGGCGCGGAGATCTTCGCGACGGCCGGGAGCGAGGAGAAACGTGCGTATTTGCGCTCGCTGGGGATCGAGCACGTGATGGATTCGCGTTCGCTCGCGTTCGCGGACGAGGTGCTCGCGTGTACGTCCGGGCGCGGCGTGGACGTGGTGCTGAACTCGCTGACGGGCGACGGGCTTCGCCGGAGCCTCGAGGTGCTGGCGCCTTATGGTCGGTTCCTGGACATCAGCAAGAAGGACATCTACGAGAACAGCCGGATGGGCATGTTGCCTTTCCGAAAGAGCCTCTCGTACACCGCGATCGACCTCGCCGGCATGGCGGAGCAGCGGCCCGAGCAATACGGCGCGCTGCTGGGAGAGGTCCTGGAGCGCTTCGAGGATGGCACATTCGAGCCCGAACCCGTGACCGTATTCCCTGCGAGCGCCGCGGACGCGGCGTTCCGGCTGATGGCGCAGGCCAGACACAAAGGGAAGATCGCGGTGCGAATGAAGGACCAAGACGCGCGGCTCGTGTCGTCGTCCGAGCGGAGGGGCGCGCACGTGCGAGAGGACGGCACGTACCTCGTCACGGGCGGGCTCGGCGGCTTGGGTTTGTCCTTGGCGAAGTGGTTGATCGCGCAGGGGGCGCGGCACCTGGCGCTCATGGGGCGAGGCGCGCCGAACGAGGCGGCGCGGGAGGTGATGCGGAGACTCACGGAGGCCGGCGCGCAGGTCCGCGCGTTGCGCGGCGATGTATCGAGGCGGGCCGACGTGGATGCCGTGATCGCGGAGATCGAGCGCTCGATGCCGCCGCTCCGTGGTGTCGTGCACGCGGCAGGGCTCCTCGACGACGCCACGCTGCCGAACCTCGACGAAGGGAAGCTGCTCCGGCCCATGGAGCCCAAGGTGTTCGGGGGGTGGAACCTGCACGATGCGACGCGAGGATGCTCGCTGGATTTCTTCGTCACGTACTCCTCCGCGTCGGCCTTGCTGGGTTCGCCTGGACAATCGAATTATGCGGCGGCGAACGCGTTTCTCGACGCGCTCTGCCAGTCGCGCGCGTCGGAGGGTTTGCCCGCGACGAGTATCCAGTGGGGCGCGTTCTCGGAGGTGGGGCTCGCGGCGGCGTCCGACGTCCGCGGCGCACGCGTCGCCTCGCGCGGGAGCGACAGCTTCAACCCCGAAGAGGGGAACCTCCTGTTCGGAAGGCTCCTCGAGCGACCTCGGCCGGTCGTGGGCCTCGTGCGGTTCGACGTGCGTCAGTGGGTGGAGTTTTATCCGCAAATGGCAGGAGCCCCTTACCTCGCCCAGCTCATGCGCGAGCGGGCAGACGGGCAGGGCGCTGCCGAGGCGAGCGGGCTCCGCGAAGCGCTCGAGCGCGCGGCGCCGGCGGAGAGAGCGAGCCTCCTGGAGTCGCATCTGATCGAGCAGCTGGCGCGCGTGCTGCGGCTCGAGCCTGGGCGGATCGACAAGGCCGCGCCCTTCGCGAGCCTCGGCATGGATTCTTTGATGAGCCTGGAGCTGCGGAATCGCCTGGAGGCGAGCCTCGGGCTCAAGCTCTCCGCGGCGCTGCTCTTCACGTACGCGACGACGAAGGCGCTCGCGGCGCACCTCGGCGATCGGATGTTCCCGACGCACCCGCCCGACGCTGAAGCCCCGAGCGCCCCTTCCGCGTCGATCGACGATGGCGCGGGCATTGCTGACGAAATCGACGGTGATCTCGGCGTCGAGGAGGACGAATCGGCGCTCGTCGACAAACTCGAGGCCTTCGAGGAGTACCTGGGATGAGCACCTTCCGTGGCTCCCCGCCGCGGCGCGAGCAGGCCGGGAGCGAGGGTACGCCGCTGCAACGCGCGATCGCCGCGCTCGAGAAGATGAAGGCGCGCATCGAGGCGATGGAGCGCGCCGCGAACGAGCCGATCGCGATCATCGGCGTCGGCTGCCGCTTCCCCGGCGAAGGCGAGGGGGACGAGGCATTCTGGCGCACGCTCGACGGCGGGGTCGATGCCGTACGGGAAATCCCGGCCGAGCGATGGCCCGCGGAGGCGATTCCAGGCCAGAGACCCGAGGCGCGGTGGGCGGCGCTCCTCGACGACGTGAAGGGGTTCGATGCGGCCTTCTTCGGTGTCTCGCCGCGCGAGGCGGAGACGCTCGATCCACAGCAGAGAATGCTGCTCGAGGTGGCCTGGTGGGCGCTCGAGGACGCGGGGCTCGCGCCGAGCTCCCTCTTGGGGAGCCGGACCGGGGTCTTCATCGGCGCGTGTTCCGTGGATTATCAGCACATCGTCTCGCAGGCGCGAGCCGGTCGATACGACGCCTATTGCGCCACCGGAACGGCCTTGAACACGCTGGCGGGTCGGGTGTCCTTCGTCCTGGGGCTCCAGGGCCCCGCCGTATCCATGGATACGGCTTGCTCCTCGTCGCTCGTCGCGGTGGCACAAGCTTGTCAGTCCCTGCGAATGGGGGACAGCGATCTCGTGCTGGCGGGCGGCGTGAACGCCATTCTCTCGCCGATGACCATGGCGATGCTGGTCGAGACGCAAGCCATGTCCCCGGATGGGCGCTGCAAGGCGCTGGACTCTCGCGCCAACGGGTTCGTCCGCGGCGAGGGTTGTGGTGTGGTGGTGCTGAAGCGCCTGTCGGACGCCCTCCGCGACGGTGACCGCGTTCGCGCGCTGATCCGAGGCTGGTCCGTCAATCAAGACGGCCGATCCACCGGGCTGACCACGCCCAACGTGCTCTCCCAGCAGGTGATGCTCCGGCAGGCGCTGGAGCGGGCGCACCTCTCCCCGTCCGACATCGGGTACATCGAGATGCACGGGACCGGGACGTCGCTCGGCGATCCCATCGAAGCGGAGGCGCTGCGGGAGGTGTTCGGAGAGCCGCGGGCCGACGGCTCGTCGTGCGTGCTCGGCGCCGTGAAGAGCAACATCGGGCACCTGGAGGGGGCCGCGGGGATCGCTGGCCTGATCAAGATCGTGCTCGCCATGGAGCACCAGCGAATCCCGAAGAACCTCCATTTCCGTCGGCTGAATCCGCGCATCGACCTGCAGGGCTCTCCGCTGGTCGTTCCGACCGAGCCCGTGCCCTGGCCGCGCGGCCACGAGCCGCGCCGAGCGGGGGTGAGCTCGTTTGGTTTCAGCGGAACGAACGCCCACGTGATCCTGGAGGAGGGCCCCGCGGAGGAGAAGGGGCCCATGAGAGAGGGGTCCGCATATTTGTTGCCGCTATCGGCGAAGAGCGGGGCCGCGCTCGCGACGCTCGCGGGTGCATATGCGGAGCGCCTGTCGAGCGAGGATGGCGATGGGCTCGCGGACATAGCCTACACGGCGAGCGTGCGCCGAATGTACCACGAGCACCGGCTGGCGGTGGTGAGATCGTCGCGGGAGGAGCTCTCGGAAGCGCTTTCGCGGTATGCACGAGGCGAGGAAGCGGCAGGCGTGGCGCGAGGGAGGGTGGACGCCAAGGGCCCGCCGCGCGTGGTGTACGTCTTCTCCGGGCAGGGCTCGCAATGGGCGGGGATGGGGGCGAAGCTCTTCGCGGAGGAGCCTGTGTACCGGGCGAAGCTCGAGGCGTGCGATTCGATCCTGCGGAGGTACGTCCCGTGGTCGCTGCTGGAGGAGCTCGGGGCGCCCGAGGATCGGTCCCGGCTCGGCGAGACGGAGATCGTGCAACCGGCGATGGTCGCGCTCCAGGGCTCGCTCGTCGAGCTCTTGCGCTCGTGGGGCGTCGAGCCGAGCGCCGTGATTGGCCACAGCGTCGGGGAGATCGCGGCCGCGCACGTCGCTGGAGCGCTCCCGCTCGAGGAGGCTCTCCGCCTCGCGGTCCTGCGCGGGCGAATCATGCAGAAGGCGACGGGCCTCGGGAAAATGGCGTGGGTGGCGCTCTCCGCCGACCGCGCGGCGCGCCTGCTGGAAGGGAAGGAGGACCTGGTATCGATCGCCGCGGTGAACGATCCGGACTCCGTCGTCTTGTCTGGACAATCCTCCGCCATCGACGACCTCCTGGACGAGCTCGCGCAACGGCGCGTGCCCACGAGGCCCCTGCGCGTGAATTATGCATTTCACAGTCCACAGATGGAGACGCTCGCGCGCGAGCTGAGAGCTGCGCTCGGGAGCCTCGACGCGAGGCCGACCACGCTCCCGATGTACAGCACCGTGACGGGCGAGGCGATCCGGGGGGAAGCCCTCGACGCAGCCTATTGGGGGAGAAATGTTCGAGCGACGGTCGACCTCGCCCGCGCCGTGCTCGCAGTCCTCGCGGCGGGGGAGGCGCACACGCTCCTCGAAATTGGACCCCACCCGGTGCTCCTCGCGAATTTGCAGCAATGCGCGGCCGCGTCGGGCGCCGACGTCCGCGCGCTGGGGACGCTGCGCCGGAACACGCCCGAGCGGCGCGCGATGCTGGAGGCGCTGGGAGCGCTGTACGCCCAGGGCGTCGATGTGAACTTCCGGGGCGTGAACGTCGGTGGCGGGCGCGTCGTCTCGCTTCCAGCGTACCCCTGGCAAAGAGAACGTTTCTGGATCGAATCCGATTTTCGGGCGCAGGCCAAGGCCGATGTGTCCTCCGACCCGCTGGATGAATGCGTGTTCACCGTGCAATGGCGGCGAAAGCAACACGCGTCCGCGACGGGGCGGCTCGGGTCTGTCGAGGGCGCGTGGCTCCTGCTCGTGGACCGCGGCGGCGTGGGAAAGAGGCTCGCCGGGCTCTTGCGGGAGCAGGGGGGCGATTGCGTGTTCGTGGAGGCGGGCACCCGCTACGAGCGCGTCGACGAGGGGTCGTGGCGGATCGACCCGTCGAAGCCGGAACACCACGAGCGATTGCTGGCGGACGTCTTCGGGGGCAAGGAGCGGTGTCGAGGCGTCGTGCATCTCTTCGGCCTGGACGCGGCGCCGTGGGAAGAAACGACGAACGAGACACTCGCGCGCGACCTCGAGCAGAGCGTGGGCGCGGCGGTCTGGCTCTCGCGGGCCATCGTGCGCCGCGATTGGCGCGACAACCCGCGCATGTACTGGGTGACCCGCGGGGCCCAGGCGGTGGAGGCGAAAGGGAGCTCGGCATCACCCATCCAGGCGTCGCTCTGGGGGCTCGTCCGTTCGCTCGTGCTCGAGCATCCCCGATTGCAGAGCGCCTGTGTCGACCTGGAGCCGGCAGGAGCGACCGATGAAGCGCGTGACCTCCTCGACGAGCTCCTCCAGGAGGACGGAGAGGACCAGGTCGCGCTACGCCAAAAGCATCGTCACGTGGCGAGGCTCGTTCGAGGCCACGTCGCCGCGGTGGACGCGCGCGAGCACGAGTTTGTCGCGGACGCCACGTATCTCGTGACGGGTGGCCTCGGTGGGCTCGGGCTGTCGCTGGCCCCGTGGATGGTAGAACGAGGCGCCCGGCACCTGGTCCTCGTCGGCCGACGCGCGCCCACGGAGGACGCTCGCGAGCGGATCCGAGCCATGGAATCGGCGGGCGCGGAGGTGCGCGTCGAGCAGGTGGACGTGTCTCGCAGGTCGGAGGTCGAGGCGCTGATGGCGTCGCTCTCGGCGACGATGCCGAAGCTACGTGGGGTGGTGCACGCTGCCGCCGTCCTCGCGGATCGCACGCTCCTCGACACGACCCCGGAGGATCTCCGTCGTGTGTTCGAGCCGAAGGCGTGGGGCGCGTGGAACCTGCACGCGGCCACGCGAGCCGCCGACCTCGATTTCTTCGTCACCTATTCCTCCGCGGCGAGCCTGCTCGGGTCACCCGGACAGATGAATTACGCCGCGGCGAATGCCTTCCTCGACGGGCTCTGCGCTGCGCGGGCGTCCGAGGGCCTCTCGGCGATGAGTATCCAGTGGGGTCCCTTCGCCGAGGTGGGCCTCGCAGCAGCGATGGTTATCCGGGGCAAACGAATCGCGTCCCGTGGCGGGGCGAGTCTCACGCCGAACGAGGGCCTCCGCGCGCTCGCGCGGCTCCTCGTGCATCCTCGGCCCGTGGTGGCCGTGGCGCGGATGGACGTCCAGCAATGGCTCGAAGCCAACCCCCACATGGCTCGTTCGCCATTCTTCTCGGACCTTCCGCGTCGGCCCGCTTCGCCCGAGCTCGTGAAAGGGGGAGGCGATTTCCTCGATTCATTGAGGAGCGCACCGCCCGAGGCGCGCCTCGGGCAGCTCGAGGAGCACGTCCTTGCGCGGGTGGGTCAGGTGTTGCAGCTCGATCCCTCGCGGATCGACCGAGATGCGCCTTTCTCCAGCGTCGGAATGGATTCGCTCATGGCCCTCGAGCTACGAAATCGCCTCGAGCCCGACCTCGGGTTGAAGCTCGCGCCGACGCTGCTTTTTGCGTACCCCACCCCCGCGGCGCTGGTCGAGCACTTGCTCGATAGGCTCGGCCTCGCGGGGGAGGCGCTGCCCTCCGAGCATGGGCCGCCGATGATCAGCGCAGGCGTGGAGGCCGCCGCGGACCCGGATTCGCCGCAGGAAGGCGACGTGGAGGCGCGGCTCGAAGCAAAACTCGCGTCCCTCGAGAAGTATTTCGATTGAGGTGGGGTCAGCCGGGCTCGTCCTCGTCGAGCGCCAGCCGGAGCATGCGGGCGAACTCCACCACGGCGGGCTCGAAGAGGGCCTCGAAGTGGTTCCCCGGCATGTCCAGGATCCGCACAGGGCGAGCGCAGAGCGCCCCCCAGCCGAAGGTGGGATCGTCGGGCGAGAGTCCTGCGACGGCGATGTGATCGACCGTGTGCCGCGCGCGCAGCAGCGTGATCGCCCCGCTGTAAGGCGACGGCTCGTACGATTGCATGGCGCTGAAGTGAGCCCGGTACATCCGCAGCTTTTCCCTGGACTCACCCTGCTCGGGCGGCAACATCAAGATCTCGGCGAGGATCGACGCGAGCTCCGCGACCTGTTCCTCGTGGCCGAGCCGGCAGAACGCGTCCTCGTCGTCGATGGGCATCGAAAAGAGCCGAGCCACGCGGAGCAGGACGGTCCCTGGGTCGTCCGATTGCCGTAACACCGGCATGTCCACGAGAACGAGCTTTTCGACCAGCTCCCCGCTGCGCGTCAACATCTGGGCCATCTCGAAGGCCACCATGGCGCCAAAGGAGTACCCGCCGAGCCGATGAGGGCCGCGGGGCCGCACTTTGCGTATCTCCTGGACGAAGCGGCTCGCGATGAGCTCCACGCGATCCGCCACGGGTTCGTCGGTATCTACGCCGGGGACGTTGAAGCTATAGAATGGGTGAACCTTCCCGAAATGGTGGACGAGCGACTGGAAGACGAGGCCGGTGCCGTTCAGCGGAGGAGCGAAGAAGAAGGGGGGTTTCGAATCCTCACGGACGAGCTCCACGAGCAGGCCCTGCCGGCCCGGCGGGCCGCTCGGATCCGCGCCCTCGCCGCCCGGGGGGTCGTCCTTGCGCAGCGTGCCGAGGACACGGCGCGTGATCGATTCGATCGTGGGGTGATGGAGCAACGTGGTCACGGGCAGGGTGACGTGCAGCGCATGGCCGACGCTGGTGAGGAGCTGGACGCCCATGATCGAATCCAGGCCGAGCGAGGACAGCTCCGCGCGGTCGCTCTGCGGCAGCTCTTCGAGGCGAGCGCCGAGGACCCGCGCGACCTCGCGGCGCACGACGATCTCGACGAGCCGCCGCGCCTGCTCGGGCTCTGCGGCGGCGATGCGCTTGCTCAAAGCGGCGGCGCCCGAGCTCGCGCCGCGGACGGCGACGAGCCCTTCGAGCAAGGGCCGCCCCATGTGCGCGCGATGGGATTGCTGGAAGAGCTCCCAGTCCACCCAGGCGGCGATCGCAGCAGGCGTCCCCTCCGACGCCATTCGCTCCGCGGCCTGCCACGAAAGCGACGGAGGCATACCTTGAAGCCCCGCGGCCAGGATGTCCTGCTGGAGCTCCGTGCGACCGGGCCGCTCTTCGTGGGGGAACGCGATGTACGCGGTTGTCGCGGGCAGCCCGCGGCGCCGACGATGACGCGAGATACCATCGAGGAACGCGGCCGCGACGCCGTCGGATCCGAGCCCCTCCCAGCCGAGCGCCGAGGCAGCCGAGGAAAAGACGATGAAATAATCCAGCGCGACGTCCCTCGTGAGCGCATGCAGGGCCCAGTGCAGGAGCGTTTTCGTGCGAATCGTCTCGTGCAGGGCCTGCGTGGCGTCCCGGCTCGTGAGCCGGCACGGAGTGCTGTCTTTGGCGCCCGACGCATGGACGATCCCCCCGATGGGGAGAGGGGCGCGAGAGAATGCCAGGCGCAGCGAATCCGTGTCCGCCGCGTCGGCGTGCGCGACGATGATCTCCACGCCTTGGGATACGAAGCATCGAGACAACCTGCCGAGCTCATCAGGAGCTTGGGGGTCCGCGCCGGTCGTCGGCTCGATCCACAAGAACGAACGCGCGCCGAGCTCGACGAGCCTGCGCATGGCCTCTTGGCCGAGAGCGCTTTGCGCGCCTGTCAAGACATGGGTGCGGTCCGAACGAACGTCGAGGGGTCGAGCGACGGGGATCGGGGCCCGCGCGAGCCGCGCCACGTAGCGCTTCTCGGCGCGCAGAGCGACCTGATCCTCGGCGCTCGACGACAGGAGCGCCTGTGCCAAGCGCGTGATCTCCGCTCCGTCGGTGTCCGGCCCGGGATCGAGGTCGATCGAGCCGCCCCACATGTCCGGACGCTCCAGCGACAAGGCATTTCCGATCCCGCAAAGACCCGCCTGGGCGAGCGCCACGTCCGTATCCAGGACGGGTCGTGCTCCGCGCGTGACGAGCCAGAGCTTCGGCACCTGTACCTGCGACGCGAGCCGGTCGATGACACGAAGCGCGACGGTCGTATTTCGACACGCCTCACGCTCGAACGTCGACGGCGTGAGTGCGTCGTTGGAGGTCGCGTCGAGCGCGCCCAGGTACACCACGCCCGTGAAGGGCCCGGAGACACCAAGCACCATTTCGAGTGGCAGGACTCGTTCCTCCAGATCCGCGGCGGGCACGATCGCGGTCATGTCGCCCCCGACGTCGAGCTGCTCGGCGAGGGCGCGGCCCACGCCTCCAGCGTCCGCCACGATGAGCCATCGTCGCTTCGTCGCAGGGCGCGGCGCGGACGGTGGTGCGTCTCGCCAAACCTGTTCGACGAAGGCATGCTCGAAGGGGTCTTTGCCCGCGGCGCGGAGCGCGGACGCGGGGTCCTGCGCGCGAAGGTCGATCCGTCGCGCGGACGCGGTCACGCACCCCTCGCCGTCGACGAGCTCGGCGCTCACGCGGCCGGACCACGCGTCGTTGGTCACCCAGTTCAGCCGTAACCACGCGCGGCCATCCGCCTCGGCCGGGCGTACGGAGACACCCTCGACGGAGTCGATCATCCAGGCTCTGCCGTGCGCGGCGGGGTGGGTGATCGACGCAATGGCAGCCGCGGCACGCACGAAGGAGCTCGCGGCGCGGTTCCTCGTGATCGAGACGCGCGCGAGCGTCTCCTCGGGCTTGCGCCAGAGCTGGTCGATGTGCAGGGCCTCGGGGCCGAGGCCGAGCGCCTCGAGCCGCGTCTCCCAGAGGGTCGAAGGCACGCTTTGCCGTCGACCGGGCCGCATGCTGGGAGGCGCCACGTCGTCGTCCTCGTCCGTGGACGGTTTCGGACGAATGGCGCCGCTCGCCACCCGCTTCCACGCGCGTCCGTCGGACGCCTCGAAGAAGATGCCCATGGACGCCGCGCTCGTGCCCTCCGGCGTCACGATGACTTGCATCGTGGTTGTCTCGCCCTCGGCGATGATCGGAGGATCGCCGAGGGCGAGGCCGATCTCCCAGGGACCGTCGCCGAAGATTTCCCGGCCCGCGGCGATCGCGACCTCCACGAGCCCTCCTGATGAGAGCGAGGACGTCTCCACGAGGCGCTGCACGCCGAGCCCGCCGCGCCGCGCGTCGTCGAATGTCTTCTCCCATGCGCGTACGTCGGGCTGATCCGCGCGGGGGGCGAGGGGATGACCGAGGAGGGGATGGCCGTCGGGGTGGGCCTCCACCGGCGTCTCGATGGTTGGCGAGCCAAACCAATAACGTTCTCGTTGAAATGGATACGTGGGCAGCCCGACGCGGCGATAGGGGTGCGGCGCGTCGAGCTGATCCCACCGCGGCTCGATCCCCCGCACGTAGAGGCTGGCAAGGCAATCGAGGAGCGCGCGCGCGGGCGGCGCGTCGCCGTGCAAGGACGAAAGGAGCTCCGGGGCCGCGTTCGCGCGCGGCTGTGCGTCCTGGGCCGCGCGCTGGCGGCCAATCCGCACGAGCGCGACGAACGCCGGGGACGAGAGCGCCCGGAGGCCCGCCTCGGGATCCGGCGCGTCGTGAACCTGCCGCTGCCAGTACGCGGTCGTGGCCAGGGAGGAGACGGTGCAATCGCCGCCCAGGCTCGGGAGGAAGGTGCGCCGCGGAGAGGCGAACCTGATCTTCGAAAGCGCGGCGGCGAGCTCGCCGGTATCGCCGCCGTCGACGAGCCGAGCGCGAGCCATGGCGAGCGCGAGCGCGTCGTCGTACTCGAGCGCGCCGGCGGCCCACGCAGCGACGCACTCACCCGTGCCCACGCCGAGCACGCCGGAAGGCTCGATGCCCCACGCGCGAAATGCCTCGACCAGGGCGCATTGCAGGACGAAGAGCGCGAGCTCGCTGTCGACGGCGCTGCCCGGGGAATACGCGCCATCGTCGCCCTCCAGCAATCTCGAGACGCTACGACCGAGCCGCGCGCGAACGGCGTCGTCACCGCGGCGCAGCGCTTCCTTCAGCGCCGGCGGGGCTTGCTCGATCGAGGGAATGGATCCCACCGCGTCGGCGGGGCTCCCCGTGAACGAGAAGCCGATGCGCCTCCGAGCCGATGCCTTCTCGAGGCGCCCCGTGAGGTACCCGCTCCGGACATTTTTCACGAAATCGCTCAGGCGGCCGAGCGCCTCGGAATGGCTCGAAACGACCGCAGCCCAGCGATGCTCGAAATGCGAGCGTCCAGCGCCCAGGGTATGACAGACGTCCCCGAGGTGCTGCTCGGGGTGCGCCGCGAGGTGGCGGAGCATCTGCTCGGCCCGATCCCGTAGGCCCTCGGCCGTTTTCCCCGAGAGCACGAAGACGTGCGCCGGTCGCTCTGGCTTCCCTGCTTCGCGAGAGGCCGGGGGTGGCTCCTCGAGGATGACGTGCGCGTTCGCCCCGCTGAGCCCCGTCGCGCTCACGCCCGCCATTCTCGACGATGGGCCCGGCGCCCATTCTACCTCGCGGGTCGGAAGGACGAAGGGCGTGCCCTCGATCGAGGCGTGGGGGTTCAAGGCTTGGAAGTGGAGGTTCCTCGGCACGAGCCCGTGGTTGAGCACGAGCGCGGCCTTGATGAGGGACGCCATGCCGGAGGCCGCCTCGGTGTGGCCGATGTTCGTCTTGATCGAGCCGAGCACGCACGCCGAGCCGTCCTCGCGCGGCTTCCCGAGCGCCTCCTTCAGCGCGTCGAGCTCGATGGGATCACCCATGGGAGAGCCATTGCTGGCGACCTCGACGTACCCGATACGCTCGGGCGGCACGCGCGCATCCTCGAGCGCGGCCTGGATCACGGCGGCTTGCGCCTGGACGTTCGGGGCCGCCAGGCTCGTCGAGCGGCCGTTTTGATTGATCGCCGAGCCGCGCACGAGGGCCAAGATCCTGTCTCCGCGCCGCTTTGCATCCGAGAGCCGCGAGAGCACGACGACGCCCGCCCCCTCCGAGCGGACGAACCCGTTGCCGCTTGCGTCGAACGTCCGGCAATGCCCGTCCGGGGACAAGATCTGGAGCGACACGAGCTGGCGCGAGACCTCGGCGGAGAGGATGACGTTCGCGCCGCCCACGATGGCCATGTCGCACTCGCCCCGGCGCAGGCTCTGGCAGGCCAGGTGCAGCGCGACGAGGGACGAAGAGCACGCGGTATTGATGCTCATGCACGGGCCGCGGAGCCCGAGCACGTGCGAGATCCTGCTCGCGGCGAAGGAGACGGCATTTCCCGTGGGAATATAGGGGCGGGGTTCGACTGCCGTCGCCGTGATGCGCTGAATGTAATCGTGCGACGTGATCCCCATGAATACGGCCGTCTTGCTGCCGAACAGCCTTTCGGGCGTGATGCCCGCGTTCTCGAGGGCCTGCCAGGTCACCTCGAGCAGCATGCGGTGCTGGGGATCGGCGTCGGCAGCCTCCTGAGGGCCGAGGCCGAAGAACGACGCGTCGAACGCGTCGATGTCCTCGATTTGCCCAGCCCAGCGCTCCACGGGGAAGGGGGACGACGTTTTATGGCCCCAGCGCTCCTCCGGGATCTTCGTCACGACGTCGATTCCCGAGAGGAGTATCCGCCAGAGCGCCTCGGGGCTCTCCGCGCCGCCGGGGAATCGACAGCCCATCCCCACGATCGCGAGGGGCTCGGTGCGGGAGCGCTCCACGGCGGCGAGCTTGGACTCCAGCTTCTCGATGGCCAGGAGGGCACGTTCGAGCGTGGAGCCGCCGGATGGGTGCCGCGTCGTCGTCATACGAGACCCCCGATGCCGCGCTAAGGCATCGCTTGTAATGATGCGTGGCGTTCTGCCAGCTTGTCCGCCGCGAGCGCCCTCGGGTTCGTCACGGGACGAGGGGGGTGGTGCGGTGTCGAATCATCCCGATGAAGGTCGCCGGGCGTGACCACGTGCGAATGATGCTCCGGCCGCGGGCCGATGCTCGGCGCGAGGAGCTCACGCGGCATGGCGCAGCGCTCAACCGCCCTTCGCGTACTCGAGTCCGACCGCGACGAGATCGGTATTGAACTTTGCGTACCAGTTCTGGATGAAGCTGCCGATCTTGGCTCGGTGTTCTTCACTCGCGAGGGGCACGAGCAGGTTGTAGATGACAATCGCATTCATGGTGACCTGTCCCACGAGCGCGGACAGGGGCTGTCCTTGGGACAGGATCCCGGGCACCACGGAGTTCAACCACGTATCACGAACGTCGGACCCCCGGGCCTCGAGCTCCTCCGCGATCATGGCGCCGGTCCCGTCCACCATCTGGATGAAATCCTCGAACGTGTACGACTTCACCGGCACATGCGGATTCTGCTGCAGGGCTTGCAGGGTACGCTCTGCGAGCGGAATCCTGTTTTTCTTCCACAGCTCGACGACTTCAGCAGCCCACGATTCCATGCCTCCTCCTACCACGGGGCTCCGTTGCTCACAAGAGCCCTCGAACGCCGGGTCAGGAGCTTCCCCAGCGCCCACGCCAGGGCAGAGGAGGAGGTTCGTCATGACGGGGTGGGACGCGAAACGGGAGACCATGTACCATATCACACGTAAACCCAAGATTGAATGTGGTTTGTGTCACACAAAACTTGGTTGACGAATGTGTCGATTTGTGGTGGCGGCGTCGACGCGTGGCTCCCGAGGTAGGGCGCTGGCACCTGCGCCGTCCTCCTCGGCCGCCAGCTTCAGCCATCAGCGCGCGGGGAGCCTGGTCGGGCTCGATCACACGGTGCCGCTCGCCATCGCCGCGACCGACACGGGGGGCCGGCAGGAGCATCTTTTCGGACCGATGCTTGGCCAGAGGCGGTCGGATTCGAAGCCGCCCCACCCCCCGACCGCAGCGCCAAAAGCGTGTTCGTGTCGTATCGGAGAGCCCCCGTGCTCCGACCCGCAATGTGCCTGCCATTGATATCCGTCTCGGAGGTTAGGTTTTTCACACGTCGTGACCATGAGTCATGAGATTGGCGCGGCGCCTTCACCGCCGAAATTTTGCCCAAGAGGCGCACTTGAATGTACTTGACGCGGATGTACACCGGGGAGACGCTCGTGAAGAGTCGTGAGGCGCGAGGCGCGCACCGTGGGCTCGGGCGAACGACGGGGGCCGCGCGAGCCGCGGCAGGCATCGGTCACAACGCACCATTGCGGCGAAAAAAATCGCCCCGCAGCGAGCGGTCGGTGGTGGCATCCTGGGCGCGCTGACGGCCCGCGGGTGCGCGCGGCCGATCGGCCCCCAGTCCGCGCTTCTTGCTTGGCAGATCGAGACCGACTGAGATAATCGTTTAAGATGGAGCGTCGGTACGAAGCGACTGCGACGGACAGGAGGAGAGGTCCGTAACGATTGCCGGACGAGGGTCGAGGGCGACGGCGCCGAGCGCCCAGGTTCGTCCGAGCCGCGCGGATCGATTGTGCGCGCGTCTTTCCACACCGGGACGTTGTTCGAGGGCATCCCCATGGGTACGCACAAGCAGAGTCGAGCGCGTTTCGATGAGCAATTCGGCGACGACCGCGGAGGCGGGCCCGAAATCATCGACCTGGAACCCTGCTCGCACCCCGGCACCTCGGTCATAGCGCCTCCTTCGCTCGCCTGCCGCGTCCAGCACGGGCAGCAGTCGTTCGTGGCGTCGGTGTCGAACATCAACGAACGCGGCCTCTTCATCCCTGCGGCGAGTTCTCCCGCCCCCGGCAGCGTCGTCACCATTCATCTGGTTTGCCCCGGCGGCGAGGACATCGTCGCCGAGGGCGAGGTCCGCTGCCACGGCGCCGACGCGCGCCCCATCGCGAGCACGCCCGGGTTCGTACTCCGATTCACCAGGGTATCGAGCGGCGACGCGACGCTGCAGCGGCTCGGGGAGCTGCGAAACGACCTCCTGCGCCGAGCAAACGACGCGCCCTCGCGGCTCGTCCCGCTCCTGTTCCTTCCGGAGTGCTCGTTCGTTGCGATGAAGGAGCGGATCGGCAGGTATCCGCTATCACCGCTGCTCGAATCCTTCATCCAGGAGTATCAGGCGGTGGGTATGCCCCACAGGAACAAATTCCTGTGGAAGTCGACACGAATGGGGATGGATGTCGTGATGTTCCCCTCCGTGAGCCACGATCTGAAGCCGCTGGTGAACGACATCAAGACCCTCGGCGCCATGGCCGACGTCCTGCTCGACGACCTCGCGGATGAGCAGCAGGATCGCGAGCGGCTCGAGCAGCTCATCGCCCTCTTTGGCCGCCGCCTGACGGGGCAGGGGACGGCGCCCGTCCCCGCCGCCGATCCCTACCTCGAATTCGCCTCGTCCCTCTGGGAGAGGATGTGGGACATGATCGAGCGATTGCCGAGGTATTCCGAGTTCTGCCGGGTGCTCCAGTACGACTGGCACCAGGTCATCAATTCGATGCGATACTCGCTGCTCGTCAACCAGATTCCCGCGCTGCAGAATGCGGCCGAGCACGACGCCTACGTGCCCCACAACATGCACATGATGTGCAATGCGACGCTCGATCTGATGTGCTCGCCCGAAGTCCCCCTGGCCGAGCTCGGCCAGCTCCGGAAGGTCGCCCTCCTGGCGCAAGAGCTCGGGCGTATCGGCAACATGGTCACCACGTGGGAGCGGGAGATCCTGAGCCGGGATTTCACGAGCGGCGTGTTCGCGCACGCGGTGGAGCAAGGCGTGCTTTCGGTCCGGGAAATCGAGAGCCAGCCGCCGCGGACGCTCGCCAGCCAGCTCCGCGACTCCGGCGTCGAGACCAAGCTGCTCTTGACCTGGGAGCGAAAGCGGGCCGAGGTGCTCGGGCTGCGGAGCAATACGAGCGTCGACCTCGAAGCGTTCGGGGAGATCCTCGACGAGATGCTGGCGATTCAGCTCGCCTTGCGGGGGATCATCTAGCGCAGCGGGCGCATGCTGCTCACCGGGCCGCCGCGCACCGTGATGATGCGGGTGACCCAGGTGGCGAAGAACTTGGAGAGCCAATCCATGCTCTCGTCGCGGATGTCGGCGTCCACGTTCCGGCCCACGTCGTCGGCGATGAGGACCATCATGCCCACGGTGACGTGGACCATGCTGTCCACGCGCTCCCCGGCGGCCACGAGCGACGGAATGATGGCCTCGAAATACATCGTCGCGATCTCGGGCGGATCGCGGCCCTCCAAGGCCTCGGTGATCATCGCCATGTACCCGTCGATGATCTGCGCCAGCGCATCTTGATCGTATTCCGGTCGCGCGACCGGAATGAGCTCCTGAGAATTCCTGATTGCAATCTTCAGGGCTTTAATGTAGACTTCCCTGCGAGACTGCAGGAGCGCCAGCAGCTTGGGGCCAAAGGCCAACATAGGGCCTCAGGGTAACGTTGTTAGCGCGCTCATGTCAAGCTGCTCATTCGCCGCGCACGTCGGTGCTGGCGGCGCCGGCGCGCGCCAAACCTCGCGAAATCCGGGGCGACGTCCATTGCCCTCCCCCCCTCTTCGGTGCCACAACCCTCCGCTCCGATGGCCCGCCCCCAGCTCCTCTCGATCCCCGAGCGCCTCGACGCCAACCCTCGCTTCACCGGCCGCGGCGTCGTCATCGCCCTCGTCGACAGCGGCTTCTACCCGCACCCCGACCTCATGCGCCCGAAGCGCCGCATCAAGGCCTACGCCGACGCGACGCGCGACGAGGCCGTCGCCGACGACTTCTTCACCCCGCGCGCCGCGTCCTGGCACGGCACGATGACCGCCTGCACCGCCGCGGGCAACGGTTACGTTTCGGGGGGCAGGTACCGCGGGCTCGCGTCGGAGGCCGAGGTCGTGCTCATCAAGGCGATGAGCAGCGAGGGGAAAATCACGGGCAAGAACGTCGCGCACGCGATCCGCTTTCCGTTGCGATACCCGCACCTCAATATTCGCGTGCTCAACGTCTCGCTCGCCGCGCCGTCGAACGACCCCGACCTCGCCGAGGTCGAGGCCGCCGTCGCCGAGGTCGTCGCCGCGGGGATCACCGTCTTCGCCGCCGCAGGCAACACGCCCGGCCGGCCCTCGCGCGCGCCCGCGTCCGCGCCCGAGGCGATCACCGTCGGCGGCCTCGACGACAAGGGCGAACGTGAAGGCGACGCGTCGCTCTGGCCCTCGAGTTACGGCACGGTCCGCCCGGGCCTCGACAAGCCGGACCTCGTCGCCCCCGCGATCTGGGTGCCCGCGCCGATGCTGCCCGGCACGCTCGTCGCGCGCGAAGCGGTCGCGCTGTTCCAGGTGCTCTCCGTGCTCGAAGAGCTCTCGGTCGAGCAGGGTTTCTCCGAGCAGAAGCAGCGGGCGAGCCACGAGGAGCGGAGCAGCGTGAACGGGCTCATCGACGCCGTCTCCGCGCGGATCAACCGGCAGAAGTACATCGGCGTCGACTACCAGCACGTCGACGGGACCTCGTTCGCCGCGCCGATCGCCGCGAGCGTGGCGGCGCAGATGCTCGAGGCGAACCCCGAGCTCACGCCCGCGCAGATCCGCGAGGGCCTGCTCGCCACGGCCGCGCCGATGCCGCAGTTCCCGAAGATCCAGCAGGGCGCAGGCTTCATCCGGCCACGTCAGGCCGTGATGTGGGCGCAGCAGAAGAAGCAGGACAAGTCCGTCGCCGTGGTGGAAGAAGGCGCGCTCGAATAGCGCTCACGGCTCCGCGTACACGCTCTCCCACGTGCGCGGAAAGACGCCGTCCTTCGCGAAGAGCTTCGGCTGGGCCTCGTCCCAGCCGCCGAGATCGTCGATCCGCGCGGGGGCTTCGACCTCGGGGAACGTGAGCGCGTGCGCGGCGCGCACGGCCGGGTCGTCGCTGCGGAAGCCGTACTTCGCGAGGATGTGCGCGGCTTCGTTGGAGCTCAAATAATCGACGAAGGCCTCGGCCTCGGGCAAGAGGCCGTGCTTTTTGGCGTTCACGTCGACGACGGCCGCCATGACCTCGACGACCATCGCCCCGGGGGGGATCACCATGTCGTAGGTGCGGCCCGCGGCGCGGCCCGCGAAGACCTCGCTCTCGTAGGTGACGGCCACGTCGCCGACGCCCCTCTCGAAGGTGATGAGGCTCTCGCGCGCGCCCTTGTCCATGATCGCGACGTTCCCGAGCACGCCGCGGAGATATCCGCGCGCGGCGCCCTCGTCGTTCGCGGCGACGCCCGCATGTCCGCGGAGCGCCGAGGCCCAGAGGGCGCTGACGTTCCACATCGCGCCGCCGCTCGTCTTCGGGTTCGGCATGAGCACGTCGAGGCCGGGGCGCGCGAGATCCGAGAAGCCCGTGATGCCCTCGGGGTTGCCCGGACGAACCGCGAGGGCCACGACAGAGGTGGTGAAGGCGCCGCGCCTGCCGCGCGCGCGCCAGTCGTGCGTGATGAGGTGCTCCTTCTCGAGGCGCGTGACGTCGGGGGCGAGCGCGAGCACGACGACGTCGGCAGGAAAGCCGGAGGCGACGGCGCGAGACTGCGCGCCGCTCGCGAGGTACGAGGCGCGCACGCGGAGGCGCTTGCCAGTACGAGCCTCGTAGCGGGCCCGGAAGGCGGGGAGGAGGCCACGTTCGAACGCGTCACGCGGCGCGGAGTACGCGGCGAGGACGAGCGTGACGTCCGCCTCGGGTTCGCGGCGCGTGCTTCGGTCCGAGCACGACGCGAGCCCGAGGAGGACGACGAGCGCGAGGGCGAGGCGCGCCCAGCGCATCGCTCAGGGCAGGATCGACGGATCGAGGATGCCGCCGGTGTTGGTGACGGCGCCGCCGGGCGTGACGCCGCCCCAGATGATCATCTTGCTGTTCGTGCTGATGGCCGTGTGGTGCGCGCGGCCCATGGGCGCCGTCGGGATCGGCTTCGCGCTCCACGCGTTCGTCATCGGGTTGTAGAGCGCACCCGTGTTGAGGTAGGTGCCGCCCACGTTCTGGCCGCCCCACACGATGAGCCGCGGCGCGATCCACACGGCCGTGTGGTACTGCCGGAGCTCGGGCGCGCCCTCGGTCGTCATGAAGCTCCACTCGATCTTCGGCTTGTAACGCGCGCCGATCGAGGCGGGCCCGAGCATGTCGTAGCCGCCCCACACGATCATCTCGGTGCCCGTAAACTCGGCCGTGTGGCGCGCGCGCGCCGGCGGCTGGCCGTCCTTGACGACGCTCCAGACGCCGGTGCCCGGATCGAACTCGGCGCCGTCGCCGAGGTAGGTGACCTCGACGCCGTTGGAGCCGTAGCCGCCGAACACGATCATGTCCGAGCCGGTCCATACCGCCGAGTGATCCGAGCGCGCGCTCGGCGGCGTGCCGCCCGCCGGGATCGGATCCCAGCGATCCTCGGTGACGTCGTACGCGCCGCCGTCGCCGAGGTAGTTCGTCCCGTCGAACCCGCCCCACACGAGCACCTTCGAGCCGGTCCACACCATCGTGTGCCCGGAGCGAGGCGAGGGCGCGCCGGCCGTGGTCATCGTGGACCACGTGTTCGAGATGGGGTTGAAGACGCCGCCCGACTGGAGCGGGCTGCCGTTCTCACCGCCCCAGACGACCATGTGCGTGCCCGTCCAGACGGCGCGCGCGCGTGAGCGCGGCGCGGGGACGTTCGCGGTGCTCGTGGGCGTCCACTTGCGCGTGGCGAGGTCGAACATGCCGCCGCTGTTCGTGGTGCCGCTCGGCGTGTTGCCGCTCCACACGATCATCGTCGCGCCGGTCCACACCGCGACGTGATGCGAGCGCGCGGCGGGCGCATCCTGCGTCGGCGTCGGCTCCCAGGCGTCGGCGCACTTGCCCTCGGTGCACGCGCCGAAGCAGGCCTGCCCGCACGTGCCGCAGTCCTGGCTGTCCGATTGCAGATCGACGCAACGCGCGGGCTCGCCGCAGAACGAGTCGCCCGCGTTCGGGCAGACGCACTGGCCCTCGGAGCAGACCGTGCCCGGTCGGAAGGAGCAGTCCGTGATCTCGAGGCACTCGACGCACGTGGCCTTCTTTGTGTCGCAGACCGCGGTGGGCGCGGGGCAATCGGAGTTCGAGACGCAGCTCGTCGGCACGCCGCCGCCGTCTCCGCCCGCCCCGCCTGCACCTGCGCCCGCGCCGCCCGTGCCGCCGGTCGGCTCCACGCCGGGGAGGGTCAAGATATCCCCACATGCCCCGAGCAGCATCACGAGCGCTGCCGAGACACCCACGAGCCCCCACGGCCTTTGGCGAGTCGCACCCATCTCGAACCTTCCCATTCTCACGGCCTCCGAGGCGCGCCGCGCGGACGCGCCGATGGAGCCGAGACCTTACCAGAACGGTCGAATTTCGTCGCGGTCGTCGAGGGAGGCCGCGGCGTCAGGGATTCGTCGCTCGCCGCAGGCCGTCGACGAGGCGCTCGATGTCCCGCTCCGGGACCGAGCAGAGGCCGACGCGGAGCGCGCCCTGGACCGGGACGACGAAGATGCCCTCTTCGCGGAGGCGCGCGGCGGCGCGCGGCGCGTCCTCGCAAAACACGGTGCTGAAGAACCCGCCGTCGATGCGGGGATAGGCGAGGCCCGCGGCGGTGGCGAGGGTGTTCCAGCGCGCGACGCGGCGGTCGAGGAGGTCCTTCCACGTGGCCCGCTCGGCGTCGACACGAGCGCGGAGCTCGGGATCGGAGAGGACCTTGGCGATGGCGTTCATGCCGGCGGCGTTGCAGTTCGACCAGGTGCCGCGGCTCGCGTACGTGAGCGCGTTCTGGACACGCGCGCGCTCCTGGGCGTCGGGGCAGAGGGCGACGAGCGCGCCGACGCGCAGGCCGTACTGGGTGAACGACTTCGACGCGGACCATGCGAAGAGGACCATGGCCTTCTCCGCGAGGCGGAGCGCCGGCGCGAAGGTGTCGGTGAGGTTCGCCTTCGCGTACCGTCCGTAAGCGACGTCGAGCAGGACGGTGATGGGCCCGCGCGAGGCGGCGCGCCCGACGACGTCGACGATGCCGCTCCAGTCTTTTTCGTCGAGCGAATAACCCGTAGGGTTGTGGCAAGGCGTGTTCAAAAAGACGAGGGCGCGCCCCTGCGCGTCGAGGACGCCGCCGAGCTTGCGCTCGAAGTCGGCGACGTCGAGGCGGCCCTTGTCGTCGAACATGCGGAAGGTGGCGAGGGTGCGATCCGCCTCGTCCGCGAGGGTCTTGTAGGGGCCCCAGTAGAAGCCCGTCGTGAGGAGCATCTGCTGCGGCTCGAGGAACGTCGTGATCGCGTGGCGCAGCGCGCCGGTGCCGCCGGGCGTGGCGACCGCGGTCGCGAGCGAGGCCTCGGGGCGGCCCGCGAAGAGGTCGTCGATCACGCCCTGCAAGAAGGCCTGCGGGCCGGCGATGGGCGCGTACGCGGCGCCGACCTCGGGCGGGAGCGAGCGCAGCGCTTCGACCACGGCGCCGATGATCGCGAGCTTGCCGTCGTCGTCGAGCAGCGCGCCGACCGTCGCGTTGATGACCGGCTCACCGGACTTCTTTCTTGCCTGCGCTTCCGCGTTCAGCGCGAAGATGGGGTCGTCTGCGGGGCGCGCGGTTCGCGAGGGAATCAAGAACTCCATGGAAGCGGCCGCTACCACGACTTCGGTAGTGCTGCCAAGCCGCGCACGCGCCGCGATGCGTCCAAGGTCGCCCCGCTCGGCGGCTTCATGCCCACGGGACCCGGCTTCCGCGCTGCGCTAGGATAGCGGCATGCGAACGCCTGCCGCTCTCCCGACCGCGCTCGTCGCGACGCTCGTCGCCTCCGCGCTCGTCGTCACCGTAAGCGCCGCGAGCGCCCAGCGACCCGAGCGCTCGCTCGTGGATCCCTCGCGTCCGAGCGGCACGACGACGACCGTCGAGGAGCTGCTCGGCCCGCTCTACGAGCCGGTCGCGATCGCGACGGAAGGGTTCTTGTCGACGCCGGAAGGTCTCGGCGAGACGAGCTGGGACGTTCCGGGGCAGATCGTGGTGGACGCTCGGGACGACCTCGACGCGCCCTCGCTGCTCTCGCTCGCCGCGGACTTCGGGCTCGCCTTCACGCCGACCGATCTCGAGCCGACGACGAAGATGCAGATCGCCAGCGTGCCTGCGGGCGACATGCAGAGCGTGCTCGATCGCCTCTCGCGTGATCCACGCGTCGAGTTCGCCGAGCCGCTCGCGAAGGTCCGCGCGTCGTTCGTGCCGAACGATCCGCTCGCGGGCGAGCAGTGGCACATGCAGCGCATCGGCGCGCAGCGGGCGTGGGACTTCTCGGCCGGCCGCGGCGTGACCGTCGCCGTCGTCGACACGGGCATCGCCTGCGAGGACCACGGGCCGTACACGAAGGGCAGCGATCTCGCCGCGACCGAGTGCGCTCCGGGCTGGAACTTCGTGACCGGCACCGAGCACGCGAACGACGATCAAGGCCACGGCACGCACGTGGCCGGCACGATCGCGCAGTCGACGAACAACGGCATCGGCGCGTCGGGCGTGGCCTTCGGCGCGCGGCTGATGCCTGTGAAGGTGCTGAACGAGAACGGCTGGGGCACGACGGCGGACGTGGCCGACGGCATCCGCTGGGCCGCCGACAACGGCGCGCACGTGATCAACCTGAGCCTCGGCGGCCCGCGCAACGCGAAGGTGATCCAGAAGGCGATCGACCACGCGAGGAGCATGGGCGCGGTGGTCGTCGCCGCCGCGGGCAACACCGGCGGCAGCGTGCAGTACCCCGGCGCCTCCGACGGCGTCATCGGCGTCTCCGCGACCGATCCGAACGACAAGCTCGCCTCGTTCTCGTCGCGCGGCGAGGGCGTGGATCTCGCCGCGCCGGGCGTGAAGGTCGTGCAGCAGACGGTGTGCAACAAGGGCCGCAACAAGTGCGAGCAGTTCCCCGGCTGGAACGGCACGTCGATGGCGTCTCCGCACGTCGCCGGCGCGGCCGCGCTGGTGATGGGCCTCGGCGTGACCGACCCGGCCGCGGTCGAGGACGCGCTGCGCAAGAGCGCGCGCGTGGTCGACAGCTCCGACGGTGGAAAGAAGCTCTACGGCGCGGGCGTGCTCGACGCGGCCGAGGCGGCCGTGTCCGTGACGAAGCAGCACGCCTTCACGCGGCTCGTCGCGCTCGTCCTGATGACGGCCTTCGTCGCGCGTGCGGCGCGCAAGAAGAACAAGGACGCGAAGAGCCCGCTGCGCCTCGACTTCCTCCTGCCCGCGCTCGCAGCGGGTCCGGGCCTCTTCTTCTTCGCGCCCTGGCTCTTGCCGCGCGCGGACTTCTGGGTCGACGTCGCCGCGCGCCCGATCGCGGACCTCGATCTGCTCGTGGGCGTCTCGCTGCACCGCTTCTTGCCGCTCGCGAACGCGCTCGTGCCCTTCCTCTTCACGGCCGTGTTCTTCGGCGTGAAGCGGCTGCGTCCGGCCATCGCCGGGCTCGCCGTGGGCACGGGGGCGTACCTGCTCTCGCTCGTCGCGCTCGGCGACGCGGCCGGCCCCTTCGGTCGCGTGGCGCTCGTCGCGTGGTGCGTCCTGAACGCGGCTCTCTGCGCCTGGATCGCGCGCACGAACCTCGCCGAGACCCGCTAGCGTCCCGCCGGCTGGGCACCCTTCGCTCGGTTATAGTCCGCGCATGCGTTCGCGATCCTTCCTCGTCCTCTGCGTCCTTTCGCTCCTCGGCTGCGGCGGCTCGTCCAGCGAGACGCCGTGGCCTGCCGAGCCCGAAGGGCCTGCGCTCGGCCCCGCCGGTGAGACCTCGCCCGGCGAGCTCGACGACATCAAAAGCGCCGCGCCCGACGCAGGCGGGGAGCCAGGCGTCGAGCCGTGACCGCGCCCCGGCGCGCCTGGTCGTACGCGCTCGCGACCTTCGTCGCGATGCTGGTGCTTCCGCTCGTCGTGTGGCTCGTCTTGCCGCGCCCCGGTCCGCCCGCGAAGCCGCCGCGCCCGCGCGCCACCGCCGCGGCCCTCGCGACGCCCGAGCACGTGCCTGCGGCGAGCTCGACGCCCGCGCCGCGCGCTCCGTCGAAGCCCGCGATCGCCAAGGAGGACGAGCTGCCGGCCGAGGACGAGGTGACCGGGACCGTGGTCGACTCCGACGGGCAACCGGTCGCGCGCGCGGCCGTCGGCTGCGACGATCGCGGCGCGCAGATGACGACCCTGAGCGACATGGAAGGTCATTTCCGCCTGCCTGCGGAGGCCTCGGGGTGCCTCGTCGTCGCGCATCACTCGCAGCACCCTTCGTCCGAGCGCGTGCGCGTCGAGCTCGGCAAGGACAACGTCGTGAAGCTCGGCGCGGGCGGCGCGATCGAGGGCGTGGTCGTCGACGAGCAAGGCGCGCCGGTGCCGTCGTATCGCCTCACGGTCGAGCTCTTCTTGCCGAACACCGAGGGCGTCGACATCGGCGTACGTGGTCGGCCGAGGAAGGTGGACGACCCGGCAGGGGCGTTCCGCATGGAAAAACTCCCGCCGGGGAAGTACGTGCTCGGCGCGAGCGCGGAGGGGCATCCGCCGGGCAAGAGCGAGACGGTCGAGGTCGAGGTCGGACAGACGGCGCGCAACGTGCGCATCGCCCTGCCGCGTACGGCGACGCTCTCGGGCACGGTGCTCGACGAGGAGACGAAGAAGCCCATCGCGGGGGCCACGGTGCGGCTCGACGGCATCGCGGGTGGTGGAGGCTTCGACATCGCGACGCCCGTGACGACGGACGCGGAAGGCGCGTTCTCGCTCGTGGGCGTGCCGCCTGGGCCCTTCTCGGTGCGCGTGGAGCACGCGAGTTACAAGAGCCGGATCGTGCCGGGTTTGACCACGCGCGGCGCGTCGACCATCCGCGAGGACATCACGCTCCGCGCCCGCGGCGACGGCGGCAGCGAGAGCGAGCTCGAGGGCATCGGCGCGATCCTCGTGCCCACGGCGACTGGCATCGTCGTCTCGTCGCTCGTCGAGAACGGCCCTGGGGCGAAGGCGGGGCTCCAGCGCGGGGACAAGCTTCTGCGCATCGACGGCGTATCGGCCCTCGAGATGACGCTGCCCGACGCGATCCAGAGGCTCCGCGGGCCCGCCGGCTCGCGCGTCACGATCTCGGTCGCGCGTGAGGGCGAGGCAAGCGTCGAGGTGATGGTGACGCGCGAGCGCATCGAGCGGTAGCGTTCGTCCGGTCGATCTATTCGCCTCGTGGCCGTGCTACATGCTCGGCCCATGGTCACCCGCAAGGCCGAGCTGCCGCCGCCGGGCGCGCCCGATGTCCTCTACATCATCGACCTGTCGGGGTACGTCTTCCGCGCCTACCACGCGATCCAGACGCCCCTCACGAGCCCCACGGGCGAGCCCACGCACGCCACCTACGGCACCGTGAGCATGCTGTCGAAGCTCGTCGACGAGCGCAAACCGGCGTTCCTCGCGGTCGCGATGGACTCGCCCGGGCGCACGTTCCGCGACGATCTCGACGAGCGTTACAAGGCGCATCGCCCCGCGCCGCCGCCGGACCTCCACGTGCAGATGGCGCGCTGCAAGGAGATCGTCGAGGCCTACCGCATCCCGATCTACATCGCCGAGGGCCTCGAGGCCGACGATCTGCTCGCCGTCGCGGTCGCGCGCGCGAAGGAGCGGGGCCTGCGCGTCGTGATCGTGAGCAGCGACAAGGACCTGATGCAGCTCGTCGACGCCGATCGCGTGATGCTCTGGGACGGTCGCGACAAGGTCTACGGCCCGACCGAGGTCGAGGAGAAGTTCGGCGTGCCGCCCGCGCAGCTCCGCGACCTGCTCGCGCTCGTCGGCGACACGAGCGACAACGTGCCCGGCGTGCCCGGCGTCGGCTTGAAGACGGCCGCGGACCTCTTGAAGGAGTTCGGCACGCTCGACGGCGTGTACGCGGGGCTCGATCGCGTCAAGCGCCAGAAGATCCGCGACAACTTGCGCGAGCACGAGGCGGACGCGCGCCTCTCGCAGAAGCTCGTCAGCTTGCACATGGAGGCGGAGGTCGACTTCGACTTCGAGGCCCTCCGCTACGGCGGCGCTGACGTCGCGCGGCTGCGGGCTCTCTTCACGGAGCTCGGCTTCACGCGCTTCATCAAGGCCGTGCCCGCCTCGGCGCCCGTCGGCGGCAAGCGGCGCGCGATCACCACGCGTGACGAGCTCGCAGCGTTCGCCGCCGAGGTGCAGAAGGCCGGCAGGCTCGCGATCGAGGTCCACGCGACCTCGCGCGAGGCCATGCGCGCGCACGTCTGCGGCCTCGCGCTCGCCCACGAGCGTGGCCAGAGCGTCTACGTGCCGATCGGCCATCGTTACCTCGGCGTGCCGGCGCAGCTCGTCATGGCCGACATCGCCGCGGTCCTCGGCCCGATCCTCGCCGACCCCGCGATCGTGAAGCTCGGCCACGACCTGAAGTTCTCGGACGTCCTCTTGCGCCGGCACGGCCTCTCGCTCCGCGGCGTCACGTTCGACACGATGCTCGCGAGTTACCTGCTCGACGCGGAGGCCTCGCACGAGCTCGCCGACGTCGCCGAGCGCGACGCGGGCGTGAAGATGCAGCCCTTCGAGGAGCTCGCGCCGAAGAAGCGCGGGCAAGCGCAGCGCGCGCTCGACGACGTCGAGATCGAGCAAGCGACCGGCTACGCCGCCGCCTTCCCCGAGGTGGTGCTCACGCTCGCCGAGCAGCAGACGCCGCGCCTCGAGGCCGCGCACCTCGGTGACCTCTTCACGAAGATCGAGCTCCCGCTCGCGTCCGTGCTCGCGCAGATGGAGTACACGGGCGTGCTCGTCGATCCGAAGGCGCTCGCCTCGCTCGGCGAGGAGATGGCCAAGGAGCTCGCGGTCCTCGAGAAGCGCGCGCACGACGCCGCGGGCAAGGAGTGGAACCTCGCCTCGCCGAGGCAGCTCGAGACCATCCTGTTCGACGAGCTCAAGCTGCGCAGCCTGCGCAAGACGAAGACGGGCCGCTCGACGGACGCGGACGTGCTCGAGCAGCTCTCCGAGGATCACCCGCTGCCGGGGATCGTGCTCGAACATCGCGCGATCGCGAAGCTCAAGGGCACGTACGTCGACGCGCTTCCGAAGCTCGTGCACCCGGAGACCGGGCGCATCCACACGCGCTGGAGCCAGGCCGTCGCGGCCACGGGCCGCCTCTCGTCGCAGGACCCGAACCTGCAGAACATCCCGATCCGGACCGAGCTAGGCCGCCACATCCGGCGCGCGTTCGTGGCGCCGCCGGGGTACGTCGTGCTCAGCGCCGACTACTCGCAGATCGAGCTCCGCGTGCTCGCGCATCTGTCGAAGGACCCGGTGCTCGTCGACGCCTTCCGCACGGGGCAGGACGTGCACACGCGCACGGCGATGGAGATCTTCGGCGTCGAGGCCTCCGAGGTGACGGCCGAGATGCGCGCGCGGAGCAAGACGATCAACTTCGGCGTGATCTACGGCATGGGCGAGGCCGCGCTCGCGAGGCGGCTCGACATCCCGCGCGCCGATGCCGCGCGCTTCATCGACGCGTACTTCCAGCGTTACCGCGGCGTGCACGAGTTCATGGAGCGCACGATGACGGAGGCGCGGCACACGCAGGTCGTCCAGACGATGCTCGGTCGAAGGCGCATGGTGCCCGACGTGCACAGCTCCGATCGCGGCCGGCGCGCCTACGCCGAGCGCATCGCGCAGAACACGCCGATCCAGGGGTCGAGCGCGGATCTCTTGAAGCTCGCGATGGTTCGTCTGGGCGAGCCGGTGGTCCCGGGCGCGCGGATGGTCCTGACGGTCCACGACGAGCTCACCTTCGAGGTGCCCGCGGATCGCGTGGAGGAGGCGAAGGAGAAGGTGCGCGAGGTGATGGAGACGGTGTTCCCGCTCGACGTGCCGCTCGTGGTGAACGTGGGCGCGGGGTCGACCTGGGCCGACGCACATTAGCCCCCGGCCGACAAGCCCTCATCCCTCACCCCTCACCCCTCACCCCTCACCCCCAACCCCTCTCCCGCGCGCGGGAGAGGGGAGGGGAGGGGAGGCGGCGGAGACAAAATGCAACAAACCGCCGCACGCCTCGATGTTTCGAGGTGTGTAGCGGTCCGATGCTTGCTCGGCCGAGGCCGAGATCAGCCGCGGGTCTCGACGGCCTTGCTCGCCTTGTGCAGCGCGCGGGCGAGGCGACCCTGCAGGCGCGAGGCGCGCTTGCGGGGGATCGTGCCCTTGTGCGCGGCCATGTCGAGCGCGCCGATGGCCTCACGAACGGTGTTCGTCGAGTCCGCGGGGGCGGCCACGATCTGGGCGCGCGCCTTCTTCAGCTCGGTGCGGAGGGCGGACTTGGCGGCGCGGTTACGAGCCGTCCTCTTGATGCGCTGGCGGTTGCGCTTTTCGGCAGATGCGTGATTGGCCATGGAGCAAATCCCTACTTCTTCGCGGTCGCGCTCGCCGCCGTGGGCCGGGCATCGGGCGCGTTCGGGTCGTAACCCTCGAGGTGGATCGGAAACTTCGGCGTGCCGTGTGCGCGGAGATCGCGCTTGCGGGCCGTGCCTGCGCGCCGCGCCTTCCGCTTGCGGATGCGGCTGCTTTGCTGCGTTGCGGAGACCATGGGGGGGCGGAGTCTATTCGGAGGGCCCGCCCTGTCAAGGCAAGACGGGTGTTTTCCACGCGATCCGTCGCGCCGGCCGAACCCCCCTTTTGTTGGGCCCGGCCGACGCGATACGGCCGTTCAGGGCCGGATCGTCACGCCGACGGTGAACGAGGGCTTCGAGAACGCGCCGACGTTCGCGCCCTTCAGCGCGGACTTGACGCACCCGCTCTGCCCGTTGCTCGCGGCCCAGCCCGTCACGCTGACGTTCGACACGGAGCCGCTCGACGAGAACGTGATCTGCGCGCGTGACACGTCGTCCGCGCCCGCGACGCACGCCTTCGCGCCGCCCATCACCGAGCCGACCGCGCTCGCGACCGAGCCCTGCGAAGGTTGCTCCGGGATCGTCTGGTTGCCCTTGTTGTTGCCGGCCGCGGGGACCGCGTCCTTGGGTTCGTCGTTCGTCTCGGTCGAGCCGCCGACGGCCTGCGCCATCGCGCCCGCGAGATCGCCGGGCTTCGCGCCGATCGTCGGGGCCGGGCCCGTGAGCGCCTTCTGCGTGTCGGCCGCGGCCGGCGTGGGCGTCGCCGCGGCGACCTTGCCCGGATCTTCGCCCGCGGCGCCCGCCGTCGGCTGCGCGGCCTTCTGCGCGTCCGAGGGCGAGGGCTCCGTCGGCAGCGAGTCCACGGACAAACCCGTCGGCGCCGGCGGCGGCGCCTCGGCGATCTTCTGCTCGACCGCCTTCGGCGCCTCGGCTGCGACCGCCGGTTTTTCCTGCCCGACGTTCGCCGCCTGCGTGTTCTCCTTCGAGCCCTGGCCGCGCATCACGATCGCGACCGCCGCGGCGATGCCGACGACCGCGACGAGGATGCCCCACGTCGCGCCGCCGCCCTTCTTCTCGGCCTTCTTCTCGCGGGCCTCGGCGAGGCTCGTGACCTTGCCGCTCGCCGCCGCGGCCTTCTCGTCGCCGTCGAACGCGAGGTCGTGCGTCGCGGGCTTGGCCTTCTCGGCCGCCGCGATCTGCTCGGCCGTCGCCGTCTTGTTGATGAGGTTGAGATCGACGACGCCCGAGTCCTCCTTGCCCGCCTCGGAGGCCTTGGGGGGAGGCGCGGAGGGCAGCGGCGTGCGCGTGACGGGCGCGGGAGGCGCCTCCGACGGCGGCTTGCTGATCGCGGCCGGCGGGATCGAGGAAGGGCCAGGGATGCTCGCTCGGGACGCGCCCGCCTGGCTGGCCCTCGCGGCGAGCTCCTTCAGCGAAGGTCGCTTGGAGGTCGCAGCGCTCGTGGGCATGCTCTCGGGGGGCTTGGCCGACGAGCCGGAGTTCGAATCCTGAGACATCTTTTTTTCTCCTGAAGCAACAACAGGCCGCGCGGGGCCCTCCGAAGCAATCGAGCGTTCTGCCTCCCCCTCCTCTGGCGACAGCACAGGCGGCGCGAGCAGCGCCGAGAGCGCCGCGTCGTCCGCGCGCGGAGCGGCCTGTGCAGCCGCGACGATCGAGGCCGAGCGCTCCTCCCAGGCCGCGTCGTCCATGGACGGCGCAGGCCAGGAGCCGAGGAGCGTGTCGACCTTGGAACCGAGATCGGTCTTGTCGGTCTTGTCGATCTTGTCGTGGGGGCTCATGCCGCGTCCCCTCCAAACCCTTGCTTTTCGAGATGCTCGCGCAGCTTGCGCCGCGCTTCGTGCACGCGCCACGCGACCGTGCCTTCGGGACAATCGAGCACCCGCGCGGCCTCTTCGTGGCCCATGCCGTCGATGCACACGAGGACCAGCGTGGTCCGGAGCGTGTCCGACAGCTTGTCGATGCCCTCGCACAGCGCCTTCGTGAGCTGACGCTCCTGCGCGATGCGCGCCGGATCCGAGCCGTGCGACGAGCGATGCTCGGCGAGCAGGGGCTCGATGCGCGGGTCGTCCGCGGGCACGGCGTCGCGCTTCGGCTTGCGGGCGCGGATGGTGTTGAGCGAGAGGTTGACGGCGATGCGATAGAGCCACGTGAACGGCTCGCTCCGGCCGTCGAAGCGGTCGAGCGCCTGGTAGGCTCGAACGAAGGTCTCTTGCGTCACGTCCTCGGCCTCCGCGCCCGTACGCACGAGGTGGAACGCGAGGCGGAAGATGCGCCGCTGGTAACGCTGCACGAGCGTCCCGAACGCTTGCGCGTTCCCGGCGCGTGCCTGCTCCACGAGCTCACGATCCGTCGGTTTGCCCATCTTGGAAGGCTCGCTGGTGCGTGAAACGAAGGGAGGGCGCCCTGGGCGGGTCCCGCCGCGGCCGGACCACGCACGACTTCCGTGAGTCCGACGAGGAGCGCGAAGATGTGATCTGCCCGAAATCCGTGGCCGGGGACGAGGGATCGCCGAGCGGAAGGACCCCCGAGAGGGGCGGGCCTTGCCCCCGACGGTCTCTCCGATGAGCGCCCCGAGCCACGTTCAGGCGCGCGAACATAACCGAACATGGCCGGTTGGACAAAGCAACGCGCCGATGCTTGGGACGAGCCTGGCCCTCGGGCGCCTGGATTTTGCTGCCCCCGGCGGGCGCGCGTCACGACGGGGGCCCCCTCGCCAGGCTCCTCGGCCCCGGCTGCCGAGCCGTGATCCAGGCCGCGGGCTGCTATGGTCGGGGCATGCGCATGTCCGCTCCCCGATGGCTCCGGACCGCCGGACTCGTGCTCGCCGCTTTCGCCGGCGGCGCGGTGACGAGCCAGGCCGTACACGCGAGGAACCAGGCGAGTAGCCCGTACGACCCCTTCGACCAGCTCTCCTGGGTGCTCGTGCTCGTCGAGAACCACTACGTGGATCCCGCGCAACGAAACAAGATCGTGGAGGGCGCGATCAAGGGGATGGTGGCCGAGCTCGATCCGCACTCGGCGTACATGGACCCGAAGGAGTACGCGCTCTTCCAGAGCGACACCGAGGGGAAATTCGGCGGCATCGGCGTCGAGGTCGACTTCCGCGACGAGCGCGTGACGGTGCTCGCGCCGATGGAGGGTTCACCCGCCGCGCGCGCCGGGGTGAAGCCCGGCGACGAGATCGTGGCGATCGAGGGCAAGCCCGTGCGCGGCGAGCGGCTCGAGAAGATCATCGGGTTGATGCGAGGCCCCGCAGGGTCACGCGTGCGGCTCACGCTGCGCAGGCAAGGCGTCTCGGAGCCGATCCAGCTCGACCTCGCGCGCGAGGAGATCCACGTGGCGAGCGTGGTGGGCAAGCGGCTGGACAACGACGTGGGGTACGTGAAGCTGCGCCAGTTCCAGGCCGGGACGCACGAGGAGCTCCTGCGCGTGACGAAGAAGCTGCGCGAGGAGAGCCAGCGGCCGCTGCGCGGCGTCTTGCTCGACATGCGCAACAACCCCGGCGGGCTCGTCGACGAGGCCGAGGCGGTGGCCGACGAGATGCTCGACACGGGCCTCATCTACACGACGCGGCATCGCGGCAAGGTGATCGACACCGCGAAGGCGAACGGAGGCGGCGCGCTCGCGAACCTCCCGATCGTGGCGCTCGTGAACGAGTACTCGGCGAGCTCGTCGGAGCTCGTCGCAGGCGCGCTGCAGGACAACCGACGCGCGCAGGTGATCGGGTCGTCGACGTTCGGCAAGGGGAGCGTGCAGACGATCTTCGATCTGCCGGGCGGCGCCGGGATGCGGCTCACGACGATGCGCTACTACACGCCGAGCGGTCGGTCGATCCAGGCGCAAGGGATCAAGCCCGATGTGGTGGTCGAGGCGAGCCGGCCGCTGCAGCCCGGCGAGGTGGTGCGCGAGAGCGACCTCGACGGGCATCTGCCCGCAGAAGCAGGCGGCGGGACCGGGAACACGAACGTCGCGCGTGGGCCGATCGTGCGAGCGACCGCCGACGATACGGGGCCCGCGCGCGACGTGCCGACGGACCCGACGAAGGGCTCCGACTTCGTGCTGGCCACGGGCTACAAGATGCTGATCGAGCGGCTCGGGACGGCGGCGCGTTAGGCAGAGGCTGCAGCGCGGCCCGCGCGCAGGCCCGACGTGACGGCCTCGAGCAGCGTGCGCGGGCGGCCCGCGAGGGCGTCGCCCGCGACGAAGAGGCCCGGCGCGGCGCGGCCGCCGGGCGCATGTACGCCGACGGCTTCGAGCGCGGAAGGCGCGGCGTCCCTGGGCCACGCGGTCTGATCGAGCTCGGGGCCTTGCATCGAAGCGACGACGTCGAGCGGGCCCCGGCCGAGCGCGAGCGCGACGGGCGCGTCGATCGAGAGCGCGAAGGGGACACGGCCCCTCGGCGGGAGGTCCTCGCCGGCTCCATGCTCGGGAGGCTCGTAGACGATGCCGCCGCCCGCGACGCCGCCCATCGCGATCACCACGGCGTCGGCCGCGATCCGCGCGGTGTCGTGCGAGCGCGTGAGGAGGAAACGCGCGCCGTCGTGGACGAGCGAGACGGCGCGGTCGCGGATCCGCTGCACGCCGAGCGCGTCGAGCAGCCTCTTCTGCGCCGCATCGAAGCGCAGGCCCGCCGCAGAGCCGACGCCGACGAGCGCCTCGCCGACGGGAACACCGACCCGCGCGGAGAGCTCTGCCGCGCTCGCCGCGCGCGCGCCGAGCCAGGAGCCGAGCAGCACCGCAGAAGCGGGTTCGCCGTCGCGGAGGCGCGTCTCCGCGCCGATGGCCTCGCGCAAACGCTCGGCGAGCCAGCCGATCCGCGCCGGGTCGTCGTGCCGCGCCGCGAGGTCTCCGTCGGAGATCCGCGCCTCGTCGGCGAAGCGCAGGACGGGCGCGTCGAAGGCCTCGAAGCGGAGGCCCGCGCGGCGCGCGAGCGGATCGTCGGAGAGCGTCGCGGCGATGGCGTCGGCGTCCCAGCCGGCGCGCGGGGTCCGGGGCAAGAGCACCCGCTTGCCCCGGAGCGCGCCGAGATCGAGCAGGCCCTTGTCGCGGCCACGCGCGGGGCGAAGGCGGCCCGCGACCGTCGCGACGAACGGAGGCGGGGCCTGATCCGGCAGGTCCCAGATCCCGAGCGCGTCGGAGAACGATTGGACCTCCAATGAAATGGCGTGGAGCTCGATCGGGCTGCCGAGCGTACGCGCCGCGCGCACGCGCTCCTCCCAGGGCACGTCGTCGACGGCGCCGCCGCCGAGCGAGCTCGCGCCCGCGCCGGCCGAGACGAGGACGACGTCGGCGCCGCTGTTCTTCGCGGCGAACGCGGCCGAGAGGCCCGCCGCGCCCGCGCCGAGGACGAGGACCTTGTGGCTCACGCGGCCTCGCCTTCTTCGAGGTCGCGCGCGTCCACGCCGAGCTCGGCGCGGACCGCGGCGATCGCCAGCGCCTCCTGCTGCGCCTGCTCGGGCCCGAGCGCGACGGCGCGGGTCTGCGCCTGGCGCGCGAGGAAACGCGCTGCTTGTTGCAGGCCCTCGCGCGGCGGCAGCTCGAGCTCCTGCGCCACGATTTGCCCACAACGCGCGGCGCAACGCATGCCGCCGCACGCGCCGAGGCCGAGCCGCGTCCTGCGCGCGACATCGGAGACCGAGCGGGCCCACTCGGTCCGCACCACGTGCCGCACCTCGGCCTCGATCACCGGCTCGCACGCGCACACGATCGCCGCCTCGCGGGGACGCTCGTGCACGCGCTCGGCGATGCGCAGCGAGCGTGACCCGTGCCGGAACACGAGCCGCCGCGCCGCGACGGGATCGATCTCCATCCGCGCGGCGAGCTCGATCGCGTCGACGGGCGCGTCGCCGCCGGGCAGCGGGCGCTCGTGCGTGGCGCAGCGCGCGCCGAGGTCGAAGCGCGCCGCGAGGACGTCGGTCATCTCCTCGGCGAAGATGCGGTAGCTCGCGAGCTTGCCGCCGATCATCGAGTAGACGCCCGGCGCCTGGTGCTCGGCGTGGTCGACGATCTCGTGCTCGCGCGAGAGCCGATCCTCGTGCGGGCCGTAGGCGTAGAGCGTCGGCCTGACGCCGGCGTAGGTGCCGATCGCGCGCGCCGTGTGGATCTGCGGGAAGACGCGGGCGACGCCCTGCACGAGGTAACGCACCTCCTCGCTCGTCGCGCGGACCTCGTCGAGGTCGCCGTAGAAGTCGTCGTCGGTCGTGCCGACGATCGTCATGTTCTGCCAGGGCGCGACGAAGATCTGCCGGCCGTCGATGGTCTGCGCGGCGACGGCGTAGTTCAAGAGGCGCCGGTCGTAGACGACGTGGATGCCCTTGCCGGGGCGGACGCGCGCGCGGGTCGGCGCGACGCGGCCGAGCGACGCCGTGATCGGGGCCCACGCGCCCGTCGCGTTGATGACCGTGCCCGTGCGCAGCGAGCCCGTCCCGCCCGTGCGCCGGTCGCGGTAATGGACCGCGACGACCTCGCCCGTGTCCTCGCGCCGCTCGATCCGCTCCACCGTGCAGCCGACGAAGATACGCGCGCCGCGCTCGCTCGCGTCGACGGCGTTGGCCGCGCAGAGCCGCGCGCCGTCGATGCCCCACTCGTCGAAGCTGATGCCGCCGACCATGTTGCCGCGCAGGCCCGGCTCGAGGCGCTGCATCTCCTCGGCCGTGAGCATCGCGTGCTTCTTGCCGTGCTTGAGCGGCTGGTAGCGGTCGTAGGCCTCGAAAAACGCGTCGATGAGGGCGAACATGATCTTCGCGCGGCCCTTGTTCTCGACGGGCATCAAGAACGGGACGCGGTGAAGCATGTGCGGCGCGATGCGCTGGATGTAGCCCGAGTCGCGGCACGAGGTCGCCGTCACGTTCGGGTCGTTCAGCATGTACCGCGGGCCGCCGTGGATGAGGCCGCTGTTGTTGCCGCTCGCGCCGAAGGCGAGGTCGTTGCGTTCGAAGAGCGCGACGCGCAGGCCTCGCATGGAGGCGTCGCGGGCGACGCCGGTCCCGTTCACGCCGCCGCCGATCACGACGACGTCGACGTCGTGGTCGGATCGGCGAGGCTCGGCTTTGGCGGAGTTCTTGACGGGGCGCGGCATGGTGCGCGTCATAGCACGCCGGCCCGAGGCTACCCCTTGATCCGGATCGCCCAGGTGAGCTTCGCCAGGCTCTTCAGCACATTGGGCACGCGCTTGGCGAGGTTGATCGAGGGGGGACGCTTTTCCTTCACGCGGACGGGGATCTCCTGGATCGACAGGCCGTGCCTGTAGGCGCGGATCACGAACTCGCTCGCGAAGACGTCCTTCTCGACCACACACGCGCGGGCGATCGGCAGGAGCGTGCGCCGCCGGAACGCCTTCAGCCCGTGCGTGTCCGTGCCCTGGAAGCCGAGCGTCACGCGCAAGAGGCCGTTGTAGAAGATGCTGGCCGCGTGACGCGCGAGCGGGCGCTCGTCGGCCGAGCCGTCGAGCAGCTTGGAGCCGATCACCATGTCCACGGAGCCTTCGCTGAGCAGATCGACCGCGCGCTTGTGGAAATCGGCGTCGCAGAGGTCGATCTCGTCGCAGAGGACGAGCTCGCCGCGCGCCTCCTCGACGATCCCTCGCTTGAGGGCGCCGCCGTAGTTCGGCTCGCCGAACGAGAAGAACCGGACCTCGGGGTATTTCGCGGCGAGCTCGGCCGCGATCTCGACCGTGCGGTCGCGCGAGCCATTCTCGGCGAGTACGATCTCGTAGGACCAACCAAAGGGGCGCAGCCGCTCGCGCAGGTCGACGACCGCGGCGTGCAGGATGGCCTCCTCGTTGTAGACGGGGATGACGATCGATATCCGGGGATCCATCGGGCTCACGGCTCCTCCGCCGCCCCACCGCCGAGCGAGGAGACGGCCTTCGTCGCGGCGTCACGGCCGAAGCGCAGCGCGTCCTCCATCGACGAGTAATTCCATCCGCCGTACCGGCCCGCGGTCACGATGCCGTTCGCCTCGAGGAACGGCAAGACGACCTCGAGCGACTCGAAATACGCGTGGTCGAAGATCACGTAGGCATGGTCGATGCGGCGCAAGCGGGCGAAGCGGATCTGCTTCGGCGCGTCGATGAGGCGCATCTCCCGCAGGCCCTCGGCGACGCGGGGCAAGAGCGCGGGGAGGTCGGGCTCGCTCCGGTCCGCGAGCTCCACGTAGAGGTTCGCCTTGCCAGGCGGGGCCATCGCGTCGGAGAAATTCGAGTAACAGCCGACCCGGTAAAACGGATATTTCTCCTCGGGCACGTACACCCAGTGCAGCGGCTCTCCGCAGGGGCCGTCGAGCGCGACGTCGAGGTAATACAGGTGCGTGCAGCGCAGGCGGCGCGCGGCCTCGACGACGTTCGCCGGGGCGCCTGCGAGCCGCTCGACGAGCACGTTCAAGGGCGCCGTGGAGACGAGCACGTCGTACGGCACGGCCTCGTCCTCGAAATGGAGCTCGCGCGCCCTCCAATCGATCGATCGTGGCGCGCGGCCGAGCTCGATCCGCTCGGGCAGGCTCCGGGCCATGCCCTCGGCGAGCGCGCCGATGCCGAGGCGCGGATAGACGAACCGCGTGTTGTACCCGAGCTCCCGGTCGTTCAGCCCCACCGCGCCGGCGAGCACGTCCTCGAGCTTTGGCAGCGGCACGAACCGCGAGCACCACGCGGCCGTGATCTCCCGCGGAGACACGCCCCAGAGCCGCGTGTTGTAGGGGATCATGAAATGCTTGCTGATCCCCTCGCCGAAATGCTGGAGGCAAAACTCCTCGAAGTTCCTCGGCGCGGGTTTGTCGGCGTTATGGTGCGCCCGAACGAACCCGTGCAGGCACTCGTAGGCGACCTCGGGCGGCAGGCCGAAGGTGTTCGCCTGGAAGGGATACCGGGTGTAGGTGCCGTGCGACCAGATGCGCGAGCGGCGCTCGACCTCGACCCAGTCGTCGCCGATCCAGCCGAGCGCGAGCGCGCGCAGCTCCGGATCCCGCAGGTGCAGGAGGTGGCCCGTCCGGTCGAAGCGGTAGCCCTCGTCCTCCAGCGTGATCGCATGCCCGCCCGGCCGGTCGAGCCGTTCGAAGATACGATGCGACGCGCCCGCGCGGCCGAGGTGAAACGACGCCGACATGCCAGTCAGGCCAGCGCCCAGGATCGCGACGGGGGTGCGGGGAGAACGAATCATCCGGCGTTATCGGCAATCCCCGCGTCCGCATGCGGGGGGCGCCGGACTCTAGCAGGCATTCGCCGGCTCGGAAGGAGGGATGCGCACACCACCTCCGAGGTCTAGCGCCGCCGCAAGACGCGGCCGCGTGGTCGGTCGAGGTGCGTGGTGTTGTGGTCGACGACGACGTGGCCCGCGAGGATCACCTTGTTGATCCCCACGGGCGGCGCGTTCGGGCCGCCCTCGCCGACGCGGCGCGGATCGAAGAGCACGAGGTCGGCCGCGTGGCCGGGCGCGAGGCGACCGATGCCCGGAAGGCCCACGCGCTCGGCGGGGAAGGACGTCATGCGGCGGACGGCCTCTTCGAGCGAGAAGAGGCCCTGATCGCGGCTGTAGCGGCCGAGCACGCGCGGGAAGGTGCCGAAGGAGGCGGGGTTGTGGAAGCGGCCGCGGCGCGTGAGGATCGCGTCGGTCTCGAACGCGCAGAGCCGGTGCGAGAGCACGGCGCGCAGCGGCTCCTCGTGCGCGTCGTCGCCCGAATAGGTCCCGATGAGCACACGCGCCGAGCCTGCGCTCTCGCGCGAGACGTGGACGTAGGCGTCGAAGGGCGAGACGCCGAGGCGGCGGGCGATCTCCGCGATGTGCAGGCCTTCGAAGGGCTCGAGCGTGGCGCTGCCCGCGCCCCAGGTGACGGTGATGTCGGACCAGTCGAGCCCGAGCGCGAGGCGGAACATGGTGAACTCGCGCCGCAGCCGCGCGAGGACCTCGGGGTCGCGGATGCGCTCCTCGAAATGGTCGAGCACCCACGCGGGCAGGATCGCGTTGATGGTCGTGTTGCCGACGGTGTAGGGGAAGGCGTCGAAGGCGACGTCGACGCCCGCGGCGACGGCCGCCTCGATGCGCCGGAGCACGGCGGGGTAGGTGCGCCAGGTCCGGCGGCCGATGAAGATCTGGTGCGAGAGCTGCAGGCGCGCGCCGCCTCGTTTCGCCGCCGTGACGAGCTCGTCGACGGAGCGCACGTTGTGCGGCTTGCCGAGCAGCATCGGCTTGTAGAAGGGCGAGATCCACACGTAGGCGCGGCCGTGCACCGTGAAGATCGCGCCCTCGTCCGCGACGACGCTGCAAAGCGAGGCGAGCTCGTCCGCGTCCGCGAACACGCCGGGCTTGTAGGCGAGGCCGGCGGAGAGGCCAAACGCGCCTTCGCGCAAGGCCTCGCGTGTGGCGCGCCGGAGCGCTTCGAGCTCGCCCGGCGAGGGCGCGCGTGGCGCGTTGCCCATCACCGATTGACGGATCGTCCCGTGCCCCGCGAGGAACGCCACGTTGAAGGCCACGCCGCGCGCCTCGATCGCGTCGAGCATCTCGGCCGTCGAGCGCCACGTGTAGGGGAAGGCGCGGTCGCGCAGGATCTCCGACGAGGCGTCGGCGAGGCGCGTGGAGGCGTCCGTGACGGGCGCGAGCGAGTGGCCGCAGTTGCCGACGACGAGCGTGGTCACGCCCTGCCGCAGCATCGGCGCGAGGATCTCGCCGTGGTCCTCGAGCGGCAAGAGCCAGTCGGCGTGCGAGTGGATGTCGACGAAGCCGGGCGCGACCACGAGGCCGCGGGCGTCGAGCGTCTCCTTTCCCGTGATCGCGCCGGGGACGGTGAGCGCCGCGACGCGCCCGTCTTTGACGCCGACGTCGGCCACGAAGCGTGGCCTGCCCGTGCCGTCGATGACGTCGCCTCCGCGCACCACGAGGTCGAATTCGTCGGCCATCCCGGGCAGGCTACCACGCTAGGATAGGGGCCGTGCTTGCCGTCGCCCTCGTGGTTTGCCTCCTGCTCGCGGCCGTCCTCGTGCTCGTCCTGGTGAGGCTCGGCCGGAAGCACGACGCCGAGCGCGCCGAGCTCGATCGGCGCTTCCTCGCGCTCGGCGAGCAGCTCTCCGCGGAGAAGGTGGATGGCGCGCTCCGGGTCACGTCGCAGGGCCGGCCGTTCCTCTTGCGGCTGCGGCACGGGCGCGGAGGGAGGGCGGAGCTCGAGGTCGAGGCGGATCTCCACGAGGGCCAGGCGCCGCGGCCGCCGATCGTGATCCGGCGCGAGACCTCGGTCGACATGCTCGGCAAGAAGCTCCGGATCAACCGCGAGGTGCAGACGGGAGACGTGGCCTTCGACGCCGCGGTGTACGTCGAGTCGGACGCGCCGGACGAAAGCGTGAAGCGCGTGCTCGGCGAGGCGGGCGTGCGAGGGCACGTGCTCGCGCTGCTCGATCGAGGTTTCTCCGCGGTCGCGATCCACGACGGCGCGGGGAAGCTCCGCGCCGCGCGGGAGGCGGGTGATCGGTTCGACGCGGAGGCGCTCGCTCGGGTGTGCGGCGAGCTCGGGGCGATCGCGGATGCCTTGCCTGCGCCCTCTTCGAGGCGGGCTCCGCCGTCGCTCTGGCTCGCGGGGCCGGTCACGGCCGTGGTGTCGGCGGTGCTCGCGTTCGTGGGGTTTTACCTCCTGTCGTGGGCGCGCGGCGTCTACTTCCCGCTCGGGAGCCGGGCCGCGGCCGTGGGCGCGGCGCTCGGGCTCGTCGCGTGGCTCGGCATGATGCCCTTGGTGGGCGTGCTCGTGCGTGGTCGCTCGGTGAGCTTTCGCCTCTTCGGCGCGTGTTTTGGGCTGCTCCTCCTCGCCTTGCCGCTCTCCGGCGCGGGGACCGCGATCGCCATGAACGGCCGCATGGACGAGAGCGCGCCGACGTGCCGGCAGGCGCGCGTGGCCGCGAAGGGATCGCGGACCTACCAGACGAGCACCTCGTATTTCGTCGAGCTCGACGGCCTGCCGGTGGAGGCCTCGTCGGTCGAGCTGCCGGTCCAGCGCGAGCTCTTCTCCTCGCTCCACGAGGGGCAGGACGTGTTCGTCGAGGTGGGCCGAGGTCACTTCGGCTGGGCGTGGCTGAAGCGGATCCGCCTCGACGACGTCGGCTGCGGCAGGTGGTAGGAGCCGCGCTGCCACGACGCGTCAAGGCGCCGGAAAAATTTGCGGAGAGTCCCGGATTGGATCTCGTACGGGATCGGATTAAAACCGCGAGGAACATGCCCATCCCCCGCCGCACGTCGGTCCGCCCGAGCGGACGTATCCTGTACCTGACCGAGGATCCCGAGGCGCTGAAGCTCCAGCTCGCGGGCGGCTCGATCGAGTTCGACCCCGACGAGCACGCCCTCGTGAACAACATCTCGACGGACGAGCTCACGCCGGGCTGGGTTTGTTACTACTACGACGAGACGCTCGCGCGGTATTGCCTCGTCGGTCTGCGCGGCGGGCTCATCGAGCGTGACGCGATCAAGAGCGGCGGCTTCGGCGTGATCGTCAGCGGCCGCTCGAAGGGCTGCGGATCCTCGCGCGAGACGGCGCCGTACTCCGAGCGCGAGGCGGGCATCCAGATCGTCGTCGCCAGGAGCATCGAGAAGATCTACGGGCAGAACTGCCAGAACATCGGCCTGCTCACGACCACGGATTTCGGCGTCCTCGACCGCGTCCGCGCTGGCGAGGAGATCCCGATCGGCGAGTTCACGCGTGGGCTCGACCCGATCAGCCGCGACGTCGTCGAGTACGGGGGCCTGTTCACGTACAACAAGGCGCGCCTCGCCGGTGAGGTCTCGCCGCCGACGATCGACACGCCTTCGCGGCCGATGACGCTCTGCGAGAAGATCATCGCGGCGCACGCGATCGTGGACGCGAAGACGGGCAAGATCGGCGTCGCGGCCGTCAAGCCTGGCGACGCTCTCTTCGTGCGCACCGACGTCCGCTTCTCGCACGAGTACGTCACGCCCATGGCCGAGTCGCTCTTCCGGGCGGGCTTTGGCCCCGACGCGAAGGTCGAGGCGCCGGAGAGCGTGTACGCGTTCCGCGATCACCTCACGTTCCTCGACCTCGTGATGTCCGACGCCCACAAGAAGATGGGCCTCCGGGAGCAGGCCGCCTCGCTCGCCACGGTGCAGGAGGCCTTCACGCAGAAGCACCACGTCAAGCTCTACGGCGAGGTCGTGCGTGGAGGAAAGACCGTGGGATCCGAGGCGATCTGCCACAACAAGGTGATCGAGGAGATCGCCCTGCCCGGTCAGGTCGTGGCGGGCACGGACTCGCACACGTGTATGGCGGGCGCGCTCGGCTGCTTCGCGTTTGGCGTGGGCTCGACGGACATGGCGAACGCCTGGCTCACGCGTGACATCCGCGTCGCCGTGCCCGAATCGGCGCGCTTCAACTTGCACGGCAAGTTGCGGCCGGGCGTCACGGCCAAGGACGTGATGCTCTACCTGCTCTCGCAGCCGTTCTGGAAGAGCGGCGAGGGCATCGGCAAGGTGCTCGAGTTCGCGGGCGAGGGCGTGCGCGCGATGGGGCTCGACGAGCGGGCGACGCTCACGAACATGGCCGTCGAGGCGGGCGGCTTCACGGGGATCATCGAGGCGGACGAGGTCGTGGTCGACTACCTCGTCAAGCAACGTGGCCTCGACGCGGACGAGGTGCGCGCGCGGATCGTGCGCGCGGACGAGGGCGCGACCTACATGGCCGTCTTCGACGTCGATCTCGGCGCAATCGAGCCGATGGTCGCGACCCCGGGTGACCCGCGCAACGGCGTGCCTCTGCGCTCGCTCGAGGAGGTCGCGGGTGGCGCGGTGAAGATCAACGTGGCCTACGGCGGCTCGTGCACGGGCGGGAAGAAGGCGGACATGGACATGTACGCCGAGGTCCTGCGCGCCGCGGTCGAGCGGGGCAAGCGCGTGGCCGAGGGCGTGCACCTCTACATCCAGTTCGGCTCGCAGGACATCCGGAGGTACGCCGAGCAGAAGGGTTACATCGAGATCTTCCAGCGCGCGGGCGCCGAGCTCGTGGACCCTTCGTGTGGCGCCTGCATCAAGGCGGGGCCGGGCGTGTCGTTCACCGCGGACGAGGTGACGGTCTCGGCGATCAACCGGAACTTCCCCGGGCGATCGGGGCCCGGCAAGGTGTACCTCGCGAGCCCGCTCGTGGTCGCGGCGAGCGCGATCGCGGGGCGGATCGTCGAGCCTGCGGCGATCGCCTGAGTCCTCGCGGGACACGACTCGGCCCTCGCGGGACACGACTCGGCCCTTGCGGGACACGACTCGGCCCTCGCGGGACACGACTCGGCCCTCGCGGGACACGACTCCGCCCTTGCGGGACACGACCCCGCCCTTGCGGGACACGACCCCGCCCTTGCGGGACACGACTCCGCCCTTGCGGGACACGACTCCGCCCTCGCGGGACACGACCCCGCCCTTGCGGGACACGACCCCGCCCTCGCGGGACACGACCCCGCCCTTGCGGGACACGACTCCGCCCTTCTTGCGAACGACCCCGCCCTTGCGGGACACGACTCCGCCCTCGGCGCGAGCGACTCCGCCCTCGGCGCGAACGACCCCGCCCTTGTTGCGAACGACCCCGCCCTTGTTGCGAACGACCCCGCCCTCGCGGAACCTCGCCTAGCTCCCGCGCCTCGACGACTTGATCACCTGCTCGACCTCGAGCCCCCGCAGCGTGCCTCGCATGGCCGCCTTCTCGGCGGAGACGTCGGGCTTCGAGGGCCGCGGCTGCTGCGACGGCACGGGTGTCGCCCGCTCGTCGAAGCTCGTCAGCGTGCTCGTCAGGTCCGCGGGCGCCGGCGCGACCTTGCCGCTCGTCGTGTTCCCCACGCGGATCCCCGCCGCCGTGTCCCCGAGCTTGAGCCCCGCCACCGAATCGGAGAGCCGCGCCCCCGCGATCGTGCTCGCGAGCCGCAGGCCCGCCGCCGTGTCGCGCAAGAACCTCCGCCCCGCCGCCGTGTCTTCGAGCCGCAGGCCCGACGACGTCTCGCCGAACCGCAGGCTCGCCGCCGCGCGTAGCCCCGCGATCGACTCCGTCAGCTTCAGGCTCGACGCCGTGTCGCTGAAGAGCCGATGGCTCGTCACGATCTCCTGCGCCAGCCGCTCGCTCGGCTCGGTCTCGTGGAACGCCGCGATCAGGAGCGCCCCGAGCGTCTGCGCCCCCGGCGGCGCCGGCGCGGCTTCCCGCGCCACGAAGCCGAACTGTGTACCCGACCACACGAGCGCCGCCTTGAGGGCTTCCAGCGCGGAGATGCTCTGCCCGTCCAGCGTGCCCGAGGTGATCACGCCGGAGCTGATGTACATGGAAAGCCGGCTCGGGCTCGTGGTGCTCGAGAACCTGAGCTCGCCGCTCCTTTGTTCGAGCTCGAGGGCGCCGAGCACGCTGGCGATCGACATCTTCGTGGGGTCACCGAGCACGGCGAAGGCCTCGCCGTCGCTCGCGGGGGGCAGGATCGACTGGCCTCGCTCGAGCTCGCGGATGCGCTCGCCCATGGCGATCATGGCGTTCACCTGGGCGACGAGCTCGGCGGGGTCGATGGGGGCGGAGAGCACGACGTCGGCGCCGCTCCCGAGCACGGTGAGGCGCGTGCCTTCATCGTCCGACGTGGTCAGGACGACGAGCGGCGTGTAGGCGACGCGGGTGTCGTGGCCCCGGATCACGGAGGCGAGCTCCAGCGCGTCGGCGTCGGGCAGGTCGAGCGAGGCCACGATCACGTGGGGCTCGAGGACGCAGGCGACGTTGAACCCGGCCCTCGCCGTGGCCACCGAGACGACGTCGTACGTATCGGACGGCAGCCCCTCGACGAGGGCCCGGTAAGCGGAGAGATCCGCGTCCACGACGAGCACGAAGTCGCCCGACATGGAGCGAACCTACCATGCCGCCTGACGAGAACGGAGAGGGGCGTGCCGGGACGGACGCGGGTTCGGCGGAAGGTAAGATTTCAGCGAATTCGCTGTGAGGAGGAGCACGCATGCGACGTGAGCGTGGGTCCTGCGGAGCTTCCTCGTGCATCCCGCGTGCGCTAAGGTATTCCCTTGTAGCTAGCTCACGCCTTCGGGGAGCCATGAACGACAAAGACACGCTGGCGAAGAACAACGGGGCGGCGAAGACCGACAAGCGCAAGCAAAGCCTGTATTTCCCCGAGGACATGCTCCAGGAGATCAAGGAAGAAGCGGCGCGGCTCGATCGGTCCTTGTCGTGGGTGGTCCAGCGCGCGTGGAAGCTCGCCCGCCTCGAGATCAAGAAACTCCCGAGCGTGAACGAGGTCGGGGAAGGCGAAGAGGATCTGGGCGATTGACGACGAGCAGTTTTCCCCCTCCTTCGAGCGGGAGCGCGCCACAGACGGCCTCGTTCGCCATGGCCCCGGACACGACGCGCCTCTTCGTGCGGCGCAGGCGGGGCCCCTCGGATCTCACGGTCCTGCTCACCGACGGGATCGCCTGCGACGGCTTCATCTGGAAGTACCTGTGGGACGACCTCTCCAGCGCCTCCAGCGTCGCCCACTGGAACTACCGCGGCCACGGCCGTAGCAGCCTGCCCGCCGATCCCAGGCGGATCGAGCTCGCCGACCACGCGAACGACCTCGACGCGGTCCGCCGCGCCGTCGGCGACCCCGAGGTCGTGCTCGTGGGCCACTCGATGGGCTGCCAGGTCTCGCTCGAGGCCTACCGCACGAGGCCCGAGAAGGTGCGCGCGCTCGTCCTGATCTGCGGCGCGCCGGGGCGGATCACCCACACCTTCAAGGGCACCGACGTGCTCGCGCAGATGCTGCCGAAGCTCATCGAGCGCGTCGACGCCCACCCCGAGATCGTGCGCGCGCTCTGGGCCCGGGTGCCCGCCGAGATGGCCCTGCGCCTCGCCATGATGACGGGCGAGATCGATCGCTCGATCCGCCCCGACGACGTGATGCCGTACCTCAAGCACATGGTCGACATCGACGTGCCCATGTTCCTGCGCATGCTCCGGTCCGCCGGCGAGCACTCGGCCGCGGACCTCCTGCCGAAGGTCGAGGTGCCCGCGCTCGTGATCGCGGGGGATCGCGACACCTTCACGCCGCCCCGTTACGCCGAGGAGATGGCCGCCGCGTTGCCGCACGGCGAGCTGCTCATGGTGAACGGCGGCTCGCACGCCGTGCCGATCGAGCGGCCCGATCTCGTGCGCGACCGGATCCAGCGGTTCTTGCGCGAGCGCGTGCTGGGATGAGCCGCAAGGAGGGCGCGCTCTCGCGGATCGCCGCGGCGGCGCTCGTCCTCGGGGCCTGTTCACGGGAGCGGCCGACGGAGGCCGATCCGCCGCCCCGCGCGCAGCCCGCGCTCTCCGCCGCGCCGGTCGCGAGCGCCGCGCCCGCGTCCCCGCCCGCCTCGGCCGCAGATCCCCTGCGGCGTGAGCTCCTGCGGGCGCCGATCACCTCGGCCTCGATCGTCGGCTGGCACCGGCCGGGGCTGTTTCGCGTCACGATCGAGCGGCGAGACCCGCCGGGCTCCGCGCCTGCGCTGCTCTTCCTGTCCCTCGCCGAGAACCCCGTCGTGTGGCGGCGGAGCCTCGCGTTCGAGCGGCTCGCGTGGGCGCTCGGCGCGCGTGTCGTGCCCGCCGCCGTGCTCCGGCGCATCGGCACGGGCGAGCTAGGCGCCCTCTTCGCCGGGCAGAAGGACCTGCGCGACTACCTCGCGCGACACGCCGTCGTGCAGAACGACGGCACCGTCGACGCCTTGATGTTCGCCCCCGGGCGGGGCGAGGGCGCCGAGGCGTGGCGCGTCCCCGCGGGGCGCGACGTGACGCTCGAGCACTCCCTCGAAGCCGAGACGTGGGCCCGCTGGGCCGCCTCGCCCGAGCCGCTCCTCGGCGAGAACAGCGCGCTGCTCGCCGACTACGTCGAGACGCTCGTCCTCGACTACCTCAGCGGCAACGTGCTCCGTCGCGGCCTGCACCTCGACCCCGCCGGCAGCGCGATTCACCTCACCGACAACCGATCGGCGTTCCCCGCGAAGGTCGAGCCGCGCGCGCTCGACGTCCTGCTCGCGCGCCTCCGCCCCGTGGCGCGTTTCCCGCGTGGCCTGGAGAGGGCGCTCCTCGCGCTCGATCGGGAAAGGGCGCGGGCGCTGTTCGTGTCGGGCCCGTTCGAGACCTGGCTCCTCCCGCCGCGCACGCTCGTGGACCTCGACGAGCGCCGGAAGAGCCTGCTCACGCTGATCGCGGCCCGTATCGCTGAACGTGGGGACGCCGCGGTCCTCTGTTTGTAGGTTTCTTCCGGAGATCGGTCTCGTTTCCGTGCCTGGACTGCCGCTTCGCGGTATCCTGGCCGACGATGTCCGACGTGGGCGGCGATGCTTCGCTCGAAGAGTTGATGGCCGTGATGGCGCACGACCTCAACAACCCCATCGCCGCGCTGATCACGAACCTGAGCTTCCTCGAGAGCGCGCTCGCGCCGGGGACGAGCGCGGAGGCGGCCGAGGCGCTCTCCGACGCGCAGATGCTCTGCGACGTGCTGCGCCGCCTCGCGAGCAACCTCGACCTCGTGGCGCGGCGGGGCGGGCCGCAGGGGGCGGTCACGGGGTTCGACGTCGCCCAGCTCGGGCGGGAGGCGATCGGGCGGCTCGACAAGCAGGCCGCGGCGGCGGAGGTCGAGCTCGCGCTGGATCCGTCGCTCCAGCCGGGTCGGGTGCTCGTGCGCTGTGATCGTTCGCTCTGCGGGCGGGCGATCGAGAATTTGATCGCGTTCGGGATCGAGCGCGCGGCGCCGAAGTCGAGCGTCACGCTGTCGGCGACGCGCGCGGGCGACGAGGTGCGGGTCGAGGTCCGCTACCGGGCGCGATCCCACATCGTGGTCGAGCCGCCGCCCCCGGGCGCGCCGGCGGCGCAGCGGCGGCGGTACATCCAGGCGACGTATGGCCGGGGGCTCTCGCTCTACTGCGTCCGCATCGCGGCGACCCTGATCGGCAGCCGGCTCGACATCACGCACGAGGACGATGGCCGGGCCCGGCTCTGTCTCGTCGCCAACCGCCCGGAAGAACGCTAGGCTGCCCGGCGATGGACGTCGAGACGGTCCGCGGTTGGCTCGAGAGGCTCGATTACGAGGTCAAGGACGAAGGCCCGAAGACGCTGCGTGTCTTCCCGCGTCGGCCCGGCGCCGAGGCGCTCCCCCCGTACTTCATCCAGTGCAGCGAGCACTGGCTCATGCTCTCGCTGCTGCCCGTGCTCTCCTCGCGCATCCAGCCCTCGCCGGAGCTGCCGCGCCGGCTGCTGCTCCTGAACCGCGACATGCGCATCGCGAAGTTCGCGCAGGGCAGCGGGGGCGAGGTGGTGCTCTGCGCGGAGCTGCCGACCGAGTCGCTCGACTTCCCCGAGTTCGCCGACGCGACCGAGCGGCTGGTGAAGTATTTCCACCACTATCACGATTACCTGGCGTCGCCTTGAGGCGGCCTCACTTCTGCGTGATCACCACGCGCCCGTCGTCGCGGTAGGTCACGTTCCCCGACTCGCCCCGACAATCCCAGCACGTCGCCCAGGACAGGCGTTTGCGGACGTAACCATTGAAGCCGAGGGCGATCGGGCCCTTCTCGTCTTTCAGGACGAGCGTCGAGGCGATGCGGTATCGATCCCCTGGCAATCGATAAAAGGCCACGACGAACGAGTCTTTGCCGGCCCGGCCCGCGAGCACCACGATCTGCTCGCCCGGCACCGGGTTCCAGAGCAGCGGCGAGGTCGTGAGCACGGTGTTCGGCGGCGGCCCGCCCGCGTCGCCCCGGGCGAGCACCACGTTCACGTCGTCCGGCTCCTTGAAATACGTGATCTCCCGGTCGAGCGAGGAGAACGCCGGCACCGAGGCGAACATCTCGGCGAGGTCCTTCACCGGCAGCTCCACGCGCTTGTAGGTCTGCTCCCATTGCGGCGACGGGATCACGCTCGCGTTCGGGGCGCCGCGGCAGCAACGAAAGCCGAGGTCCTCCGCGCTCGCGCCCGGGTCGATCGCGGTCCTGTGCGCGCACCTGTGATCCGGCCCGGAGGCGCTGCCCCGCGCCCCGCGCACGGCCGCCGCGCGTGGCTGCATGTCCTCGATCGGCAGGACCTCGCTCGCCGTCCATTCGCGGTACGCCGCGCCCATGCCGAGCACGCCGAAGCCCGACGCGCAGGAGGCCGGCTCCTTCGCGCATTTCGTGTCCCACGAGGCCCGGCCCGCGTAGTCCGTGCCCTCGGGCCCTTTGCAGGCCCGCTCCCATTCGAGCTCGGTGCAGAGACGCCCGCCGGTCTGCTCGCAGAGCTCGGCCGCCTTGGCGCGCGACACGCCCGTCAGCGGCGGTTTTTGCGGGTCGTTCGGGTAAAGATACCGGTCGATCGTGTAGTCGCCGAGCTTCACCTCGAGCTCGGCGGCCTCGAGCACCGGGTCGCGGCCCTTGTCGCCCGGGGTCGAGCCTGCGACGAACGTGCCGCCGGGGATCTCCACCCGCTCGCTCTTCGCGGCCTCGGTCTTCGTGGCGCCGGCGTCCGGGTCCTTCTCGTTCTCGGCCGCCTCGAGCACCTTGCCCTTCGGCGAGAGCACGACGGCCGGCCCGCCGTCCGTGTTGCCCGCGCCGGAGCTGCCTCCGCCCGAGGTGCAGCCCAGGGGCGCCACGAGGGCGGCGAGCAGCGAGAGGGCGGTCGCATTTCCCTGGAATTTCATGCGTGGACGGCGGTTTATGCCAGACCCGGCGTGCTGCGGCAAAGCCTCGCGTTATGCTGCGGCTCCCTTGCTGATGCTCGGCGACGTGCCCCTCCCGGTCCTCTACGGCTTCGCGCTGATCTTCGGCCTGCTCTGGGGCAGCTTCCTGAACGTCGTGATTTACCGCGTTCCGCGCGGGAAAAGCGTCGTCCGCCCCGCCTCGTGTTGCCCCGCCTGCGAGACGCCGATCCGCCCCTGGGACAACATCCCGGTCCTCGGCTGGCTCTTGCTGCGTGGCAAGGCGCGTTGCTGCGGCGTGGCCGTCTCGCCGCGGTATCCGCTCGTCGAGGCGATCGGCGGCGTGCTCTCGGTGGCGATCGTGCACGTGCTCATCGCGCCGCTCGACCCGACCACCTCGCTCGCGCGCGCGGGGGCGATCTACGTCGCCGACCTCGCGCTCGTGCTCGGCCTCGTGGCCGCGGCGTTCATCGACCTCGAGCACATGATCCTGCCCGACGAGATCACGCTCGGCGGCGCGGTGCTCGGCTTCGCGACGGCCTCGTTTCGTGACCTCTCGTTCGTCGACTCGCTGATCGGCGCGGCCGTGGGGTTCGGCGTGGTGTGGCTGCCGTTCATCGTGATCTACCCGCGCCTGCGGGGCGGGGCGGGCATGGGGCTCGGCGACGCGAAGCTCCTGTTGCTCGCGGGCGCCTGGTTCGGCTGGGGCGGGGCGCTCGTGGTGCTCTGCGCGGGCGCGGTGCAGGGCACGCTCGCGGCGATCGGTCTGCTCGTGGTGCGGGGCAAGATCGAGGAGCCGGAGGCGGTGCGGCTCGAGCGTGAGGAGATCCGGAAGGAGCTCGAGGCGATGACGCCGGAGGAGCGCGCGGAGGCGGAGAAGGAGCTCGCCGACGACCCGCTCGCGGAGGAGGCGGGGGAGGGGTTCGGGCAGGCGCGCCTGGCGTTTGGCCCGTTCCTGGTGCTCGCCACGCTGGAGTACCTCTTTTTCGGCCGCTGGGCCGTCGAGGCGTTTTTCGGATGGGCCGGGGGCTGAGCCTCCTCGTCTGCGCGTGGCTCCTCGGCTGCGGCGGCTCGCCGGTCCCGCTGCCCGAGATCGGCCCGCACGTGCGGGAGGCGCCGGTGATCGTGCCGTACCCGCCGCCGGCGGCCCGCGTGGAGATCGTCCCGCCGCGGCCGGGCGACAAAGAGGTCTGGATCGACGGGGAGTGGACCTGGGAGCGTCGGCGCTGGCTCTGGCGGCGCGGGCGCTGGGAGGTGCCGCCGCCGAACAGCTACTGGGCGCCGCCGGTGACGGTGCGGCGGTCGGACGGGTCGCTCGGGCACTTCTCGGGCGGGTGGCGGACGAAAGGCGGCGACCCGGCCCCGGGAGGTTGACGTCGAGACGCTGGAGTTCCTGATTATTATGTCATAGACGTAAACTTTTGTGCGTCCAAGGCAAGTTACGCTCATCGGTCATGGCTGGCGCCTCGTGCCTCGTCTTCCCTTCGAGCTGGGGCGCCTGGCCTCGGGGGACGTGGTGATCGTCCACCACCGCGCCTCGAGCCCGGCCGAGCTGCGGATCGGGAGGAAGGGCGATCGGATGCAGATCACCCTCGGCGTCGGCACCACGAGCCCGGAGGAGGTGCTCCTCGATTTTTACGTCGATCAGCCGCTCGAGGCGCCTGGATGGTTGCTCGGCTGCGACGCGGGGTACCGGATGCCGTGGCCGGCGGGGACACGTGTTTGGTCCACCAAGGATCACGTGAGCTGGCCGGTGGAGCTCACCCTCGCCGGCGGACAACCCGACGAGAAGCTCTACGTGCAGGGCCCGTTCGCGCGCGCGGATGCGCCGGCGCTCGGCACCCTCATGGGGGCGGGTTCGGAGCTCGTGGGCCGCGTGGAGCTCAGGGGCGCGCGCGGGGTGATCGAGGCGATCGAGATCCGTTCCGTGCACGAAGGCGCCGAGTGGCGGCAGTGGCGGTACCTCGTGCCGCTGGGCGACGCGCTCGTGGCGCTGGTGACCGCGCAAGCGAGCAGCGCGGGCTACCACGGCATGCTGGCGCTGGGGAAGACGATCGCGGCGGGGGTTTGCTGAAGGTCGTCCTCATCGGCTGCGCGACCTGCGCTATCTTCCGCGCCGTGAACCGGAAGGCCTCTCCGACGAACCTGCACGCGCGCCTCTTCGTGCTGCCGCTCCTCCTGCTCGTCCTCACCGCCTGCAAGGGCAGCGTCGAGTGCACGACCGAGATCACCGCCGGCACCGGCACGTTCAAGGGCTCCGCGCGTGGCCAGGGCGATGAGAAGGGGCCCGTCATGAAGGCCGCGCTCCGCGACGCCTGCCAGAAGATGTGCGTCGACACGAAGGCCCCCGTGATCGACGCCTGCGTCACGCGCTGCACCGTCGACGTCGGCGCGGCGAAGATTGGCGCGCGCACCTCGTGCAACGACTGATCGATAGAGACCTCCCATGATGCTCGCCTGGTCCTTCTCCGCGCGCACCACCGAAGACATCGAGCGCCTCCTGCGGGCCCTCGGCAAACACCGCTACGTCCGCGAGGTCGATCACCGCATCCACTGGACCGTCGATCGCGCCCTCGCCGATCTGCCCGCCTTCGCCCCGCACGCCAGGGCCTTCGCCGCGCGTCGCGAGCGCGAGAGGGGCCTCGAGATCGCTTCCCGCGATCCCTCCTTGTGGCGACCGGCCACCGCCGACGAAGTCTGCGCCGTGTTCCGCGCCTTCTGGACCCCGGGCGAGGACGCCGAGCGTTACAAACAAGCCCTGCGCGAGGCTCTCGCCGAGACGAGCCTACCCCCGCAGACCCACGAGCCCTTCGAGGCCTCCGCGGACGAACCCCCGCACCCCGAGCTCATCCTGCTCGACTGGGAGCTCTTGCCCGTCGACGAGCTCGACGCCGATCGGCACCGCGGCGCGCTCGAGGCCATGGAAGAAGCGGGCGAGGAGGTCGACGCCTCCGCGCCCGTTTTCCAGGAAGGCCCGATCCTCGCCGCGCCGGAGCTGCTCGATGGCGCCCCGGGCGGCGAGCTGCGCGAGGACTTCTTCGTCTGGTCCGACGGGCCCTACAGCTACTCGGACTACGTGTTCCGCGGCGCCGCGAAGGCCGCAAAACTCGCCGAGCCGCCGGTCGGGTACAACGACCTCGACTAGCCTACGGCCCCACCATCGGCCGCGATCGACCCGGCTCGCCCGGGAGCGTCGCGCCCGCACGTTCCTCCAGGCGCACGCCCTCGTCGACCGGCACCTCCGTCTCGCTCATCGTCTCGCTCGCGCTCGCCCGCCCCGAGCGCATCGCGCGCACCGCGCCGAAGAAGGCGACCACGAAGAGCACACCCGCGAGGATCGCGAGCCTGCCCGCGACCGAGGGGATGATCGCGCCGAGCCCGATCATCACCGCGATGATCAACAACACGCCCGCCGCGGCGCCGCAGGCGAACGCGATGACGCCCCACACCACGCGCGGCACCATCTCGCCCACGGCCCGCTGCGCTTCGAGCTTGCCGAGCGCGATGCCGTCACGCACGAGCTCCGACGCCACGTCGATCGTGTCGCGCGCGACGGCCGCGATCGCCTCTCCGGTCGACATCCCCTCGCCGGCCGGCCGCCGCGCGCTCGGCGGCAGCGCGCGCTCCCGGACCTCGGGAGGTGGCGTGCGCATCGACGTGCCACGCACGAGCGCGTGCCCGTTTCCGTTCGATGGTCGATCCTGGTTCATCGCTCGCTCCCTTCACAACGAGCGCCACTGGAGGCGCCGACGTCGGCGCACCACGGCCGACACGATCCCGAGGAGCAAGAGCCCTCCGATCGTGGCCGCTGCGCGCACGATGTTCTTGCGCATCGAGCCGGCGCTCGATTTCAGCATCGACGAGACACGGCTGAGATCCGCGACGAGGCGCTCCTTCGCCAGCTCGAGCCGGTGCTCGAGCGCTCGTCGTTGTTGATCCACGGGCACCATGGTCGTGCCCGACGCCCTCAGATCCTGGTCGCTGAGACGGTTCACGCCCGGGCGTTCGTGCAAGCCGCGTTCCCCGTTGGTGCGGCGCTCGTGCGCAGCGAGCGAGCACGGCCGCGTGACAACTTTGGGGTTTCGTTCCCTCGCCCGACGTGCCAAATCCGCGGGCGAGTAGGCATCCTCATGAAGATCCCGCGCCACATCTTCCGCGAGTACGACATCCGCGGCGTCGCCGATCGTGACCTCTCCGACGACCTCGCCCGCGAGCTCGGTCGTGCCTTCGCGTTCGTGCTCCGTCGCGAGGTCTCGTCGCCCCGCGTCGCCGTGGCGCGTGACGGACGCCTCTCGAGCGAGCGCCTCTTCGCCGCGCTCACCGAGGGCCTGCTCGCGGGCGGCGCCGACGTGGTCTTCGTCGGCGTGGGCCCGACGCCGATGCTCTACTTCGCCGGACATCACCTCGAGACACACGGCGCGGTGATGATCACCGCGAGCCACAACCCCGCGCCCGACAACGGCTTCAAGATGATGCGCGGCAAGGGCTCGTTTTACGGCAAGGACATCCAGGCCCTCGCCGATCTCATCGAGCAAGGCGCTGCCCGCGCGGAGCCGCCGCCGGCGCGCGGAAAACGCACGGAGACCCGCGTCGAGGACGCGTACATCGCGTCCGTGCGCCAATCGAGCCGCCTCGCCCGCACCGACGTTCGTTTCGTCATCGACGCGGGCAACGGCGCGGCTGGCCCGCTCGGCGTCGCGACCCTCGGCGCCCTCGGCCTCTCGCCCGAGGCGCTTTATTGCGACATCGACGGCACCTTCCCGAACCACCACCCCGACCCGACGGTCCCCGAGAACCTCGCCGCGCTTCGCGAGCGCGTGCTCGCCACGGGCGCCACGCTCGGCGTCGCGTGGGACGGCGACGGCGACCGGATCGGCGCGATCGACGAGACGGGCGAGGTGGTCTGGGGGGACAAACTGCTCCTGCTCTACGCCCGCGCCCTTCTCCGCGAGCACCCCGGCGCCACGATCCTCGGCGAGGTGAAGTGCTCCGAGACGCTCTACGCCGACATCGAGAAACACGGCGGACGCCCGCTCGTGTGGAAGACGGGGCACTCGCTCATCAAGGCGAAGATGAAGGAAGAACGCGCGCTGCTCGCGGGTGAGATGAGCGGGCACATGTTCTTCGCGGACCGCTGGCCGGGCTTCGACGACGCGATCTACGCCACGGTGCGCCTCGTGGAGATCGTCGCGGCCGAGGGCAAGACCTTGCGCGAGCTGCTCGCCGACGTGCCCGAGACCTTCGCCACCCCCGAGATCCGCGTCGATTGCCCCGACGCGATCAAGTTCGCCGTGGTCGCCCGCGTGGTCGAGCACTACCGCGCCGAGCGGCCCGTGCTCGACATCGACGGCGGGCGCTTCGATTTCGGCGAGGGCGCGTGGGGCCTCTGCCGCGCGTCGAACACGCAGCCCGTGCTCGTCTTGCGCTTCGAGGCGAGGACGCCCGAGCGGCGCGACGAGATCCGGCGCGAGGTCGAGGGCGTGGTCGCCGCGGCGATCGGCCGCGCGGCCAAGGCGGGCGAAGAGACGTGACGGCGACGCGTGGCGAGGCGGCGGGCGAGACGTGGACGATCCGCCGCGTGCTCGCGTGGGCGGTCGACGACCTCAAGAAGCGCGGGTTCCCGTCGGCGCGCCTCGATGCCGAGCTCTTGCTCTGCCACGTCCTCGGCATCGACCGCATCAAGCTCATCGTCGACGCCGAGCGCCCCCTCGCCAGGCCCGAGCTCACCCGGTACCGCGAGCTCTTCGTGCGTCGCAGGAGCGGCGAGCCGATCGCGTATCTGCTCGGCGTGCGCGAGTTCTATGGCAGGCCGTTCCGCGTCGACAAGCGCGTGCTCGTCCCGCGCCCCGACACCGAGACCCTCGTCGAGGTCGCGCTCGAGCGCACGCGCCACCTCGACCTCTCGGCCCGCGTGCTCGACCTCTGCACGGGCTCGGGTTGTGTCGCGATCTCGCTCGCGCGTGAGCGTCCGACGACGTGCGTGCTCGGCCTCGACCTCTCGCCCGACGCGGCCGAGGTCGCGCGGGAGAACGTGGTGCGCCTCGGGGCCACGAACTGCGCGATCGGCGTCTCGGATCTCTTCGCCGCGCTCGAAGGTCGTGACGTCGCCTTCGACCTGGTCACGGCGAACCCGCCGTACATCCCGGACGCGGAGATCGACACGCTCATGGTGGACGTGCGTGGCTTCGAGCCGCGGCTCGCGCTCGCGGGGGGCGCGGACGGGCTCGACCTCCTCCGCCGCATCGCCGCGGAGGCCCCGCGTTTCCTCGCCCCGGGCGGCGTGCTCGCCGTCGAGGTGATGGCCGGCCAGGCGCCCGACGTCTCTGCCCTCTTCGCCGAGCGGGGTTTTTCCGAAATCGAGACCCGAAGAGACCTCGGCGGGCACGAGCGGGTCGTATCGGCCGTATGGCGAGGCAAATCATGAGGGCGCCGGGGGGACGCGCGCCGGGGCCTGCGCCCGTGGATGCCGAGGCGCTGCGTATGATCCGCCAGCGCTCGCTTTTCATGGCGCGGCGGCTCGGGTATCCGGCCGACGTGAGCTTGCCGCTGCTCACGGACCGCGGGGTTTTACGGGACAAGGACGAGGTCGTCGACCGGATGCTCGCGCTCGACGCGGTGATCGCGTGCGCCTCCGGCATGCCGCCCGAGGTCGCCTTCGACTGGGTGAACGAGATCGGCGTGACGGGCGCGCTCTCGCCCTCGGAGGCGCGTGTGCTCGAGGGGCGCGCGGAGGACGTGCCCGCGGGCCTGCTCGACCGCATGGAGGCGCTCTGGGCGCTCGGCTGGGCGACCTCGCTCTTTCGCGCCCTCGATTACGCGCGTATCTGTGGCCCCGAGCTCGCCATGATCTTCGGCGAGCTCGACGACGCCCGCGACGTCCGCGCCTTGCGCAAGCGCAGCCGATTGCGCCGCCACGACGAGGTCCTCTCCGCCTGCGACCTCGCCCGTTGCCTGCACCGCGGGCTCGAGGTCGCGGCCCGCAAGCGCATGAGCTTGCCGGGGAAGATCCAGCCGCACGTCATCCTGGAGCGACGAAAAGCGCTGGAGTGGCTGCTGGGCGAGGAAGAATGGGACGAGGTGTTCGTCCGCGGTTAGCTCATTTGTGCCGCGGATACAGCGCCGTCCGCCAGCCGAGCACGAAGGCCCCGCCGCGGATCGAATTGCCGTACATGTAATCGTACGAGAGATACGGCCCCATCCCGAGCTTCTTCCCGAAACGGAGCCCCTCGTAAAACACGCCGAGCCCGAGGGCCGAGGTCAAACCTCCGTCGACGAGCAGCGTGTCCTGGTCGTCGGGCGGCGTCACGATCGCCGTCCCCACGCCCGTCTCGACCATGAGCCCGAGGTCCCGGAGCGGGCCGCCGAGCGTGTAGAGCGGGAAGACCTCCGTGTGAAACCCGACCATCCCGCTGAACATCACGGTCTCGCCCGCGTCGATCCCGAGCGACCCGAACGTCAGGCCAAACGTCAAGAAATCCCGTAGCGCCACGCCCATCCAGGCGCGCCCGCCGAAGCCCGCGCCCACGCCCGTGTCCGTGTAGTACCGCGCGAGGCCGATCTTCGTCGGATCGTTCGGGAAACCCGACACGCTCCCGAGCGACGCGCCGAGCGCGATCCCGAACGTGAAGCTGCTCCGCCGCTCGGGCTTCACCTCGCGCATCGTCGGGTCGTTCTCGTCCTCGAGGCCACTCGTGCCGAGCGTGCGGACGCCGGCCTGCTCTTTGTTCGCCTCGGCCTGGGCGTCCGTCGTGCTGCGGCCGCCGCGTGGACCTTGCTGCGCGCTCGCGGGCTCGGCCCACGCGAGCGGCGCGAGCAGGGCGATGGACAACGCAGCCACTTTTTTCGGGGAAACAACCTTCGCCATGCGGAGCCCTTCCCTTATACGATACGGCCGATGTCCCGCATCGCGATCGTCTTCCCTCCGATCCGCGTCTCGCGCGACTTCATCGACTACCCGTACTTCGCCGACCTCGGCGCCCTCCAGGCGGCCGCCGTCCTGCGCGAGGCCGGGTTCGAGGTCGACCTCGTCGACGCCCTCGCGATGGAGGGCGCGACGCTCACGAGCCGCGAGGACGACCCGGGGTACGTGCTCCTCGGCGCGCCGCTCGGCCGGGTCCTCGCGCGTGTCTCCGACGAGACGGACGTCGTGCTCGTCGCGTACACGCCCTTCCATCGGCCGCCTTCGCGCGACGAACTGCTCGCGAAGCTCCTCGCTGATCTCGCCGCGCATCGTCCTGATCGTCCCCTTGTCTTGGCAGACCTCTACCAGAGCGGCCAGCACGTCGTCGACGTCCCCTCGCACGAGATCCTCGCCGCCTACCCCGAGGTCTCCGTTTTGATCCGCTACGAGGCGGAGGGCGTGCTCGCGCGCGTGCTCGAAGACCTCGTCCGGCGAGGCCCGCCGAAGGAGCCCTTCGCCCTCGTCCCCGAGGAGCCGCCGCGCCTCGACGATCTGCCCTTGCCCGCGTGGGACCTCGTCGATCTGCCCGCCTACTTCGCCTTCCACGAGGCCACGATCCGCGGCCTCGGCCGGCCCCACTGGGCCTTCCCGATCGGCGGCAAGAGCGCGCCCGTCCTGACGAGCCGCGGTTGCCCCTACCGCTGCGTCCACTGCTCCAGTAACCCCACGGCCCGCAAGGACGGCGAGCTCGTCCGGCCGAAGACCCAGCGCCGCTACGCGCCCGCCTACCTCGACCGCCTCCTCGGTGATCTCGCCGCGCGTGGCGTGCGTCGCGTGCACCTGCTCGACGAGCTCGTCAACGTGAACGAGCGGCACTTCGACGCCGTGCTCGACCTGCTCGAGAAGCACGATCTCGGCTTCGAGATCCCCAACGGCGTCCGCGCCGACTACGTCCTTGCGCGTCACGTCGAGGCCATGAAGGGCCGCATGACCACGCTGAGCGTGAGCGCCGAGAGCGGCGTGCAGAGGGTCGTCGACGAGGTCGTGGACAAGCAGCTCGACCTCTCGGCCATCCAGGCCGCGGCCCGGCTCGCGCAGCAGGCGGAGCTGCCGATGCTCGTGCACTTCATGATCGGCCTGCCCGGCGAGACGAAGCGCGACATCAACGGCACGCTCGCCTTCGCGCTCGACCTCTTCGAGCAGACGGGCGCCTTCCCGAGCGTGCAGTTCGCGACGCCGCTGCCCGGCACGCGCCTCGGCGCCGAGGCCAAAAAGAAGGGCCGCGCGTTGCCCGTGGTGAGCGACTGGGGCCCGCGCTTCCAGCAGGTGCCCACGATCGCGACCGACGCCTTCACCGAGGAGGACCTGCGCCGCTTCAAGTGGACGTTCGACGAGCGCATCCGGGCCTCCGAGGGGCCGAAGAAGGTGATCATGAACGTCACCTACAAGTGCAACAACCGCTGCACCTTCTGCGCGACCGGCACGCGCTCGCAGTTCGACGGCGACCTCGATCGGCAACGCGAGCTGCTCGTGAAGTACCGCAAGCTCGGCGTCACGCTGCTCGACTTCGACGGCGGCGAGCCCACGCTCAACCCGAACCTCGTCCGCCTCGTCCAGTTCGCGCGCCGCATCGGCTACGAGCGCGTCAACGTCACCACGAACGCGCGCATGTCGAGCTACGAGGCGTACGCGAGAGAGCTCGTCCACTCCGGCGTCACCTCGATCCTCACGAGCATCCACGGCCCCGACGCGCAGACCCACGCGCAGAACGTGGGCGTCGCCGAGGCCTTCGATCAGACCGTCGCGGGCGTGAAGAACTTCGTCCGCCTCGCCCCGCCGGGCGTCGAGCTCGGCGCGAACATCACGCTCACGAAGTCGAACCACAAGAAGCTCTTCGACGTCGCCGCGCTCGTCTTCGACCTCGGCCTGCGCTGGTTCAACATCCAGTTCCTCACGCCCTTCGGGCGCGCCACGAGCTCGGTCTGCCCCGACACGGCCGCCGCCGCCGCGGAGACGAAACGGACCATCGACGCGTTCCGCGATCGCATGAAGATCCAGGTCATCAACCTGCCCTTCTGCTTCATGCCCGGCTACGAGGACTTCCTCCTCGGCGACATGCTCAAGCTCGAGCGGCACATGCTCTTCGTGAACAACGAGGAGGTGAACCTCTTCGAGTACCTGCGCGAGCGGCGCGTGAAGAAGCCCGTCTGCGAGGCGTGCCCGCACGAGGTCTTCTGCGGCGGCTTCTACGAGCTCGAGGACGTCCCCGAGCCGACGTGGCTCATCCGGCCCGAGGATCTCGTCCGTCCGATCGCAGCGGATGTTCCGCGACCGTTCGCGCGCCACTGACGAGGCCCTTCACCACCACCGCCGCGACGAGGAGCACGACGCCGAGCACCCGCACGGGCCAGCCGAGGTGCAGCACCCACCCGTCGGGCTCGAGGCTCACGAGCGCGATCGACAGACCCACGAGGCCCGCCACGATCTCCGTCACGCGGCTGCGCGTGTTCTCGTCGCCCACCTTCGGCGCGTGCGTGAGCGCGTGCAGCAGGAGCCCCGCCACCGACGCCACGAGCCACGGCCGGACCGCCGCGAGCCGCTCCTCGCCCACGAGGTCGAGCGACACCGCGCCGCACGCCGTCGCGACCACACACCCGACGAGCGCGAGCGCCGCGACG